>NZ_CAXTOQ010000001.1:0-84078 GCF_964245895.1 uncultured Amnibacterium sp.
GGCGGTGCCGTGCCCGGCGAGGAACTTCGTGGTCGAGTGGACGACGACGTCGGCGCCGTGCTCGAGCGGGCGCAGCAGGTACGGGGTCGCGAGGGTGTTGTCGACGAAGAACGGCACCCGGGCCTCGTCGTGGGCGATGTCCGCGATCGCCTGCAGGTCGGCGACGACGCCGGTCGGGTTGCCGATGCTCTCCGCGAAGAACGCGCGGGTCTCCGGCCGGATCGCCGCGCGCCACGCATCGAGGTCGTTCACGTCGCGCAGCAGCGTGGTGGTGATGCCGAACTCCGCGAACCGCTGCAGCAGGAGGTTCGTCGTCCCGCCGTACACCTGGCTCGATGCGACGACATGGTCGCCCGATCGGAGCACGTTCAGGAGCGCGAGCGCGGTCGCTGCCTGCCCGCTGGCGGTGGCGACCGCAGCAGCCCCGCCTTCGAGCTGCGCGATGCGCTGCTCCACGACGGTGGTCGTGGGGTTCGACATGCGGGAGTAGGCGTAGTGCTCGAGGTCGTCGAGCGTGAAGGAGGCGGCCGCCTGCTCCGCGCTCTCGTAGACGAAGCTCGTGGTCGCGTAGATGGGCGTGGCTCGGGCGCCGGTCGCCGGATCGGCGGCGGCACCGGCGTGCACCTGCTTGGTGGTGAACCCGTACGCGTGGTGGGACATCGCTCGGGACGCTAGGTGAGGGGTCGACCACCGTCGACATCGGCGCCGTAACAAACGACCGGGGACGTCACGGGGTGCAACGGGGCGTCATACAGGGCCGGGTCGTGGTCGCTCGCGGGGCACGCTGGAGGGGTGCCGCTGCCTCCGGACCGCTCGCTGGGGCTGCCGTCCATCTGGAACGCGCGCGACGTCGGCGGCTACCGCGCGGAGGGCGGCACGGTCCGGTTCGGGCGGCTGCTGCGGTCGAGCGCTCCCCTGGGCTTGGGCCAGGAGGAGGTCGCAGCATTGCGGCAGCTTCCCGTCGGCGTCGTGGTGGACCTGCGCGACGAGCTCGAGCGATCCTTCGCGCCGACCGGGCTGGACGCGCTGGGGGTGCCCGTCTCGCATCTGCCGCTGCTGTCGAAGCCGACCGTCGAGTTCATCGCCGCTGACGCGAGCCTCGACGACCTCTACGACGACATCGTCCTCATCGGCGGCGCCAACCTGGTCGCGGCGATCGGGGCGATCCCGTCCGGGGCACCGGGTGCGGCGCTCGTGCACTGCACGGCGGGCAAGGACCGGACCGGTCTCGTGGTCGCCCTCGCGCTGCTGCTCGTCGGGGTCGATCGGGCTGATGTGCTTGCGGACTACGCGGAGTCGGAGCTGCACCTGCCCGCGGCCGCGCTCGACGAGATCGTCGTGCGGCTGCGGGCGGAGCACACGACTGCCGGCGCGAACCTCGACGCGCTCGTCCGGACGAGCCCGCCCGCCGCCCTCGCCGGGGTCCTGGACCGGATCGACGAGCGGTTCGGGACCGTGGCGACGTACGCCGAGTCATGGGGGCTGGATGCGGCGGCGGTCGCTCGGTTGCGCGCGTTCCTCGTGCAGGACGACGAGGGACCGGCGTCTGCCGGCTGACGTCAGCCTGCGGCGAACGCGGCGATCAGCCGCGCGAGCTCCGCGGGCTCCTGCTCCTGCACGTTGTGCCCGGTGTCCGTCTCGACCACGACCGCCCGCGGGACCCGCTCCCGGAATTCCGTGACCGCCTCCGGTCGGAGGAACCCGCCGCGCGCGCGGACGAGCAGCACCGGCACGTCGCTCTCGGTCAGCCCCTCCCAGCCGGCGTCGAGCACGGGGACCGGCCCGAGCTCCGCAGGAGGGGAGGCGAGGTGGTGGGACCAGACGACGTTCCCGTCGTCACGGACGCGCGTGTTCAGCTCGACGCCGCGCGCGATGCGGTGCCGGTCGGTCCCGATGCCGGCCGCGATCGCCCGATCGACGATCGTGTCCCGATCCGGGAAGACGTTCGGGCCGGCGAGGAAGTCGCTGACCTGACGGGCGTCGCCCACGCGGAGGCCCGGGCTGGCGTCGACCACCACGACCGCGCTCACGAGGTCGGGCCGGTGCTCGGCGAGGGCGATCGCCGTCAGGCCGCCGAGCGACTGCCCGACCACGACCTGCGGGGAACCCGGCGCCTGGTCGTCGAGGACGGCGGCGACGGCCTCCGCGGTGCGCACGGGCCCGTAGTCGAAGTCGTCGCGCCAGGACGAGCGGCCGTGTCCGGGCAGATCGATCGCGATCGCCGGCCGGTCGAGCGCGAGCAGCGTCGAGTCCCAGGTGTGCGCGTTCAGCGCCGCGCCGTGCAGCAGCGTCAGCTGCGGCGCTCCCGCGCCCCACCGCAGCGCGCTGACGACGCCGTCCCCGACGCGGACATCGACCCGGTCGACGGGCGGCAGCGGGGTGGCCCGCCCGACCTCCTGCGCCTCCTCGGCCAGGAAGCGGTACTCGTTCTCGTCGGTCATCGCAGGTCCTCCCGTCCGGCTCCGAGCCTGCCGGGCCGCCGAGCCGCCGACCGCGCGGATGACGGCGGATGACGTTCAGACGCGGACGGGCCGATGCACGAGGTCGAGTGCGGTCGCGAGATCCGCCTGCAGGTCGTCGAGCTCCTCGATGCCCACCGACAGCCGCACGACCTCGCCCGGCACCGCGAGCGGCGTACCGCGTACGGATGCGTGGGTCATCGAGGCCGGGTGCCCGATCAGCGACTCGACGCCGCCCAGCGACTCCGCGAGCGAGAACAGCCGGGTGCTCTCCGCGAACCGCCGCGCGGCCGACTCCCCGCCGCGCACCGCGACGGACAGCATCCCGCCGAAGCCGGTCATCTGCCGAGCGGCGACGTCGTGGCCCGGATGGTCGGGCAGGCCTGGGTAGTAGACGTGCTCGATCGCCGGATGGGCGGCGAGCTGCTCGGCGATGGCCTGCGCGTTCGCGCCGTGCTGCCGGACCCGCAGCGCGAGGGTCTTGATGCCCCGGGTGAGCAGCCACGCCTCGAACGGCGCGAGCACCGCGCCCGCGGCGAACTGCAGGAACCGCACCTGCTCCGCGACCGCCTCGTCGGAGGTCACCACGACTCCGCCGAGCAGGTCGGAGTGCCCGCCCAGATACTTGGTCGCGGAATGGACGACGACGTCCGCACCGAGCGCGAGGGGCTGCTGGAGCACCGGCGAGGCGAAGGTGTTGTCGACCACGACGACGGCACCTGCGTCGTGCGCTCGGGCGGCGACCGCGGGGACGTCCACGATGCGCAGCAACGGGTTCGTGGGGGTCTCGATCCACACCAGTCGCGCCGGCGTCGAGAACGCGGCGTCGACCGCGACGGGGTCGGTGAGGTCGACGGTGTCGAGCCGGATGCCGTTCGGCACATGGAGGCGAGCGATCAGGCGGTGGGTGCCGCCGTAGGCGTCGTTGCCGAGCACCACCCGGTCCCCCGCCTTCAACACGGCTCGGAGGATCGCGTCCTCCGCGGCGAGGCCGGAGCTGAACGCGATGCCGTGCGCGCCGAGCTCGAGCGCGGCGACCTGCGTCTCGAGCGCCGACCGGGTGGGGTTGCCGCCGCGGCCGTACTCCCAGCCGTTCCGGAGGCCGCCGACGCCGTCCTGCAGGAAGGTCGAGGTCTGGTGGATCGGCGGGGTGATCGCGCCGGTGAGCGGGTCGGGCTCCTGCCCGGCGTGGATGGCCCGGGTGGAGAAGCCGTCTCGGCGGTCGGTCATGGTGCGGTCCCTTCGTGGTCGTCGCTTGCGTGGGCGAGCAGGTCGGTTCGGGTGAGCAGATCGAGCGGGCGGCCGTCGTCGAGCACGAGGACGGACTCCTCGGCGGTCAGCGTCGCGCGAGCGGCGGCGACGGGCTCCGCTGCGCCGACGAACGCGGGCATCGGCCCGATCAGCGCTTCGATCGAATCGCCGGGGGCGGCGGCGAGGAGCCGGTGCGCATCGAGTGTGCCGGCGATCTCGCCGAGCACGACGGGCTGCGGGGCGCTGAGCACGAGGAGGCGCGAGCCGCCGCGACGGCGCAGCACGTCGATCGCCTCGCCGACGGTCGCGTCCCGCCGGACGGCGGGCAGCGATCCGGCGTCGGCGAGTCCACCGACGTCCTTGCGGCGGACGAGCTCGCCGACCGACCCGACGCCCGCGGTGCCGAGGAAGCCTCGGCGTCGCATCCAGTCGTCGTCGAAGACCTTGCCGAGGTAGCCGCGGCCGCCGTCCGGCAGCAGGACCACGACGAGGTCGTCAGGGCCGAGACGCGACGCGAGCCGCACGGCTGCGACGGTCGCCATGCCGCTGGACCCACCGACGAGGAGCCCCTCCTCCCGTGCGAGGCGTCGCGTCATCCGGAACGAGTCCCCGTCCGAGACCGCGATCACCTCGTCGACGAGGGAGGGGTCGTAGGCGCCCGGCCAGAAGTCCTCGCCGACGCCCTCGACGAGATAGGGGCGTCCGGTGCCGCCCGAGTAGATCGAGCCGACGGGGTCGGCGCCGATGACCTGCACGCTCCCGCCGGAAGCCTCCTTGAGGAATCGCGCGGTGCCGGTGATGGTGCCGCCGGTCCCCACCCCCGCGACGAGGTGCGTGATGCGGCCGTCGGTCGCCTCCCAGATCTCCGGGCCGGTGGACGCGGCGTGGCTCGCCGGGCCCGCTGGGTTGGCGTACTGGTTCGGTTTGAAAGCGCCCGGGGTCTCCCGCACGAGTCGGTCGGAGACGCTGTAGTACGACCGCGGGTCCTCCGGCGCGACCGCGGTGGGTGCCACGACGACCTCGGCGCCGTAGGCCCGCAGCACGGCGCGCTTGTCCTCGGCGACCTTGTCCGGCACGACGAAGACGCAGCGGTAGCCGCGCTGCTGGGCGACGAGCGCGAGTCCGACCCCGGTGTTGCCGCTGGTCGGCTCGACGATGGTCCCTCCTGGTCGCAGCTCGCCGCTCGCCTCCGCGGCGTGGACGATGCGGACGGCGATGCGGTCCTTGATGGAGCCGCCAGGGTTCAGGTACTCGACCTTCGCCACGATCGGGACTTCAGACCGGTTCACGGCGTTCAGCCGGACCAGCGGGGTCGATCCGATGAGGTCGAGGACGCTCGAGGCGATGCGCATGCGGGTGCTGCTCTCAGAGGAGCCCGCGAGGCACGCGGGCGGCGGTCGGGGGTCAGCCCCGACAACACCGCCTGCACTGCTGCTGCATTGCGCCACCGTAACCCGGCGCCGATCGAGGGCGTGAGCCGGGCGTCGTCATATTTCACGTCGCTGCCGGACGGCGACGCCTCAGAACCGATCGGGCGACGGCCCTTCGCCGTAGCGGATGACGACGTCGCCCTGGCGGTCGAAGCGATAGCCGCCGCCACGAACGGTCCGTACGACATCGCCGTACTTGCCCAGCTTCATCCGCAGCCGGCGCACGTGGACATCGATGGTCCGCTCGTTCGGCACCTCGCCGTCCATGCCGACCCAGATGGTCTCGATGATCTGGGCACGCGGAACCGTCAGACCTTCACGGAGCACGAGGAACTGGAGCAGCTCGAGCTCCCGATAGGTCAGCGGCACGATGCGCTCGTCGATGCGGAGGCGCTTCCTGCCGAGGTCGAGCATCATGCCGGTGCGCCGCTTCGCCACCGTCTCCTGCTGCGAGCCGGGCGTCAGGTCGGTGAGCGCATGGCGCACGATGTCGACGTCGCGACCTCCGATCCCCGCCGGAGCGAGCGCGACCGCCGCGGAGGTCTCGGCGCCGGGGACGAGCTGCGCCGTGAGCGTGCGGAGCGCCTCCACGACCGACGCGAGGTCGATGCCTGCAGCCCGAGCCTTCTGCTCATCCAGCCCGACGTAGATCGCGAAACCGCGGACCTCGCTCGTGCTCGAGGCATCGGGGCGTCGTGCTCCCTGCGGCTGACGGTCCGACGGGATCGCATCGGGATCGAACGTGGACGACATGGTGGGCTGAGACCCTTCGACCGCGGCGGACAGAGCGGAGGCGGACGCCGCGAGTGTGTCCGCTGCTAGCGGACGTGTCAACCAGTTCCGTGGCTCGTCGAATGCGCGGTGGACGTCACCATTCGACTTCTGTCGTCACGACCGGTCATGTCGCCCATGCCGCGGCCGGACCGACCTACCGTGACGGGATCGCGGCGTATCCAAGTGGTCGAAGGAAGCGGTCTCATAAACCGCTGGTCGCAGGTTCGAATCCTGCCGTCGCGTCGAGAGACTGAGTCGAGCGTTCCAAGCGCGTTCCCGACGAGCTCACGAAGATCGACCGCGGAAGATCAACGATCTGAGCACTGCTGTGGTCTCAGTGGATGCCTGAGGCTGCACCGGCCCGCACAGCGGACCGCCCATCTGTGACGTGCTCATCGCGATGCCCGAAGGCTGACGACCGCGGCGACAAGCAGGGCGGCACCAGCGATGCAGAAGCTCACCTGCATGCCGGGGACGAAGTGAGCGGGATCGGCGATCAGCGCACCGAAGACCGCGATGGCGACAGCGCCGCCGATCTGGCGGAAGGTGTTGAAGACCGCGCTCGCGGTACCCGCCTGGGCGGGGAGCACGCTCGCGAGGACGAGCGAGGTGGTCGGTGGCATCGCGACCGAGCCGCCTGCGCCGGTGAGGACCATGCATGCCCCGATGAGGACCGGGAGGCCGAGCGGTGCGGCCACGATCATCCCGATGAGTCCGACGACCATCGCGAGCAGCCCGCCGACCATCGGGACACGGGCACCGAACCGGTTGGCGAGCGTGCCGCTGACGATGTTGCCGACGATGCTGAACGCAGCCGACGGCAGGAACACGAGGCCGGCCAGCAGCGGCGTGAGCCCGAGGTGCTGCTGCAGGTAGAGGCTGTTCACGAACACGGTGCCGAAGTTGCCGATCATGAACGCGAAGCCGACCACCAGCGCGATCCGCACCCCGATCGGTCGGAGCAGCTGAAGCGGCAGCATCGGCGAGGAGACCTGCTGCTGCAGCAGCACGAACACGGTGAGCGCCGCGACCGCGATCACGAGCGCGCCGATGACATCGGCGCGGCCGAACCCGTCGTGGCCGCCGGTGATCAGCCCGTACATGAGCGCGGTCAACCCGATCAGCGATGCGGCCTGACCGGCCCAGTCGAACGCTCGCGGCCGGACCGAGGAGCGCAGCACCCGGACCAGCAGCACGAGCATGAGCGCGCAGACGGGGATGTTGATCCCGAAGACGAGCCGCCAGTCGATGGTCGTGAGCAGCCCGCCGATGAGCGGGCCGGCGGCGCCGGCGACCGCGCCGCCGACTGCCCAGATGCCGAGCGCGTGCGTCCGCTCGCGCGGGTCGGGGAACGCCTCCCGGATCAGCGCCATCGTGGCTGGGAGCATCAGCGCCGCGCCGGCGCCCTGCACGACGCGGGCGGCGATCAGGACGCCGAGCGTCGGCGCGAGGGCGCAGCCGATCGAGGCGAGGAGGAAGAGGACGATCCCGGCGCCGACCGCGCGCTTCGCCCCGAGCCGGTCGGTGAGGTTGCCCGCGAGTAGGAGGAGGGCGGCGAAGGCGAGCGTGTAGCCGTCGATGACCCACTGCTGCCCGGCCGTGCCCCCGCCGAGCGCGCGACCGATCCGCGTGAGGGCGACGTTCACGATGAGGATGTCGAGGGTGATGAGGAAGAACCCCAGCGACCCGAGCACCAGCGCGGTGCGCGCGGCGCCGGGCGGCACGACGGCCGGCTGATCCGTCGCGGTGGGCTGTTCGGCGGTCACGACCGCATTCCACACCACCTCCGGTACCCGAGGGGTGCCCTGACGAAGGGTGTTCCAGCAGGGCATCCGAGTCCAGAGGCAGCGGGTCTGCCGCCGGCGTCGTGATCAACCGCGAAGAAGCTTCTGACTTCCTCATGATGAGGCGCGCGGAGCTGACCTCGCTCGAGATCCACCAGGCGACACGATCGTCACCTCTCCCGGCAAGGAGCGTTGGCACAGCGCCACCCGGAGGACCTCATGGAGCACCTCGCTCAGATGGTCATCCCCGACGACCTGTGGGCCGAGACGACCTGCTCGAGCCGGCCGCAGGCGCGGATGGTCAAGGGTGCGACCGCACCGATGTGCGCGGCGTCATGTTCGGCGTTCAGGAAGGGCACGCGGGTGCTGCTGCGCGCAGCCTCCGCCCGCGAAGTCGCAACAGCCCGGACTCTGCTGATCAATTTCTGGGCGTCGCCCTACGTGATCCGGTGAACGCGCTGCGAAGTTGTGCGAGTTAGTAGTGCACAAAGATGGGTTCCGTCGCCCGAACCTACTCCGAACATTCGACGGTATCGAAGGCGATCTCCTGTAATCGAGCAAGGCCTCGATCCGCACCACATCAACGATCTGCTACCTCCTGTGATCGGGCGCGAACCCACTGTTTCCACTCCGCGGGTCGTGGGTTCGAGCCCCACGGGGCCCACCCGATCGTCGAGTTCGCGCGGGTCGCGACCCGGTGCCGTCGTAGCGGGCTCTCCCGTGCTTCGGTCGTCCGATCGAGAGGGCGGCAAGGCTGGTCGAGCGACTTCGAGGCGAGTGGCGCTCGACGGCTCCGGACGGCTCGAAGGGAAGGCGTGGAGCGCGGTCCGCTGACGACTCCTCGGGCTCGCGGAGTCGACCGCCTCGGCTCATCGTGAAGCGCTCGTCACGAGCTCGACGAGTCCGAGAGCCGCGCCGAGCATGCTCGCGAGGGCGACCGTTCCCATCAGCAGGCGGCTCGGTCCGAACGATGGAGGTCCGTGCGTCGACCCCGGACTCGCGCTTCCTCGGGAGCTGCCGTGCACCAGGGCCCAGAGCGCAGCGGTGATCATGAGCCCGCCGACGCCCACCAGGACGGCCCAGCCGCCGAAGGTTCCCGACAGGACCCGCATCGAGATCAGCGCGCCGATCGCGAACGCCAGCAGCGTGCGCCGCCATGCGAGCTCGGTCCGCTCTCGCTGCAGACCCGGGTCCCGACCAGGCGAGGTCACGTGATCAGGGTGCCGACGATGACGAGCACAGCGACCAGAAGGACGCCGGCGGCCAGGACCGCGGCAACCGGGGATGCGGGCAGTGGACGGTCGAGCCGGAGCGCCCGTTCCGTCACCGCCCAGCTGCGCCAGGCGAGCGCGGGAACGACGAGACCGAGCAGCAGCAGGATCGCCGCCGTCGCCAGTCGAAGCGGCTCCGGCATCGGCAGCGCGATGGCATCGATCGCGACACCGCCCGCGATGCAGGCGAGCGCCGTGCGGATCCAGGCGAGGAACGTCCGCTCGTTCGCCATCGTGAACCGCGGATCCGGCTCGCTCCCGACCCCGTAGACCGATCGCGGCATGCGGTTCTCATGCGTCATGCCTTGCTCCTCATCCGACCCGACCCGTCAGCGTGCGTCGAGCTCGACGCGCTTCCACGAGTTGTTCACGTATCCCTTGGGATTGCACACATCCTCGGGGCGCGCCGGTTGCAGCGCGCCGGTGGAGTCCCACGCGCGGACGACAGCGGTGTGGTGGCCGCGTTCGAGGTCGAGGTCCGCGTGCCAGAACTGCCATGTCCAGGGGTTCGACGCCTCCTCGAGCACCGCGATCTGCCAGGTCGCGCCATCGTCCTGCGAGACGTCGACCCGGCTGACCGTCCGGTCGTCGCCCGCGTATGCGTAGCCCGCCAGCCGATTGGTGCCTGCCGGGACGATGCTGCGATCCGGAAGGAAGAATGCGGAGTTCAGCGCGACCGGCGAGAGCGACAGCCCGTCGCCCGGCCCGGCCTGCTTCGGATCGACGCCGGGCGGCAGCAGCCGGTACGCCGTCGCCTGGAAGTAGTTCGCAGACGGTTCCTCGCTGAGCACGATTCGGCGCAACCGTCTGACGCTTCGAGCTCCGATGAACCCTGGGACCACGACTCGGAGCGGAGCGCCATGGATGGTGGGCAACGGCTCGCGGTTCATCTCCCACGCGAGGATCACCTCGGGTCCGAGCGCCTTGCCGAGCGGCATCGAGCTCCCGTAGGCCTCCGGCGTCCGGGGATCTGCGAGACGTCGGGTGCTTCGAACACCCCGTGGCGTGCTGCGGCGGTCGGCCCGACGTCGCGGAGGACGTCGGAGAGCCGGATCCCCGTCCACGCCGCCGTCGACGTGACGCCTGCACCCCGCGGCGCCTCGCCGGGGATCTCGCCGACCGAGAACAGCCCCGAGCGGAGGTTCCCTGCGCACTGCAGCGTCGCTCGATCGACACGTGCTCGAAACGTTCCCGGAGGTCCTCGAGGGAGCACGTCTTCGGCGCATCGACCCGGCCATCGACGGTGAGGTGCCAGGTCGAGGGATCCAGCACGGGAATCGGACCGTGGTTGCGTGAGTAGAACCGCGTGACGTCGGTGATGGGACCGACCGACAGGTGCGTGGGCTCGGGCTCGGCGTTGAACGGATCCTGCTGATGGACGATCTGATCCGCTCGCATCGACCACATCACGCCGCCCCCTCGACGCACGGTGGATCTCTGCCACGTGCTCGGGCTACACGGCCCGTTCCGGGTCGACTCTGGTGCGCGTCACCGAATCGGGCCTGGGGACCCGACCGGGACCCGACGCCGCGAGACTGCCGCGACAGGCCGCACGGGAGGTGCGGGAGACGACGTCCTCGCGCAACCTCAGGCCTCGACTCCCGCATGTCCGGGCTCCGGTGATCCGCCCATCGCTCGCAGCATCGGACCGCTGCCGCTGCGGAAGAAGAGCACGAGCAGCGCCCCCGCGATCACCAGGAACGCGATGTCGAGGAAGGTCGTGTAGTTCCAGCTGATCGTCGCTTCGAGGACCGCCGCGTGGCGCTGCGCGGGCACGAGACCGAGCGGGGTGAAGACGAGCTCGATGACGTAGCCGGCCGCGGCCATCGCGAGGTAGAACACGCCGGCGATCAGCAGCATCGCCCGGGTCCCGTAGTAGCGGCGGTAGATGAGCAGGATCGGGATGATGATCAGGTCCGCGAAGATGAAGCTCATCACCCCGCCGAAGCTGATCCCGCCGTTCCAGAGCACCGCGGCCAGCGGGACGTTGCCCACCGAGCAGACGAAGCTGACGACCGCGATCAGGGGCCCGATGAGCGGTCCGAGCACGAATGCGAGCACCGGGTCCTTCGCGAAGAACAGGGTCTGCAGCCACGCCTTCGGGACGAGCGCGGCGAACGCGCCGGCGATGAGCAGGCCCAGCACGATGTCGCGGAGGACGGCCGCCCAGTCCATGACGAAGTAGCGGCTCGTGGCCGTCAGCCCGGCGCGGGAGAGCAGCCGGCGGAGGAAGGGGCCGTCGCCCTGGACGGACATGTCCATGCCGGCGTGCCCCTCCATCGATCCGGCGACGCCCTTGTCCGCCTGCGCTCGAGCAGCATCGACGATCTTCCGCCGCAGCCAGAGCCGGAACATGAGGGCGACGAACACGATCATGATCGGCCCGGCGATGAACTCGGCGAGGGTGAACTGCCACCCCAGCGCGATGGCGAGGATGATGCCGAGCTCGACGACGAGGTTCGTCGACGCGATCTCGAACACCATCGCCGAGGTGAACGACGCGCCCTTGCGGAACAGCGATCGCGCGAGCGCGACGGCCGCGTAGGAGCAGGACGACGACGCGGCGCCCAGGCCCGCGGACACGGCGAGCGCCCGCGGTGACGTCCCCGACATCAGCCGGGTGATCCGCTCGGTGCGGACGACGGCCTGCACGATCGCGGACAGCAGGAACCCCAGGATCAGCGGCCAGAGGATCTCCCAGCCCATGTTGCCGGCCTCGGCCAGGGACTTCAGCACAGCTTCGAACGGGTTCATCGACCCGCCTCCATTCCGTCTGGTGCTCGTGCGCCGCTCGGCGCGACGAGGCGACGGTGGGCGGGGGCGCCGCGGCTCCCCCGCCCACCCGGTGGTCAGAGCCGCTTCAGCAGCTGCTGCATGTCCGCGATCTGCGCGGTCTGGCTCGTGACGATGGAGTCCGCGAGCGCGACGGCGCGGGGATCGCGACCGGCCGCCTGCTCGGTCCTCGCCATCGCGACGGCGCCGCGATGGTGCTCGACCATCTGCGTGAGGAACAGCGATGACGCCGTCGAGCCGGACGCGTCCTTCAGCGCCGTCATGTCCGCCTCGCTCATCATCCCGTCGCCCATCCCGGACATCGCGTGCCCGGCGCCCATGGATGCGGTGACGGTCGTCTCGCCCCAGGAGGACAGCCAGCCGTTCATCTCCTCGATCTCGGGCTGCTGGGCGGCCTTGATCTCGCGCGCGAGCGAGGTCACCCGCGCGTCGACGCCGTGCTTGGCGAGGAGGACGTCAGCCATCTCGATGGCCTGGAGGTGGTGCATCGCCATGCCCTGCGCGAACGACACGTCCTGGGCGTTCTGCGAGCCGGAGGTCGTGCTGGTGCTCGACGGCATGTCCATGCCGCTCATGTCGTGACTGCCGCTGCCGCCGCTCGGGGTCGAGCAGGCGGCGAGCAGCAGCGTGCTGCCGCCCGCGAGTGCGAGCGCAGCGATCAGTCGGGTTCTCGGTCGGGTCTTCATGCGGGTCGTCCAATCGGTCTGATGGCAGGGCGGATCGCATGCCGAGCGCGCGGCTCGGCAGGATCGCCATCAGGTCCGGCTGATCGAGAGCAGGTCGAGCGATGGAGGGAGTGGCGGGCGGGTCAGGGGGGCGATGAGCGGCCGGCCCCGCGGGAGGGCGAGCGGACGCAGCGCCGCTGCCGGCCGGCGCAGCAGGATCCCGAGCACCGCCAGCGCGACGGCGCCGAGCGAGCAGAGCATGCCGAACAGCAGGCAGTCGAGGTCGCCCATGCCGCCCATCGGGTGCGGCGGATCGCTCGCCGACGCGTGCGCGGAGCCGGCGTGCGCGGAGCTGGCGTGCACCGCCGGCGCCGGCTCATCGATCGCCATGGCGTGCTCGGGGCCCACGCCGTGCGCGCCGACCATCGACGCGTGCATGCCGAGGACTCCGAGGAGGATCGCGATGAACGCGAGACCTGCCACGAGCGCGACGTGCAGCCCGCTGCGGGGGCTCCTCGCGCTCGTCACCGGAGGAACGGTATACCCCTCAGGGGTATCCATCAACCCGTGCCGCGGGCGCGCTCGTGGGCGATCGCGACCTCGACGAGCGTGCGGGCCGCACCCTCGAGTGCCGACGACGACCAGATCGCGGTGAAGGCGACGGACCCCGGTCGGATCGCCGACGGCGCAGGCCGCTGCCTGTTCGATGCGGCACTCATCAAGCCGAATCAGATCGGGACGGTGACGCAGACCCTGAGCGCCGTCGACACGGCGAGATCGCACGGGATGTCGGCCATGATCTCGCACCGGTCCGGCGAGACGCTCGACACCTTCATCGCGGACCTCGCCGTCGGCACCGGAGTCGGGAGGATCAAGTCCGGCGCTCTCGCCCGCGGCGAGCGGGTCGCCAAGTACAACCGGCTCGCCGAGATCGCCCGCGACCGCCCCGACCTGCCGTACGGGCTCGCGTGAGCGCGCCCGAGCTCCGCGGCGAACCGCTCGACAGCGACGCGCTCGGCTCGAGCCGCGACGCGCGAGTCATCCACCTTCGGCCCGAGTTCGTCGCGGCGGTCGGGGTCGGCGGCGCGGCCGGTACTGCGGCGCGGGAAGGGGTCAGGCCACGCCGGCTGGTGCTCGTCCCGCACGGGCGGACGGCGCCGAACCGGGCGGACCGGCTGCGTGGCCTCGCCGACCCTCCCCTCGACGAGGTGGGGTGGAGCAGGCTCGGGCGCTGGTGCTCCCGATGACCGTACTCGACGTCGGACGCGTGCTCGCCAGCCCGCTGGCGCGCGCGGTCGACACGGCCGCGACGATCGCGCGAGCGCTGGACGTCCCGCATGCTCCGGACCCGCGTTTCACCGATCGCGACTACGGCCCGTGGACCGGACACCTGCGGCAGGAGGTCGTCGACCGATTCGGGTCGGTCGACGCCGCACCGGGCGTCGAGCCGACGGGGGACGTCGTGCTCCGCGTCCGTCCCGCGCTGGACGCGGTGCTCGAGGAGGAGTCGGGCACCGTCGCGATCGTCACCCACGACGCGGTGATCCGCCCGCTGCTCGTCGCGCTCGATCCGCGCATCGGGTCGATCCGGGCGCCGAACGGATCGTGGAACGAGCTGATCCGCACCGACACCGGATGGCACGTCCCGCAGTTCGATCGTCAGCCCGCGGACGGCCGCCCGAGTGCCGCCGAAAAGCAAATTCCTAAAACCCCTTGAGAAGGACGACTGCCTCTGGAACTCCACCGGATGGAGGCGCATACTCGTCTCGCGCACCAGCGCACGGTGGTGGGTCTCACCGTTCCCAACCTCGGCGATCGCCGACAACAGTCCCTACCTGGCGGCACGTCTGTGCTCGACGAGGTAGGGGGCGCCGTGACGGCGGGAACGAGATCGAGGACCACCCGTGCGCCTCCCCCCGCTCACCATGGAGCCGACGGGACACGTTCTCCGACACCTGGCCGAGCATCGGCCTGCGCGTCACGATATTCCGCTGCGCCCTTCTGCAATTCGCCGCGCATTCATTTCATTCAATTCACCGACCCATTTTCCTGCACCTCGAGGAGCACCATCATGACGAACACGAACCGCACCGCGGAGATCACCCTGCTGACCGGGTCCCTCGGGCCCAGGACCCACGAGATCGTCTCGGTCCAGCTCACCGGCGACGCGACGCTGCCACCCCTGTTCATCGAGGACCCGTCGCCGCACTTCCCGGGCGTATGGCGACGCATCTCCGGGACAGCGGGCGACCACTCCTACGTCCGCGTCCCCGGGTCGCGGCCCCCTGACCGCAGGCAGGCTCGTACGCGCAGCGAGACCACCAGGCAGGTGCAGAGCCTCTCCGGCCGGTTCCTTGCCGGAGCGGCTCACCGGTTCAGCAGCAGCCGGTGCCGCCGCAGGAGGTCTGCTCGTCCATGTCGTCACCTCCTCCCGTCCAGCGAATCGGCTCAGGGAGCGAGGTCGGCGACCAGCGCCTCGACGCGGGCACGGATCGCCTCCCGGATCGGCCGGACCTGCTCGATCGGCAGCCCGGCCGGATCGTCGAGCGCCCAGTCCTCGTACCGCTTGCCCGGGAACACCGGGCACGCGTCACCGCATCCCATCGTGATCACGACATCGGAGGCGCGGACGTCGTCGACGGCCAGCACCCGCGGCTGCGTGCCGGCGATGTCGATCCCGACCTCCGCCATCGCAGCGACCGCGACCGGGTTGGTCCGGTCAGCGGGCTCGCTGCCGGCGGAGAGGACATCGACCCCGTCTCCGCCCAGCGCGCAAGCGAAGCCCGCGGCCATCTGGGACCTGCCGGCGTTGTGCACGCACACGAACAGCACCGTCATCCGGCCAGCGGCCATCGGGTTCTCCCATCGATCGATGTCGATGCACCATAGACATAGATGGGTATCGATGTCTATGGTGCTGACCATGACGATGACGGAGCTGCCGCTGACCGTGAGGACGCGAAGCGCCGCGTGCTGCATCGGCGACGTCTGCGCTCCGATCACCCGCGAGCCCGTCACCGAGGCCGGGGCGCAGGATCTCGCTGCGGTCCTGAAGGCCCTCGCGGACCCGGTCCGGCTGCGGCTCGTGTCGATGATCGCGGCGCATGAGGACGGCGAGGCCTGCGTCTGCGACCTCACCGAACCGCTCGGCCTGACGCAGCCGACGGTCAGCCACCATCTGAAGGTCCTGCTCGACGCCGGGTTCGTCACCCGGTCCAAGCGCGGCACGTGGGCCTACTACGCGCTCGTGCTCGGATCGCTCGACGCCGTCGCCTCCACGCTCCGGACCGTATGATGCTCTCCACCGACCACGGGTCCGGGCGACCACGAGCACGAGCACGGCCGTCGGGCTTCAGGCCTGCGGTTCGGTCGTCAGAGCGCGGTCCCGGCGGCCCTTGCGCCGCTTCCGGACCTGTTCGATGACGATCGGCAGCACCGAGACCAGCACGATGACGGCGAGGAGGATCTCGATGTTGTCGGTGATGAACGGGACCCCGCCGAGCAGCGACCCCATGACGGTGACGCCGACGGCCCAGAGGAAGCCGCCGAGCAGGTTCCACGGCAGGAAGCGGCGGTACGGGTAGCGGGCGCTTCCGGCGGCGAGCGGCACGTACGTGCGGATCACGGGCACGAAGCGGCCGAGCACCAGGGCGCGGCCGCCGTACTCCTCGAAGAACGCCTCCGTCGCGCGCAGCCGTGACGTCTTCAGGACTCTCGCGTCGTCCGTGAACAACCGAGCACCGAACGTGTCGCCGAGCAGGTAGCCGACCTGATCACCGGCGGCGGCAGCGACGAACGCGACGCCCGCGATGACCGGGACGGACAGCCCGAGCTGCTGATGGGCCAGGCCGGCGGTGATGAGGAGGGAGTCGCCCGGCAGGAATGGGAACAGCACCCCGGACTCGATGAACACCACCACGGCGATGGCGACGAGGGCCCACGGGCCCTCCAAGATCGACTGCACATCCATGCCGGAATGGTCGGCGGGCATCGCGGAGGAAGGTCCAAGATGCGGCGGGAAGGGTGTCTTCGCGATTTCTTGTCGGCGGTCTCGCAGCATTCCGGCCGTGACCACTCTGCGATCCGGCGCGGCCGGGCCTCCGCCGCGCAACCGCGTGCCCGAGCCCGGTGCGGCCTTCTGGGGTCTCAAGATCCTGACCACCGGCATGGGCGAGACGACGAGCGACTTCCTCGTCAAGACGTTCGCGCCCGAGCTGGTCGTCCCGGCCGCGCTGCTCGTGCTGTCCGTGGTGCTCGCCATCCAGCTGCGGACCCGCGCGTACCGCCCGGCGCGGTACTGGACGACCGCGCTGATGGTGTCGGTGTTCGGCACGATGGCCGCGGACGTGCTGCACGTCGGGCTCGGGGTGCCGTACGCGGTCTCGACCGCCGGGTTCGCACTCGTGCTCGCGACGGTGTTCGTCGTGTGGTGGCGGGTCGAGCGCTCCCTGTCGGTGCACGCGATCACGACGCAGCGACGGGAGCGCTTCTACTGGGCCACCGTGATGGCGACGTTCGCGCTCGGCACCGCGGCGGGCGACTTCACCGCGGCGACGGTCGGCCTCGGCTACCTCGGGTCCGGCTTCCTGTTCCTCGTGGTGTTCGCGATCCCCGGCCTCGTGTTCGTCGTCACCGGCCGTGCCGCGATCGCGACCTTCTGGGCCGCGTACGTGATGACGCGGCCGCTCGGCGCGTCCTTCGCCGACTGGTTCGCCGTGCCGGCCGCCCGCGGCGGTCTCGACCTCGGCACCGGACCCGTGAGCGGCTCCCTGCTGCTCGTGTTCGTCGTCGTGGTGAGCGTGATGACCGTCCGGTCGCGGCCCGGTCGCGGCCGCGGTGCGCCAGTGCTGCTGACCGGGCGGGAGGGCACCGCGTGATCGACGGGACCGCGGCGACGGCGACGCTGGTCGTCGCCTGCTGCGAGGACGATCCGGCGATCACCCGGCTGCTCGACGAGGCGCTCGCGGCCGCCGGCCACACCGGGCTGTTCGCCCGCTCCGGCGCCCAGGCGGTGCAGCGGTTCGCGGACGACGCTCGCATCGACGTGCTCGTGCTCGACGTCGGGCTGCCCGACATGGACGGCCGCGACCTGTGCCGCGTGCTCCGCGCGAACGGCCAGCAGGCGCCGGTGATGTTCCTGTCCGCGATGGGCCAGGTGCACGACATCGTGCAGGGCTTCGCGTCCGGCGGCCTCGACTACCTCGTCAAGCCGTTCGCCGTGCCGGAGCTGCTCGCCAGGATCGGAGCGCTCGCGCGCCGTACGACCCCGTTCGAGCCCGTCCAGGGACTGCACCTCGATCCGCAGCGCTTCGCGCTGCGCTTCGGCGAGGACGCCCATCTGCTGACCCCGACCGAGTTCCGTCTGATGGCGGAGCTCCTCGCCCACGCGGGCCGGCTCGTGCGGCGCGGGGACCTGATCAGCGCGGCCTGGGTACCCGGTGCCCACGTCAACGGGAACACGCTCGACACGTATCTGCACCGCCTCCGAACCCACCTGCGCGAGCTGGGCGCGTCCGCGACCGTCCACACGGTGCGCGGCGTCGGATACATCCTGCGCGGCACGTGAGCCGCAGGAGCCCGGTCCGGCGGCGGCTGCACCGGCGGCTGACCCCGGAACGCCTCCGTGCTGACCCGCCCGCTCGGCGCCTCCATCGGCGACCTGCTGACCCAGCCGACCGACGCCGGTTGCCTCGGCCTCGGCACCGCCGTCGTGAGCGACCTGCTCCTCGCGATCATCCTCGCGGGCGTGGTCGTGTTCAGCGTGCGCCGGCGCTCCGCCGACCGGCGGGCACGGGGTGCCCGGATCGTCGCCGAGGCGTGAGGACCGCCGCGGGCCGGGGTGCGGTGCGCTCCGGCCTGCGGGACCGCGCCGATCAGCGGGCGACCGGCAGCTCCAGCCGCATGACCGTGCCGCTGCCGGAGGTGGACTCGACGACCACCCGGCCGCCGTGCCGCACCGCGAGATCTCGCACCAGCGAGAGCCCGATGCCGAAGCCCCGCCGCTGGCCCGTCTCCGGGCCATGGGCGAAGCGCTCGAAGACCTGGTCGACGTCGATGCCCGTGATCCCGGTTCCGGCGTCGCGGACGCGGACGCGGACGCCGCGCTCGACGCCCGCCTCCACCTGGACGACGCCGCCGTCGGAGGAGTGCGCCACGGCGTTGTCGATGAGCACGACCAGTGCGCGGCGCAGACTGATCTCCGAGAGACCCACCCGTGCCTCGTTCTCCACCGCCACCTCGACGCGCACCCCGCGCTCGGTGGCGAGCAGACGCAGGTCCTGCGCGCTGGACAGCACGGTGGGCCGGAGGTCGGCGCCGGTCTCCGAGTCGCCGTGCACCTCCGTCGCGGACGCCTCCGCGACGAGCAGCAGGTCGGCGACCAGGTCGATCATCGTGCGGGTGTCCCGGCGGACCGCGGAGAGGGTGTCGGCGTACGGCTCCCCGCGCGCCAGCCGTCGTTCGAGCAGCTGCACCCGGGTGTCGAGGACCGTGAGCGGCGTGCGCAGCTCGTGGCTCGCGTCGGCGACGAACGCCCGCTGGATCCGGAGCGCCGCGCCGAGCGGGGTGACCGCGCGACGGCTGATGCCCCAGCTGGCGAACCCGACGATGACGATCGCCGCGACGCCGAGCACGATCAGCGCGACCAGCACCTCGTTCGAGTCGACGTAGATCTTCGACTCCCCCGGCTTCGGCCGCTCCAGCAGCTCGGTCGGCCGCGACTGATCGAGGATGAAGAGCGCTGCGAGCCCGAGGATGCCCACGACGATCGCTGCCGACACCGCGGCGACCTGCCACGCGGTTCTGAGCGCCGCTCGACGCACGGACCGGACATCGAGATCGTCGGCACCGCCCGTGGCGCTCAGAGCTGCCCCAGCCGGTAGCCGCGGCCGCGGACGGTCGTGATGATGTCGCGCTCGGTCTTCCGCCGCACGTAGTGCACGTAGGTGTCCACGGTGCCGACGCTGTCCCCCGCCGGGAACACGTCGCGCAGGATCCGCTCCCGCGACAGGGTCTCGTCGGCGTGCTGCGCCAGCAGCAGGAGCAGCTGGGCCTCCGTCTCGGTGAGCACCTTGCGCCCTTCGCACGGCGAGTTGATGAGGCGGCTCGCGGGCCGGAACTCCCAGTCGCCGACGTAGACGACCTCCTCGTCCTCGCCGTGCACCCGCCGCAGCGCCCTGAGGCGGGCGGCGAGCTCGAGGAAGTCGAAGGGCTTGACCAGGTAGTCGTCCGCTCCCGCGTCGAGCCCGTCGACCCGGTCCGCGACGGCGCCGAGAGCGGTCAGCAGGAGCACGGGCGTGGCGACGCCGACCCGCCGCAGCTCCCGCACGACACCCACGCCGTCCATGCCGGGCAGGCGTCGATCGAGCACGATCGCCTCGAAGTCGCCGTGACGGGCGGCCTCGAGCCCCTGGTCGCCGTCGCGCACGAGGGTGACCGCGTAGTCCTCGCCCAGCACCTCCAGCATCAGCGGGCCGAGCTGCGGATCGTCCTCGACGACCAGCAGGGGCGGTACGGGTCTCCCGCCGGGGATGCTGGTCACGGCAGCAGTGTGGCTCATCCGGCGCCGACCTCGGTCTGCCGCCGCAGCCGGTGGCGGACGCCGCGCACGGCGAGCGAGGGAGTGGCCATCCGGCCAGACTTCCCGGTTCGCCCGAAGGAACCGCGAAGACGCGGGCCCGGTCGAGCACGACCGGTCAGGAGCGAGCGACCGCGTCTCCCCGTCGCCGGCCTCCGGCGAACGCGCCGAGGATGCCGGTCGCCACGACCGCGCCCAGAGTCCACAGGATCGTGGAGGCGTACGGCGCCAGGACCGCGAGCGGTCCTGGCGCTGCCGGGACCGGCGCGGGAGCCGGATTCGCGAACCGCGCGGCGACGACGGAGAGTCGGTCGCCGCGCGAGGGGGTGAGCCCGACCGCGGCGGCGACCAGGCGGCGGACCGTCGTCAGTTTCGTCGTCCCGAGGTGGGCGGTGTCCACGGCGACCGACACGGACTGCCGGACGAGCGCACCAGCCGGCGTGACGGTGGACGTCCGCGTTCCGCCGACGAGGTGCTGCTGCACGACCGCCGTGGAGGCGCCGACGCCGGCGACCGAGGTGACGCGCGATCCGACCGTTCCTGCGACGCCGCTGCCCCACCGCACGCTCGTCGTCGAGGCCGTCGAGGTCCGCACCGTGTCGGACACGACGACGACGGCGTTTCCCGGGCCGAGCACGCGGTCCAGTACGGCCTGCACCGCCGCGGCTCGCGCGTCACCGTTCACGGTGCCGGTCGACGCCGTGGCCGCCGAGACGGGCAGCGCGACCAGCGCCACCGCGGCGCCCCACGCCGCGAGCGTCCACCGTCGGCGCTCGGCCGCTTTCCTCATCCGACGCCCCCAGCGCTCGATCCGATGGGCCAGTGAACCGGAGACGCGCCGACGGCGACGACCCCAGTTCAGGCGCCTCAGCGGCGATCCGTGCACCGGATCGCAATCGAATCGCAACCCCGTCGCAGCGGGAGGCCGTTCGGCCGGATCCGGGCTACTCCCGGTCGTTACGGTCCCTGCTCGGCGTTCCCGTCGGGACGCCGGCCCCCGCACCCAGGAGGACCCCCGCGTGAACCTGTTCCAGGCCGTCCTGCTCGGCATCGTCGAGGGGCTCACCGAGTTCCTGCCGGTGTCGAGCACCGGTCACCTGACCATCGCCGAGAGGCTGCTCGGGCTGCGCGTCGGCGGCGTGGGTGTCACCGCGTTCACCGCGATCATCCAGGTCGGCGCGATCGTCGCGGCGATCGTGTACTTCCGGCACGACATCGGGCGGCTCATCGCGGCCTGGGTCCGCGGCCTGCTGCATCGGGACGCCCGCCACGGCCAGGACTGGCGGATGGCGTGGTGGGTGATCATCGGCAGCGCGCCGATCGGCGTCGTCGGCCTGCTCGGTCGGCACCTGGTCACCGGCGCTCTCCGCAGCCTCTGGGTCGTCGCCGCGGCGCTGATCGGCTGGAGCATCGTGATGGCGCTCGCCGAGCGCCTGGGACGCAGGACCCGCAGCGAGCAGGACCTCACCGCGACCGACGCGATCGTGATCGGCGTCGTCCAGTGCATCGCCCTGATCCCGGGCGTCTCCCGCTCCGGCGCCACGATCAGCGCCGGGCTGCTGCGCGGTCTCGACCGGGTCGCGGCGACGCGGTTCGCGTTCCTGCTGTCGATCCCGGCGCTCGTCGCCGCCGGAGCGTTCGAGGCGGTCACCGCAGCGGGGGACGTCGGCGCCGGCGTCGGCTGGATCCCCACGATCATCGCCACGGGCGTGAGCCTCGTCGTCGGCTACGCCTCGATCGCGTGGCTGTTGCGTATCGTCGCCCGCCACTCCATCGTGGTGTTCATCTGGTACCGCCTCGCCCTCGCTGCCGTCCTGATCGTCCTGCTGGCGACCGGCGTCGTCGCGGCGACCTGATGACGCCGGCGGCGCTGGGCCCGACCCTCGTCGGGATCCTGGCCCTGTGCGCCGTCTCGGTCGGTGTGCTCTCGCTGGCCCGCATCCCGCAGTGGTGGGCGCCGTTCACGGCCGTGGCGCGAGCCGCGGTGCAGCTCGCGGCGATCGGTCTGATCCTCTCGGGCGTCATCACCGACATCGTCTGGGTCGCCCTCGCGCTGCTCGTGATGCTGAGCGTCGCGATCGCCACGTCGACGCACCGACTCGGCTGGAGCACCCGGCACGTGCTGGTCGTCGCGTCGGCGATCGTCGGCGGTGCCGCGGCGACGCTGCTCGTCGTCTTCGGCTCCGGCGCGCTCGCGCCGACGCCGCGGTACCTCCTCGCCATCGGCGGCATCGTGATCGGCAACACCATGGCGATCACGACGCTGACCGCGCGGCGGTTCCTGCAGGCGGTCGGCGAGCAGTGGGATCAGGTGGAGGGGTGGCTCGCGCTCGGCGCTGGGCCGGTCGACGCGACCCGTGCCCTCGCGCGATCCGCCGTGCACGCGGCGCTCGTTCCGTCCATCGATCAGACGAAGACGACCGGGCTGGTGACCCTGCCTGGCGCGTTCGTCGGCGCGGTGTTCGGTGGGCTGTCGCCGCTCGAGGCCGGACGGTTCCAGGTGGTGGTGCTCGCAGCGATTCTCACGGCGGGAACGATCGCCGCCGTGCTGGTGGTCCGGCTGCTCGGTGACGTGCAGCGACGCCCGCTCGGTCCTTGACGCCTGCTGCAGCAGCGGCACCCATCGAGCTGCCGTCGCCTCCCGGGGTTCTCAGAACGCGCGCTCCTCGTAGTGGGCATCGCCGAGCGGGAACGCCGGCGTCGAGCAGCGCGACGCGCGCGGCCGGGGTCGGCCGGGTCGCTCACCACGACGCCGAGCCATAGACACGGCCTTTCCGCGACGTATCCGGGCTGTTCGCCGTGAAGACCCGTGGGTCAGCAGTAGCCGGCATGAGTGTTGCTGCCCGAACCCATCCCGAACGTTGCGCGATTTCGTGCGCGATCTCCCGTGATCGAGCGAGGCCTCGATCCGCACGAGATCAACGATCTGCCACCCCTCCGAGCAGCCTGGCTCGACGGAGTCGGTGACCGAAGAGCCAGGGCGTGTATCGCGATCCGCGGTCCGCGTGCGCGACTCGAGGACCGGGCCTCGTGACTCCGAGACCCATGACCGTCTCCTTCGGGATGGCGAGACCATTTCACGGCCACCTCGACAGGACGTCGCGCTTTCCACTCCACCCAGGGTCGATGCGGCATGCTTCCGCCTGATCCATCGTGCAGGTGATCCGCAGCTCGGGTCGCGCCGGATGTGACCGTGAGTCGAGGAGGCCGAGCGATGCGGGTGATTCGGGAGGCGTCGCAGGACATCGAAGTCATCCTGGACTCGATGGGCACGATGTTCCCGGGGATCCGGATGAGCGGGCCGGCCACGCGCGAGACGTCGTTCACCATGGACGGCTTCACCGGTGGGGAGGACCTCGTCCACCTCGACTACCGCTTCGAGGGGCGCGAGGCCCGCGCGGAGGTCGATCGGGACGGCTCGTTCGTGTTCTGCGACCTCCTCGAGTACGACGGCGGCATCGACGACGGCCGCACGGAGATCGACAAGAACCGGCCTCTGGTGCTGCCGAAGCACGTGCTCGCGCACTGGGAGCACGGAGGGTCCCGGGCGCTGAGCATCCGCGAGTCCGCCGTCCATCGCGTGCTGGAGGCGCATCACATGCCGAACCCGGGGAAATTCGACATCCTCGGCACGGCTCCGGTCGGCGCCGCCGGCGACATCCGATGGAGCGTGACGAAGAACTACGTCCAGCAGGCGATGCGGATCGGGCTGGCAGACGTGCCGGTGATCGCAGCGACGCTGACGGAGCTGCTCATCGAGACGATGCTGCTGACGTTCCCGACCAACGCCTCAGGGTCGACCGGTGAGCGACGCCTGCCCAGCACCGCCGCTGTTCGGCGCGCGACCGCCTACGCGGACGAGCACGCAGGGCGACCGATCACCGTCGCGGACATGGCCGCTGCGGCACGGCTATCGGTCCGAGGGCTGCAGGATGCGTTCCAGCGTCAGCTGGGCCTGACCCCGACCGCGTACCTGCGCGCCACGAGACTCGCTGCGACCCGGGACGCGCTGCTCGCCGCGGACGGAGCGGACGGGACGCAGGTCTCGACGATCGCCCGGGCCGCGGGCTTCATGCACCTCTCGCGCTTCGCCGCCGCCTACCGCGCGGCGTACGGGGAGCACCCGAGCCAGACCCTCCGGCGCTGACCCCACCCGCGCACGGGTAGGGGTCTCACTCGGCCGTACCGGCGGGACGTCACACGGGCTGGTGCCCGCTCGGGTGAGAGCCGGCGGTGGAACGACCTGTGGGGTGCCACCCGGTTCGGGGACCCGAACCGGAAGTCCCGAACGAGCTGCGACCACCGATGTTCCTCGACGAGAAGCGGAATGAGCGCGACTCGGTCGTCGCGGCACCGATCATCGGCGCGACGAAGCAGCACCACCTCGCCGACACCGCCTCGCCGGTCGACCTCGGGCTGACGGACGAGAAGGTCGCCGCACTCGATCAGCACTCCGTCGTGCGGGCTGCCGGCGGGTCCGATCAGACGATCTCGGGGGTGTCCCCCCTTCCGCCGCCGACCGCGGGTTCGCCCGACGCCCTCGAGCACCGACCGCCGGTGTCAGCGGGCGCGGACGCTCGCGGCCACGCCGACGAGAACCGTCGCCGCGGCGATGGTGAAGCTGATCTGCATCCCGGCCACGAACCCGGCCGGGTTCGCGACGAGGGCGCCGAACACGGCGATCGCGACCGCTCCACCGACCTGACGGAAGGTGTTGAAGACGGCGCTCGCGGTGCCGGCCTGCGCAGGAGAGACGCTCGCCAGCACCAGGGAGGTCGTGGGCGGCATGGCGATCGACCCGCCCGCGCCGGTGAAGACCATGCACGGAGCGATCAGCCAGGGGATCCCGAGCGGCGCGACGAGGATCATCCCGAGCAGACCGACGGCCATCGAGGTGAGGCCTCCGATCATCGGCGCACGCGTGCCGAAGCGGTTCGCGAGCGGGCCGCTGATGTGGTTGCCGGCGATGCTGAAGGCGGCGGACGGCAGGAACACGAGGCCGGCGAGCAGCGGCGCGAGACCGAGGTGCTGCTGCAGGTAGAGGCTGTTGACGAACACGGTGCCGAAGTTGCTGATCATGAAGGCGAAGCCGACGAGCAGCGCGATCCGCATCCCTCGGGGCGGAGCAGCGCGAGCGGCAGCATCGGGTGCGGGACGCGCGCTTGGACGAGCACGAACGCGACGAGGGCGAGCGCGGCGACGACCAGCGCGACGACGACCGCCACGGATCCGAACCCGTCGTGACCGCCCTCGATGAGCCCGAACATCAGGGTGGTGAGCGCGACGAGCGACAGCGCCTGGCCGGCCCAGTCGAACGGGCGCGGACGCCGCGGCGATCGCAGGACCCGGACGAGCAGCGCGAGCATCAGCGCGCAGGCCGGGATGTTGATCCCGAACACGAGCCGCCAGTCGATCGTGGTCAGCAACCCGCCGAGCAGCGGACCGGCAGCGCCGGCGACGGCGCCGCCGACCGCCCAGATACCGAGGGCGTGCGCGCGTTCGCGCGGCTCAGGGAACGCTTCACGGATGAGCGCCATCGAGGCCGGCAGCATCACGGCGGCCGCCGCGCCCTGGACTGCGCCGGACGCGATGAGGACGCCGAGCGTCGGTGCGATCGCGCAGCAGATCCACGCGAGCAGGAAGAGCGCGTCCCCGCCGCCGACCGCGCGCTTCGCGCCGATCCGGTCGGCGAGGTTGCCCGCGAAGAGCAGCAGTGCGGCGAAGGTCAGGGTGTAGCCGTCGATGACCCACTGCTGACCGGTGGTGCCGCCGCGCAGCTCCCGTCCGATCCGGGACAGCGCGAGGTTCACGATGAGGATGTCGAGCGTGATGAGGAAGAAGCCGAGCGATCCGAGGACCAGCGCGGTCCGCGCCTGTCCGCGGGTGATCGGGCGGTCGTCGGTCATCGTGGAGGAGGACTCGGTCATGCCGCGCTCCTCACGGCGGCCAGCGAGAACTCGGCGTCGGTGATGCCGTTCTCCGCGCGGTAGGTGCCGTAGAGCGGGATCGGCGTGGCGCCGGCGACGAAGACGACCAGGAAGGCTCCGGCCGCGGCGAGGAAGCCGGTGCGCCGAGGAGCAGGCCTGCGAACCATCGCGACCATGGGCTCCCCTCCGCTCGTCGCGGTCCATCCAACCCGTGTCGGTTCGGACGAGGGAGGGGTGTACCGCCAGGGTGTGTCTCCTCCCGGGGCCGGGTCGTAGCGTGCTGCGACATGGACGACAGGACCGACGCGGCGCAGTTCCTCGTCTCGCGACGCGGCAAGCTCACGCCGGAGCGGGCCGGGATCTCGGTCAGCGGCGTTCGCCGCGTGCCCGGGCTGCGGCGCTCCGAGGTCGCGACGCTGGCCGGAGTGAGCCCGGAGTACTACGCCAAGCTCGAGCGCGGCGCGCTCGGCGGCGTCTCCGCGTCCGTGCTCGACGCGATCGCTCGGGCCCTCCAGCTGGACGACGCGGAGCGGGAGCACCTGTTCCACCTCGCCCATGCCGCTGACGGCACCGCAGCGGCCATGCGGTCCCGCCGGCGGCCGTCGAAGCAGTGGCAGCCACGGCCAGCGCTGCAGTGGGTGCTCGACAGCATCAGCGCGCCGGCGATCATCCGGAACGGGCGGATGGACCTGCTCGCGGTCAACGCGCTCGGCCGGGCGATGCACTCGTCCCTCTACGACGCGTACCCGGGCGAGCACCCGAACTTCGCGCGCTACACCTTCCTGAACGAGGAGAGCCGTCGCTTCTACCCGCACTGGGACGCCGCGGCGGACATCGCCGTCTCGATCCTGCGCACGGAGGCGGGACGCGACCCGCACGACAAGTCGCTGCACGACCTCGTCGGCGAGCTGTCCACCCGCAGCGACGACTTCCGACGGCTGTGGTCCCGGCAGGACGTGCGGCTGCACGGCACCGGGATGAAGCACTTCCACCACACGGTGGTGGGCGGCCTCGAGCTGGCGTACGAGAGCGTGGACATGGTCTCCGAACCGGGCCTGAGCCTCACCATCTACGCCGCGGAGCCCGCCTCCCCCACGGCGCACGCGCTCGAGCTGCTCGCGTCCTGGACCGCAGCACCCGCCGTCCGCACGTCCTGATCCGAGCCGGGGCGCGAGGGGTGCCCCGCCGGTACGCGCCACGAGAGGAACTCCCTGTCCCGACGGGCGGCGGCTTGGCTGGAGACCGGCGCGCGGAACAGCGCGCCATGACCACCGACCGGAAGGAGACCCCATGCGTGGAGTCGTTCTGCACGCCGCCGGAGACGTCCGGGTCGAGGAGCGCGAGGACCCGACGATCGTCGAGCCCACCGATGCGATCATCCGCATCGCCGCCACCTGCATCTGCGGGTCGGACCTGTGGCCGTATCGCGGCATCGAGCAGGTCCATGACGCGGTCATGGGCCACGAGTACGTCGGGGTCGTGGAGGAGATCGGCGCGGAGGTGAGGACCGTGCAGCGCGGCGACTTCGTCGTCGGCTCGTTCTGGGCCTCCGACAACACCTGCGAGATCTGCGAGGCCGGCTACCAGTCGTTCTGCGTGCACCGCGTGCTGATGGGCACGATCGGCACGCAGGCGACGAAGGCGCGCATCCCGCTCGCCGACGGCACGCTCGTCGCGACGCCCGGGCAGCCGGACGCCGACCAGATCCCGTCGCTGATGGCCGCCTCCGACGTGCTCGGCACGGGCTGGTTCGCCGCGGTCGCCGCCGAGGTCGGCCCGGGAAAGACCGTCGCGGTCGTCGGCGACGGCGCCGTCGGGCTGCTCGGCGTGCTCGCCGCGAAGCAGCTCGGCGCCGAGCGGATCATCGTCTCCAGCCGCCACGCGGACCGCCAGGCGCTGGCTCGCGAGTTCGGCGCGACCGAGATCGTGGAGGAGCGCGGCGACGGGTTCGTCGCGAAGGTGAAGCAGCTGACGGGCGGCCTCGGCGCGCACAGCACCATCGAGGCCGTCGGCACCCAGGAGGCGATGGACCAGGCGATCGCGGCCACGCGTCCCGGCGGCCACCTCGGCTTCGTCGGCGTCTCCCACGACCTCAGGATCACGGGCGACACCCTGTTCCTGTGCGGCGTCTCGATCCACGGCGGACCCGCGCCCGTGCGCCGCTTCCTGCCCGAGCTGATCCGACTGATCTGGGACCGGAGGATCGACCCCGGCAGGGTGTTCGACCTCACCCTGCCGCTCGAGCAGGCCGCCGAGGGCTACCGGGCCATGGACGAGCGGCGTGCCGTCAAGGTCCTGCTCACCGTCTGAACCGACCACCCACCGAAGGGACCTCCATGGACCACTCCCCCATCAAGCCGACCGCCAAGGGGCCCGCGCGCACCTTCACGGGCGACGTGTATGTCACTCCGATCGCCGCCCCGACCGGGACGTCCCGGCTCACCGCCGCGCTCGTGCGGTTCACTCCCGGTGCTCGCTCCAACTGGCACTCCCACGACGTGGGGCAGACTCTGCACGGGGTCGACGGCAGCGGGTTCGTCGGCACGCGCGACGGCCGCGTCGTCCGCATCGAGCCGGGCCAGACGGTCTGGACGCCGCCCGGCGAGGAGCACTGGCACGGCGCCTCCGCCGACACGCTGATGGCCCATCTCGCGCTGCTCGACGTGAACGAGGACGGCAGCGACCCGACGCACTGGCTCGAGCCGGTGACCGATGAGCAGCACCGCGCCGCGCACGACGCGGCCGAGTAGGAGGAGCCCTCATGGCTGAGCAGCCCGAGCAGGTCGTCGCCGCGTGAGCACCACCGCAGGGCCGGCGCCCGTCCTCGGACCGCCCGCACCCCGCAGCGCCCTCCCGCTGGTGGTGTGGGTGGTCGCGGTCGGGACGTTCCTCATGGCGACGAGCGAGTTCCTCGTCGCCGGCGTGCTGCCCGAGGTCGCCCGGGACTTCCGGGTCGACATCGGGAGCGCCGGGCTCGCGATCACGGTGTTCGCGATCGGGATGGTCATCGGGTCGCCGACGATGGTCCTGCTGACCCTCCGGCTGCCGCGACGCGCGACGCTGGTCCTCCTCCTGCTCGTCTTCGCCGCCGGCCATGTCGTCGGTGCGCTGAGCACCGCGTTCGGGGTCCTGCTGCTCGCCCGATTCGTGACCGCCCTGGCGACGGGCGCGTTCTGGGCGATCGCCGGCCAGGTCGCGGCCGACGCCGCCGGGGACGGGGCACGCAGCCGAGCGCTCGGCATCGTCGGGGCCGGAGGGATGCTGGCCAACGTCCTCGGCGTGCCCCTCGGCTCGATCGCCGGCCAGGTCGCCGGCTGGCGCGGCCCGTTCTGGGCGCTCGCCGTCCTCGCCCTCCTCGCCGCGGCGGCGATCGCCCGGTTCGTCCCGCACGCCCGCGCCGACCGGGGTCTGTCCGTCCGCGGCGAGCTCGTCGCGCTGCGCTCCGGCCGGCTCTGGCTGGTGCTCCTGACCTGCGCGTTCGCGACGGGCGGCGTCCTGTCGCTCTACAGCTACATCTCGCCGCTGCTCACCGACCGCACCGGGCTGCCGGAGACGGCCGTGCCCCTCGCGCTCGTCCTGTTCGGCATCGCCTCCCTGATCGGCGTCGTCATCGCCGGACGCCTCGGCGACGCGCATCCGTACCGGGTCATGCTCGGTGTCGCGGTCGTGACGACCCTCGCGATCGCGGGCCTCGTGCTCACCTCGACGGCCGCGGCGCCGACCCTGATCCTCTTCACCGTCGTCGGGCTCACCGGTCTGTCGGTCAACCCGATCCTTGCCGCCCTCGCCATGCGGTTCGGGGGCTCGGCGCCCACCCTCGCGAACGCGCTCACCCCCTCCGCGTTCAACGTCGGGACGGCGATCGGCACCGGTGCGACCGCGGCGCTGTTCGGCACGGCGCTGGGCGATCTCTCGCCGGTGCTGGTCGGGCTCGTCGGCGCCGCGCTCGTGCTCCTCGGAGTCCTCACGCTCACCCTGCTGCAGCTGCGTCGCACCGCGCGCTGAGCGGCGCACGGCCCACGGGTCCGCCGGTCCGACCCGACGCCGGCATCCGCCGAACCATTCCGCGGCCCGTTCGGCGACCCCGGATACGCAGCCTTGCGCATTCGGAACCTTTTCAGCCCGAATCGTGGATTCCCGACTTACCGTGCCCGCACGATGACGTACGAACAGGGCTCGGCGGCGCCGGCGAGCGGAGGTGGACGGTCGACCTTCGGCCGTTCGCTGGCCGTCGCTGCGCTCGCGGGTGCCGCGCTGAGCGGCGCGATCCTGTTCCTCGACGCGCAGAGCGCGTCGGCCGCGGAGAGCGACGGGCCCGTCGGCGTCCTCGGCACGGACACCGGCTCGTCCGCCGCCGGGACCATCGACGAGTCCGTGCAGCAGACCGTGCAGGCGGCGACGTCCGGCGCGAGGCCGGCGGGCGCTCAGCAGCAGTCGAGCCCGGCGGCCGCGCCTCCGGCCCCGTCGACGCCGAGCAGCGATCCCGCGGACGTGAGCGGGCTGGCCGCGAACGCCGGGTACGGCGTCGCTTCGGTGGCCGTCGGAGGCGTCTCGGTCGCCGCCGGGCAGTCCGGTGCGGTCGCGAAGACGACCGACCCGGCCTCGCACGCCGTCGCCGACGGGGCGAGCACCGCGTCGACCGCCGCCGCGCAGGCGTCATCCAAGAGCGCGGACGATGGCGGCTCCGTGCACTCGGTCGCTGCGACGGCTTCGCAGACGGTGGCGACCGCGGTGTCGCAGGGTGCGAACCAGGCGGGCTCCGTCGGCAGCGGCACGACCCCGGTCGTCGCCGTCGCGGGCGACGCGACGGCGACCGCGACCGCCGTCGCCTCCGGCGGTTCCGCTGCAGCGACCGCGACCGCCGGCACGGCTTCCGTCACGGTCACGTCGGCCGGCGGCTCGATCGCCTCCACCACGGCCTCCGCGTCTGCCGTCGTCACGGCGACCGTCGTCGGCGCGAAGACCAGCGTCGTCGGCGCCTCCGGTGCCGGTGGCGGCGCTGCGAAGGTCAGCGTCGGCTCCGTCGCCGGCGGTGCGAGGACCAGCGTCAACTCCGTCGCCGGCACCGTCTCCACGAGCGCAGGGACCTCGGCCGTCGCTCCCGTGCGGGCGGGCGCTCCGTCCGCCGGCACCGTTTCGGCGGGGCCCGCACCGCGATCGTCCGGGACGGCTGCGGCCGGTGGCTCGAGCGGCGGCCAAGTGACCAGGGACGCGATCCCGACCAGCGGCGCGGCGACCTCCACCCGCAGCACCGGTACCGGCACCGGCACCGCGGGACTCCCTCCCGCACCCGCCCTCGCCGCTGAGCCCGACTCGACCTCGGTCGTCGCACCCCTTCCGTCGAGCCCTGCAACGGTCGCGGCCGCTCGGTCGAAGACGACGGCGCTGCTGATCCGCGATCGGACGAGCGAGACCGACGCGGCCGTCACGAGCGCTCCGGGGAGCATCTCCGCCCGGCAGGCCGCCGTTCACGCAGCGCCCGCGGCGAGCTCGGCAGGCCCCTCCGGCGGCGGGACGCCCCTCGGTGCGCCGACCGCGCCCCTGCAGAACGTCCTCGCGCTGGCCGCCCCGACCGGCACGATGAGCTCCGGCACCAGCGGCGGTGCCGCGGGCGGGATCGCATGGCTCGGCGCGGCCGCGTTCGGCATCGTGCTCCTGGTGCAGCGGAAACGCCTCGCGCCCGACGCCAGGATCCCCGCCGGCCCCTTCTTCGTACTCGACTGCAGCCCCGACTGATCGGACTCGGGCCGCCTCGAAGCGGCACGAGCGCCTCCTCCGCGCTCAGCGCGGACCCGCGCTGAGCGGGATCCATCAGTCCAACGCAGTACCAAGTACAGGAGAACCACGCACATGCGTACCCACATCAGCCGAGGCATGCTCGGCGTCCTCATCGTCGGATCACTGACGGCGTTCACCGCGACGGCCGCTGACGCGAGCGTCGTCGGCTCGAACAGGACCGGCCAGACGGCGACCTCGTCGCAGTCGAACGCGGCCACCACCACCGGCGGTCGGGCGACCTCCGGCTCCGTCCTCAGCGCACCGCTGACCGGCGGGAACGGCAGCAGCGCCGTCCTGCTGGGCCGGAGCAGCGGCGGGAGCACCTTCGTGCTCGCGCCCGCCTCCAGCACCGCGAACGGCGGCTCCGCCACCACGAACCAGCACGGCTCCTCCTCCGCGGGCAACACCGCCGGGACGAGCAGCGCCACGAACGGGTCGAAGTCCGGCTCGTCCTCATGGTGGGGCAAGGGCAGCCCGTCGACCTCGTCGAGCAACACCACGACGCAGTCCTCGAGCTCAACGCAGTCGAACACGGCGACCACGACCGGCGGCGACGCCAAGTCCGGTTCCGTCGGCAGCGCCCCGGTGACGGTCGCGAACGGCAACAGCCTGGCGGTGCTCGGCAGGAGCAGCGGCGGCACGACGATCGTGTCCGCTCCGGCGTCCAGCACGGCGGACGGCGGGAAGGCCACGACGACGAACCAGGGCGGCTCGTCCTCGGCCGGCAACACCGCCGGCACGAGCAGCAGCACGAACGGGTCGAAGACCAACTCGTCGCCCCGCTCGGGCAAGAGCGGCTCGTCGACCTCGTCGAGCAGCTCCACCTCGCAGTCCGCGAGCTCGACCCAGTCGAACACGGCCACGACGAAGGGCGGGAACGCCACCTCCGGGTCGGTGATCAGCGCCCCGGTGACCGTCGGGAACGGCAACAGCGTCGCGGTGCTCGGGAAGAGCAGCGGTGGGAACACCGGCGTCTCCGCGCCGGCGTCCAGCACCGCCAAGGGCGGGAGCGCGACGACGAACCAGAGCGGCTCCTCCTCCGCCGGCAACACCGCCGGCACCGCGAGCAGCACGAACGGCTCCGCCGGCGGTTCGCCGTCCCGCTCCAGCAAGAGCGACTCGACGACCTCGTCGAGCAGCTCCACCTCGCAGTCGTCGACCTCGAACCAGTCCAACACGGCCACCACCACGGGCGGCAACGCCTCGTCCGGATCGGTCGTGAGCGTGCCGGTCACCGTCGGGAACGGCAACAGCGCGGCCCTGCTGGGTCAGAGCAGCGGTGGCAGCACCGTGGTGGACGCGCCCGCCTCGAGCACGGCCGACGGCGGGAACGCCACGACGAACCAGAGCGGCTCCTCCTCCGCCGGCAACGCCGCCGGCACCGCGAGCAGCACGAACGGATCGGGCAGCAGCCCCGCCAGCGACTGCGAGTAGCGCGACCCGCGGAGTGACCTGATCATCTCGGGCCCTCCGGGCACGTCGGACCGGTGGCGTTCTCCGCCACCGGTCCGACGCGTGCCGCCGAGCGGACTCCCGATGGGTCGATGGGCGGTCACGTCCTCCTTCAACGACTATCGCGGGTGGGGGGTCTTGCGGCAAGCCCCCGTCCCTGCGGCAGCATCCCGGATCGCGCCACCCGCGCGATCCGGCACCTGCCGGGACGATCGCCGAGCGGGACGCGCGCAGGAGGAGCACCGATGAACTCGCAAGCGAACCCCACCGAGTCGGGACCCTTCCTCCACGGCACCCGGGCGGACCTGCGCGTCGGCGACCTGCTCGCACCGGGGCACCGGTCGAACTACCGGCCGGACCTGGTGATGCACCACATCTACTTCACGGCGCTGCGGAACGGGGCCGGCCTCGCGGCCGAGCTCGCCCGCGGCGACGGGGAACCGCGGGTCTACGCGGTGGAGCCCACGGGCGAGTTCGAGGACGATCCGAACGTCACCGACAAGAAGCTCCCCGGCAACCCGACCCGCTCCTACCGCAGCTCCCATCCGCTGCGGATCACGGGCGAGGTGCTCGACTGGCCGCGGCTCACGCCCGAGGCGCTGCAGGACTGGCGCGACCGGGTGAAGGGAGCCACCGGCCAGGTAATCGACTAGGAACGGTTTCCCGGTTCGGCTCGGCGTCGCCGCCGCGGCTCGTGGTGCTCGCTGCGACCGTCGCGCGGTGGTCCTCACCGTCGCGCGGTGGGCCTCCCCACCGCGCGAGGGTGGCGGTACCGCGCGACGTCGTGGAGGACCCGCTCGAGGGCTCGGGCCGTGCGGGTCCGCAGCACACCCGCGGGGTCCGCGCAAGCCGGTGCAGCCGGGGATCTTGCGGCGCAGCATGATCCCGACGATCGGGATCATGCGACGAGAGGGGCGTCCGATGATGAACGCGGGTGTGCAGGAGGAGCCGGTGCGGTGGCGCACGCTGACCCCGACCCTGGTGGTCGGGATCGCGGAGCGCGGCGTGGTCGGCAGCATCGAGATCGGGCGCCGGTTCGTCGTCACCGACGGGACCGGGCACGTCTTCGGTCGCTACCGACGCCTCGGCGACGCGCAGGCGATGCTCGCCTTCCTGGTCGAGACGGGCGCCATGGGATCGAGTCCGACGGCCACCTGACGGCCGGTCGCGGCGGCGGCGGTCAGCCGGGCCGCCTCCCCGCGGCGGCGTCCGCGACGAGCCGGGCGATCCGGGCGGTGCGCGTCTCGGGCCGCCGCGCGGCGTCCACCGCGCCGATGCCGACCTTCCGCGCGGACGGCGGGAACCCGTTCCATGCGGCGCGGGCGGCCGGATCGGCGTCCAGCGCGGCGGCCAGGTCGCTCGGCTCCCGCAGCGCCTCCGCGTTGTCGAGCACGGTCCAGGCGCCGTTCGCCTTCGCGACCTCGACCGCGCGCAGCCCGGCCTCGGCCATCAGGCCCTGCTCCTCGAGCAGGAGCAGGCGCGCCTTGTTGGTCGCCGCCCAGCCGCTCGACGGCCGCCTGGGCGCGAACCAGAGGCCGCTGGTCTCCTCGTCGAACACGCGGACAGGACCGTCGATCCAGCCGAAGCACAGGGCCTGCACGATCGCCGCCTCGTACTCGATGTGCAGATGGCCGAAGCCGGGGCGCCCGCGCAGCAGCCACACGCCCTTCGACGACGCGTGATTCGCCTCGAGCCAGGCGCGCCAGGTCGCCGCGTCGGGCGCGCGCACCCGCTCGCCGTCGTCGAGCGCGCCCATGCGTCCTCCCGTCCGGCCGGGCGTCGGGACCGACGCCGCGAGCCGTGCCAGGAGCATCCTCCCGGACGGCGACAGCGGCTGCGCTACGCCCCGTCGCCGGCCGGCCGGGGCGCGCCCGCCGGGTGGATGTCCGGCAGCGGCCGCCCGTCGACGGTCGCGGGGCTCGCGTCCAGCAGGACGAACGCCACGCGCGCCGTCGTGTCCGGGCTCGGGTTGTGCCAGCCGTGGATGGTGCCGCGCTGCACGACGACCTGGCCCGCCTCCACGAGGGTGCGGACGTCGTCGTCCAGGATCAGCTCGATCGTGCCGGCGACGACGATGCCGTAGTCGAGGCTGCTCGTGCGATGCATCGGGCCGCTCCTGCCGGGCAGCAGGTCGACGAAGCGCAGCACCGAGCCGCCGGGCAGCGTCAGGCCCGCCTCCCGGTCGCGCCCGTCCGTCGCGTCGTCGTTGTCGACGGGCGAGCCGAGGCTGGTCCAGAGCAGGGTCAGGAAGGTCGAGCCCGTCGGGTTCGGCACGCCCTCGATCAGGTCGTCGGCGACGACGACCGCGCGGCCGTCGGCGTCGTGCCCGGTGACGACGCGGCGAACGGGTGCGACGCCCATCGATCAGCTCCCATCGGTGATCACGGTGCCCCCGTCGACGACGAGGACGTGCCCGTTGACGTAGCCGCCGGCCGGCGAGGCGAGGAAGACCGCGGCCCCCGCGATCTCCGTGGGCAGGCCCATCCGCCGCAGCGGCGTCATCTGCATCCGCCGGGCCATGAACGCCGCGTCGGCCTTCATGTGGTCCGCGAGCGCGGTGTCGATCAGGCCGGGAGCGATCGCGTTGGCGCGGACGCCCTTCGGGCCCCACTGCACGGCCAGGTTCCGCGCCAGCTGCGCGACCCCCGCCTTCGCGAGCGCGTACGCCTCGATCGCCGCGTTGCCGCGCAGCGCCGAGATGCTCGACATGAGCACGACGGAGGCGCCCTCGCGGCCGGCCATGTGAGGCAGCGCGTGCTTCGTCAGGCTGACCATCGAGCGCAGGTTCACCGCGACGACCCGGTCGAACACCGTCATGTCGAGCGGGTCGGCCGACCGGGCGCCCTGGATCCCGGCGTTCGAGACGAGGACGTCGATGCCGCCGAAGCGATCGACGGTCTGCTGCACGAGCGCCGCGATCGCGGCGTCGTCCGCGACGTCGCACGGGATGCCGGTGGCCCCCAGCGCCGCGGCGGCGGCCGCGGTGTCGGCGGCGTCCTCGCTCGAGACCACGACCGTGGCCCCGTGCTCGAGCATCGCCTCCGCGACCGCGTAGCCGAGCCCCCGGCTCGAGCCGGTGACCACCGCCACCTTGCCGGTGAGGTCGAACAGGTTCCCCGTCATCCGAGACCTCCGGTGCTCCGCGCTCGCCCGCCGCGATGGAAAGATCATACAATACGGTCATTCGGCCGACAGACAGGATCCTCGCATGCCGCTCGACCCGCGCATCGCCCCGCCTCGCACGCTCGACGAGCTGAAGGCGGCTGTGCTGCAGCGGGTCGCCGGCAACGGCTACCCAGGCCGCGGCATCCGCCTGCCCGACGCGCAGGAGGCGATGTCGGCACTCACCTCCCTGGACCCCGACGAGTGGGCCGCCGTCTGGACCGCGGTCGGCGACCGCGTCGTGCGCGAGGCCGAGGACGCGGAGGAGCGGGAGGCGCGGGAGGCGCGGGCCGCGCTGTACAAGCACGCGTACACGACCTACACGATGGGCCGCTTCCCGGCGCCGACGACCCCGGGCAAGCGCGCGGCCTACGCCAAGGCGCTCGATGCGTACGCGCGCTACGCCGATCTGCTGCCGCAGCGGCTCGAGGTGGTGCGGATCCCCTTCGAGGGATCGGAGATCGTCGGCTACCTGCGCACGCCTGCGGGGGACGGCCCGTTCCCGCTGATGGTGCAGTGCGGCGGCCTCGACTTCTGGAAGGAGCAGGTCGCCGACGAGGCGCTGTCCTACCTCCCTCACGGCATCGCCGTGTTCGGCGTGGACATGCCCGGCACCGGCGAGGCGCCGATCAAGGCGGACGTCGGCAGCGAGCGGATGTTCTCGGCGATCTACGACTGGGCGGAGACGCGGGACGACCTCGACTCCACCCGCATGTTCATGCGCGGCGTCAGCTGGGGCGGCCACTGGGCGACCCGCGTCGCGTTCCTCGAGAAGGACCGGATCCTCGGCGCGATCAACCACGGCGGCGCCGTCCACCACTTCTTCCAGGAGGAGTGGCAGCTGAAGGCGCTCGGCACCCGCGAGTACCTGCTCGACCTGTTCGGCGCCCGCTCCAACGTGTTCGGCGTCTCGACGCTCGACGAGTTCCTCGCGTACGGGCCGCGGATGTCGCTGCTGATCGACGACCGGATCGACGGTCCGTGCGCCCCGATGCTCGTGATGAACGGCGCGAGCGACAGCCAGGTGCCGATCGCCGACCAGCTGCTGCTGATCACGCGCGGTGACGCGAAGGAGGCGTGGATCAACCCGAAGGGCGTGCACATGGGCTTCGGCGCCGGGTGGGGGCCCGAGCGGACCGTCCACGAGATCATCGTGCCCTGGCTGCTGAAGCGGCTCGCGCTGGCCGGGGCCGCCGGGCGATGACCGGCGAGCCGGCGCGGGGGTGGACGCCGGTGCGGACCGTGCGGGCGTCCGACGAGGTCGTGGCGCAGATCAAGCGCGCGTTCTTCGACGGCATGCGACCCGGCGACCGCGTCGGCACCGAGAAGGACCTCGCGGAGCGGTTCGGCGTGAGCCGGGTCACCGTCCGCGACGCGATCCGCACCCTGGAGGTTCAGGGCGTGGTGGAGGTGAAGGTCGGCGCGGGCGGCGGCCTGCGCATCGCCGAGCCCGACCCCGACCGCTTCGCCGACGCGCTGTCGGTGCAGCTGCACCTGGCGGGGGTCGGCTGGCACGAGGTGGTGGAGGCGATGCAGACGGTCGAGCCGCTCACCGCGCGCCTCGCCGCGCAGCGCGCCGACGCGGCGGATCTGGAGCGGCTGGAGGCGGCGCTGCACCGGGCCGGGACGGCCGTGGACGACCCGCGCGTCTTCACCGAGACGGCGCTGGACTTCCACCTGCTCGTCGCCGAGGCCTCGCACAACCGCGCGCTGCGCGCCTCCGTGCGGGCGCTGCGGTCGGCGCAGGAGCTGCGGTTCGAGCCGAACTCCTCCCGGGCGCGCGCGGAGGCGGTCGGGGTCGCGCACCGGCGCATCCACGACGCCATCGCGGCGGGCGACGCCGACGCGGCCGGGGCCGCCATGGGCGCGCACCTCGCCTCGCTGAGCGTCGACCCGTCGGCGGGCCGCGCACCGCTGCCCTGAGGGCGGGCGCCGTTCAGGCGAGCACGAGCGCCGCGTCGGCGAACGCCGATCGCAGCAGGCGGTGCTCGGGGTCCTCCTCCGACAGCGGGTGCCACCACAGCGCCTCCCGCAGCGGCGGCGCGTCGAACGGGCAGTCCAGCACCCGGATCCCGAGATCGCCGGGGATCGCGCGGGCCAGGCGCTCCTGCAGCAGCGCGACCCGATCCGTGCCGGCGACCATCGCCGGCACGGCGAGGAAGCTGTCCGTCACGACCCGGATGTCGATCACCGCGCCCTGCAGCTGCAGCTGCTTGTGCGCGGGGGTGTAGGCCGTCGACGACTGGTCGAGCGCGCTGACCCAGGGCAGCGCGGTCAGGTCGTCCACCGTCAGCCGGTCGCCGACGCGCTCGTTCCCCTCCGCGACGATGCAGATCCAACGGTCGCGGAACACGTCGAGGTGGGGCAGGTCGACCGAGAAGCCGTGCGGGTGGATGCCCACGTCCGAGGTCCGCAGGTTGTCCGCGGCGCTCCGGATCTGCGCAAGGGCGGGCTGCCGGAAGCGGATCCGCGCCTTCGGCGCCCGCGCGGCGAGCGCGGCGACGACCGGCGCCCCGGCCACGGACAACGAGTAGTCCGAGCAGAGGACGACGAACTCGCGGGTGCAGAGCTCCGGATCGAACTCGGGCTTGGCGTCGAAGACGCGCTCCACCCCGTCCATCGCGATCGTCGCCCGCCCCAGCAGGAACACGGCCAGCGGCGTCAGCTGGTACGTGTTGCCGACCCGGGTGAGCAGCTCGTCGCCGAAGTGCGCACGCAGCCGCCGCAGCGCGGCGCTCAGGGCGGGCTGCGTCAGGCCGAGCCGCTCCGCGGCGCGGGTGACGCTGCGCTCGCGCAGCAGCGCGTCGAGGGACACCAGCAGGTTGAGGTCGAGGTTCGCGATGTTCATGGGCCCTCCCCCAGTCCGCGCGGGCGGGGTCCCGCTGCCCCGAGTATTCACGACAGTGATGCCCCTGCATCAGCAGGTCCCTCTTCCTCGCCTCCCGGCGCGTCGGGAGAGTGAGGGCCGGCGCGGCCCCCACGGGCCGGCCCCGGCCACTGGAGTCCACCCATGTCACTGCCTGCGATCGACGCCACCATCGGCGGCCCCGCGGTCCGATCCGCCCTCGTCGTGGGCGCCGGCCTGGCCGGCTGCGCCGCGGCGATCCTGCTCGCGGAGGGCGGCGTCGCGGTCGACCTCGTGGAGACGAAGCCGGACGCCTCCGCGCTCGGCTCCGGCATCACCCTGCAGGGCAACGCGCTGCGGGTGCTGCGCCAGCTGGGCGTCTGGTCGCAGGTGGAGGCGAACGGCTACGGCTTCTCCGTCACGGGCATGCGCACCCCCGACGGCACCGTCCTGGTGGAGATGCAGGACGCGCACACCGGCGGCCCCGACCTGCCGTCCGTGATGGGGATGGACCGCCGCGTGCTCGCCCGCATCCTGATGGAGCGGGTGCGGGAGGTGGGCGCGACGGTCCGCCTCGGCGTCGCCGCGACCGACCTGCAGCAGGACGACGACGGCGTCGACGTCGGGTTCTCCGACGGCTCGACGGGACGCTACGACGTCGTGATCGGCGCGGACGGCATCCGGTCCTGGACCCGCCGCGCCGTCGGCATCGAGCTGGAGACGCGCCTGACCGGCATGGGGATCTGGCGGATCTTCGGCCCGCGGCCGGCGTCGATCACGCACACCGACCTGTACTACGGCGGCGAGGCGTACATCGCCGGGTACTGCCCGACCGGCGAGGACACGCAGTACGCCTACCTGGTCGAGGCGGGGCAGGACCGCACGACGCTGAGCCCGGAGGAGCAGCTGGCCACGGTCGTCGAGCTCGCCTCCCACTACCACGGGCCGTGGGACGAGATCCGCGAGACCCTGACGGACCCGAGCCAGATCAACTACACGCTGTTCGAGACGCACCTGCTCGACCCGCCCTGGAACCGCGGCCGGGCCGTGCTGGTCGGCGACGCCGCGCACGTGTGCCCCCCGACGCTGGCGCAGGGCGGGGCGATGGCCCTGGAGGACGCCGCGGTGATCGCCGAGCTGCTGCTGACCCGCGACCAGGTCGACGAGCACCTGTGGACCGCGTACACCGACCGCCGCCACGCCCGCGCCGGCGAGGTGGTGCGGGCGAGCGTCCAGCTGGGTCAGTGGGCGCTCGACGGGGTCCGCGGCGACAACCGCGGCCTGATGATGGGCGTCACCGCGCTGGTCAGCCGGCCGGCGTGAGCGGCGCGGGCAGGCGGGGCTGACGTGCGGCTCGCGACGGTGCGCCACGAGGGAGCCGACCGCGTCGGCGTCGTGCTCGACGACGGCGTGCACCTGTTCGACGCCGGGACGACCATGCTCGACCTCGTCCGCGGCGGCCTGCCCGCGGCGCTCGGGGTGGGTGCGGCGGTCGCGGCCGCCACCCCCTCCGTGCCGCTCGATCTGGTGCGGCTGCGCGCGCCGATCGAGCCGCCGACGATCCGCGACTTCGTCGCGTTCGAGGAGCACGTGGAGGGGATGCGCGCCGGCGTCGGCAGCGGCCCGGCCCCCGCGTGGTACGAGGCGCCGACGTTCTACTTCACGAACCCCTATGCGGTCGTGGCGACGGAGGACGACGTGTTCGTGCCGCCCGGGTCGCAGCAGCTGGACTACGAGCTCGAGGTCGGTGTCGTGGTCGGCGAGACCGGCCACGACCTCGCGCCGCAGGCGGCGCACGAGGCGATCTTCGGGTACACGATCATGAACGACTGGTCGGCCCGCGACCTGCAGCGGCGGGAGATGGCGGTGAACCTGGGGCCTGCGAAGGGCAAGGACTCCGCCACCACGCTAGGGCCGTGGATCGTGACCGCCGACGAGTTCGAGGACCGGCACGACGCCGAGGGCTTCCTGCGCCTCCACCTCTCGGTACGCGTCAACGAGGTGGAGATCGGCCGCGACCTGCTGTCGAACATCGGCTGGCCGCTGTCCGAGCTGGTCGCGTACGCCTCCGTCGGCACCTGGGTCCGGCCCGGCGACGTGCTCGGCTCGGGCACCTGCGGCAACGGCGGCTGCCTGGCGGAGCTGTGGGGGCGGCGCGGCGAGCGCGTCCCGCCGCCGCTGCAGCCCGGGGACGTGGTCGAGATGACGGTCGAGGGGATCGGCACGATCCGCAACCGGGTGGTCGAGGGCCTGCCGAAGCCCGTCATCGCCCCGGCCCGCCCCCGCCCGCGCGACCGCGACTGAGCCCGCCGGCCTGCTCGCGGGGCCCTCCGCTGCTGATCCGTCGCTGCGCATCGGGGATCCAGCAGCGGAGGGCCCCGTGGGGGGTCGGGGTGCTCCTCAGGCCGTCGCGCGGAGGATCAGCGCGTCCCACGCGCGGTCGGGAAGCAGTCGCCGCAGCGCGATCAGCGGCTTCGCGCCGAAGCCGACGGCGTAGCGGGTCCGCGGCCGCCGAGCGGTGACGGCTCGCGCGATCGTGGCGGCGATGAGCTCGGGCGGCGACGACCGCCTCGCCATGGTCTCGGAGTCGAACGACGTCGCCACCGCGTTCGCGCGCTCGGCGTAGGCGCCGCGGCCGGAGGTCGCGCGGAGGTGCTCGGCGGCGATCCCGCTCCACTCCGTGCGGATCCCGCCGGGCTCGACCACGACGACGTCGATGCCGAACGGGGCCGTCTCGAGCCGGAGGCAGTCGCTGACCGCCTCGAGGGCGAACTTCGTGCCGTGGTACCAGGCGCCGAACGGGGTGGTGATCCGGCCGCCCATCGAGCTGATGTTCACGATCGTCCCGCTGCGGCGCGCGCGCATGCCCGGCAGCACGAGCTGGGCGAGCCGGGCGGCGCCGAACACGTTGACCTCGAACTGCCGCCTGGCCTCGTCGATCGGCACGTCCTCGACGGCGCCGTAGGACCCGTAGCCGGCGTTGTTGACCAGGACGTCGATGCGGCCGTGCTCCGCGAGGACGCGCTCCACGCCCGCCGTCGCGGACGCGTCGTCGGTCACGTCCATCGCGACGACGTGGACGCCCGCGTCCGTCAGCTGCTGCATGCGGTCGACCCGCCGCGCTGCGCCGTACACGACGAGGCCCGCCTGCTGCAGCCGGAGCGCGGTGGCGAGCCCGATGCCGGACGAGGCGCCCGTGACCAGGGCGACGTGCTGATGCGTGTCGACGGGCATCCGGCGACCTCCCTCTCGAAGATGAACGCTGGTTCAGGTCATCATGAACCACAGTTCATCTTCATGCAACTACGATCGCAGCGACGAGGGAGGGCCGTGCGAGCCGACGCCGAGCGCAACAACGCGCGGATCCTGGAGGCCGCGCGCGCCCTGGTGCGACGCCGCGGGGCCGACGTGTCGATGGACGAGATCGCCGGGGAGGCCGGCGTCGCGGTGGGCACGCTGTACCGGCACCACCCCACCAAGGCGGCGCTGCTCGAGGCGGTGATCGCCGACGGGCTGGGCGACTGGGCGACGCTCGCGGAGGGGGCGGCGCAGCGGGTGGCGGACGGCGCCGACGCCGGGGGGACGCTGGCGGACCTGGTGCGGCGGATCGCGGTGATGCACGCCGCGGATCGCACGGTGAAGGCGACCGCGGCGACGCTCGGCGCGCGCGTCACGGAGCTGTCCGGCCCCTTCCCGGCGGGCGGCGTGGAAGCCCGGGTCGTCGGCGCCGTCGAGCTGGTGCTCCGCGCGGCGGTCGAAGCAGGAGCCGTCCGCGCCGACCTGACGAGCGCGGACCTCGCGCTGCTGATCGGCGGCGTGCCGGACGACGAGGAGCAGGCGCGCCGCTACGCCGAGCTCGTGCTCGCCGGGATGCTCACGCCTCGCTGACGGGCTTCGCGCCGGACTCCGCACCATAACTGCGGTGAATGGCCGGGATACTCGATCGAACCTTCCCCCAGCCCCGGCCGGTCGTCACAGTGACATCGCGACGTCCCCCGACGGTCGCGGAAGGATCGACGATGATCAAGCTGCTCTCCCACCTCTCCTTCGTGACGCTCACGGCGCCCGATGTGGCGGCGTCCGTGCGCTTCTACGAGGAGCAGGTGGGGCTGACCGTCACCGACCGCATCGGCGAGGACGTCTACCTGCGCTGCTGGGGCGACTACTACCGCTACAGCCTCGTGATCTCCCCGGGGCCCGAGGCGTCGCTCGCGACGATGGCCTGGCGCGCGTCGAGCGCGGAGGCGCTGGAGGCGGCGGCGAAGGCGGTCGAGGACGCCGGCGTCACAGGCACGTGGGCCGAGCTGCACGCCGTCGGCCGCGCGTTCACCTTCACCGGCCCCTTCGGCCACTCGATGACCCTGCACTGGGACGCCGAGCACTTCCACGGCACCGGCGACCAGGCCTCGGTCTACCCGGACCGTCCCGCGCGGCGCAGCCGCCACATCGGCGCCCCCCGCCAGCTGGACCACGTGACCGTGGCCGCCTCCGACGTCGACGCGTTCGCGGCCTGGTACAGCGAGGTCCTCGGGTTCCGGCTGATGGCCCGCACGATCATCCCGCCGATGGGCCCGCAGTCGATCTTCAGCGTGGTGACCACGAACGAGAAGTCCCACGACCTCGGCGTGCTCGCCGACCGGTCGAGCCGCGGCGGCCGCATCAACCACTACGCGTTCTGGGTCGACCAGCGCGAGGACCTGTTCCAGGCGGCCGACGTGCTGATCGAGAACGGGGTGCCGATGGAGTACGGCCCCTCCATCCACGGCATCGGCGAGCAGAACTTCCTCTACTTCCGCGACCCCTCCACGATGCGGATCGAGATGAACACCGGCGGGTACCGCAACTACGTGCCGGACTGGGAGGCGCAGACCTGGACGCCAGCGCAGGGCTCGAACAACTTCTACCGGAACGGCGGCCTGCCGCCGTCGATGACGGAGTCGTTCCCGCCGGCCGACGGCCCCACCGCCACCGAGGAGGGCCTGCCCGCCGAGGTGCGGCGGACCTTCGTCACCACGTAGGACCACCCGCTGCGACGCGCCGGTCGGTCGACGCGCCGCAGCGGCGCAGCATCGAGGCCGGCAGCGGCAGATCGCCGAGAGCACGTGACGCGAAGGAGCGACATGTCCATCCCCACGAACCCCATCGGCGGCCTCGCGGAGGTGCCGCCGGCCGAGTCCGACGCCCCGGTGGGCGGCTGGCCGAACCCGCGCGGCGGGTACCTCTTCTTCGCCGCGTTCGCGGCGATCGGCGCCGGCATGGGCAGCCTGACCCCCGCTGTGCTGACCATCACGCTGAAGGCCACCGAGATCGACCCCGCGAACGCGACGTCGATCCTGTCGATCGTGGCCGGCCTGGCCGGCATCGCCGGCCTCATCGCCTTCCCGGTGCTCGGCCGCCTGAGCGACCGCACGACCAGCGCCCTCGGCAGGCGGCGGCCGTTCCTGCTCGTCGGATCCGTGCTGTTCGCGATCGGCGCCGTCCTGCTGGTCGTCGCCGGGAACGTCCCAGTGCTGATCGTGGGCGACCTCTTCACCGCGGTCGGCTACAGCGCGGTCCTCGTCGCGGTCACCTCCACGATCGCGGACCAGGTCGAGCCGGGCCGGCGCGGCCCGATCTCGTCCATCGTCGGTCTCAGCCTGCCGGTCGGCGCGCTGCTCGGCCTGTTCGTCGGGTTCACGGCGGCGCCCGCGGGCCTGACGATGCAGATCGTGCTGCCCGCGGTGTTCGCCGTGGTCGGCCCGCTGCTGTTCGCGTGGCGCCTGACGGACCGGAGGCTGCTCGCGGAGGAGCGCCCGCACTTCGGCTGGATCCAGGTCGGCACCACGTTCTGGGTCAGCCCCCGCACGCACCCGAACTTCGCCTGGACCTGGTTCAGCCGGTTCCTCATCTACTTCGGCGTCTCCGCGCTGCAGGCCTACCAGGTGTTCTACCTGCTGACGAGGCTCGGGTTCGACGAGAGGAGCGTCGCGGGAGCGGTGTTCCTGACGACGCTCGTGCTCACCGGCGTCGCGCTGGTCACCGCGCCGGTCGCGGCGAAGATCTCGGACGTGGTCGGCCGCCGCAAGCCGTTCGTCGCGGTCTCCGCGGTCGTGTTCGGCGTCGGCCTCGTGCTGGCGGCCCTCTCGACCTCGTTCCCGGCGTTCCTGCTCGCGACCGCGGTGGTGGGGCTCGGTCAGGGCGTCTACTTCGCGGTCGACGTCGCGCTGGTCACGCAGGTGCTGCCGGATCCGAAGAACCCCGCCAAGGACCTCGGCATCATGAACCTGGCGAACACGCTCACCTTCGCGGTCGTGCCGCTGATCGCGCCCGCGGTGCTCGCGATCGGCGGAGCCGGCCCGAACTACTCGGCGCTGTTCCTGCTCGGCGCCTTCGCCGGACTGCTCGGCGCGGTGCTGATCCTGCCCATCCGGCGCGTGCGCTGAACCGGTGCGCTGCGGGGGCCTCCCGCGACACCGGGGGCGACCTGCCGCGCCCCGTCAGTCGCTCGGGGCCCCCGCAGAGGACACTGGCGGGATGACCGCCGAGGCCGAGCAGCTGGCGCAGCGGATGTGGGCGACCGCCCGGTCCGAGGAGCAGTGCGTGCGCGTCGTCCCCGACGACGCACTCGCGAGCGAGGTGCGTGCCGGGGTACGCCGGCTCGCCCGCGCCGACCGCGTGCCGGTCAGGACCGCGCGGCTGGACGCCACCGTCGTGGTCGTGCGGCTCGACGCAGCGGTGTGGCGGGAGAGCACGGCGACCATGCGCCGGAAGCTCGCCCCGGCGGCCGACGGCTCCTGACCCGCCCGATCAGGCGAGCGCCTCCGCCAGGTCGGGGCCCCAGGCCAGCCCGAGCTCCGCCTGCACGACCCGGGTGAGCAGCACCATGCGGTCGAAGTCCGACCGGTAGCCGATCGTCTGGTACGCGTTGATGCCGTCGACGAGCGAGATCAGGTGCGCCGCGATCTCGTCGGCGTCGGCCTGGAGGAAGTCGTTGCTGCGGGCGCCCCGCCGGACGACCGAGGCGACCAGCCCGTGCCACGCCGTCTCGCCGTCCTTGACCGCCTGCCGCAGCGCGGGGTTGTGCCGGGCCAGCGCCCACGCCTCCAGGCGGATGCCGTCGCTGTCCTCCGGCGGCGTGGCCAGCCAGTTCAGCAGCGCCCGCATCTGCTCGGCGGGCGACGGGTTCGCCAGGACCGCGCGGCGCACCGCGCCGAGCTCCGCGACGCTCAGCGCCCGGTACGCCTCCGCGACGACCGCCGGGACGTCCACCTCCAGCTGCTGCGCGCGCACGTCGAGCGCCCGCGCGAGCCGATCGAGGGTCACCGCGATCGGCCCCTCGGCCTGGATGATCTCGGTCGCCGCGGCCAGCACCGCGTCGTGGCTCACGACGTTCTCGCGTCGACGTCCCAGCATGACGGCCCACCTCTCAGCGCAGGTTCCGCGTTCCCGGCTGCGCGATCATCGCGCGAGCAGACCATTCCGTCGGTGCGGCGCGCGGCGCAGCGAGTCGTTCGACGGGCGGCGGTGGGACTCCCCGAGTCCCGCTCGCGTCCCACGCCCCAGGCCGACAGCAGGACAGAACGCGGTCAGCAGGACGATCCGGCGCGAGTAGTCCTGCTGACGCCGTTCTATCCTGCTCAAGCCCTCGGATGGAGGCGCGCGACGGCCCTCCGGCGAGGACGGCGGATCTGGCCGCGGACCCTCGGCGGCCTGCTCGCCGTCGCCGGGATCGTGCTCGCTCCGCTGCCGTCCTGACGCCCGCGGCGTCGCGCGGACGCCCGTCCGGGAACCGCAGGGCTCGCCCGGGATCCACAGAGGCACGGACGACACTGCTCGCGTGGCATCCGTGATCGTGTCGACGCTCGCCGGACTCGGCGCGGCGGAGCACGCCGTCAGCGTCGCGGAGGCCCTCCGCGCGCGTGGCCACCGCGTCTCCGTGGTCACCTCGGAGCCGGGAGCCGCGCCCTACCGCCGGCTCGGGTTCGAGGTGCACCCGGTGCCGGAGCCGCCGATGCCGGACCTCGAGCGCGGGCTCCCGCCGATTGCGCGGCGAGCCCACCAGCTGTACGTGCGCGTGCAGCGGAACGTGATCGAGCCGGTCCCGGGCCAGTGGCGGGTGGTCGAGAGGGTCGTGCGCGACGCGGCGGTCGACGCGGTCGTGACGGACGGGCTGTTCGTCGGCGGCTCCATGCTCGCCGCGCGTCCGCGGGCGACGCGACCGGCGGTGATCATGCTGGGCTTCTCGGCGCCGTGGATCCCCGACCCCAGGGTCCCGCCGTACGGGATGGGCTTCGCCCCCTCCGACGACGGCGCCGACCGGGTCCGCGCCGCCGCCTTCGAGCTGCTCGCCGCGCGGCCGATGGCCCGGCTGTCGCGGTCGTTCAACGCGGAAGTGGAGCGGACGTTCGGGGTGCCGGTGACCGGGGACCTCCGCGCCTCCCCCAGGTTCGGGGACGTGTGGGCGCAGCTGACGGTCCCCCGCTTCGAGTACCCGCGCGCCGACCTGCCGGCCAACTTCCGGTTCGTCGGGCCGCTGCACCCGCCGTCGATGGAGCCGGTGCCGGACTGGTGGGACCCGGTCACGGAACCGCCGGTGGTGGCCGTCCGCGCCGGGTCGGCGGCCGCGGTGCAGGACCTGGTCGTGCCGACGCTGCGGGCCTTCGCCTACACGAGCAGCACGGTGATCGTCGCCGGGGTGAGCCGGACGGCCGTGGCCCGCGCGTTCCCCGGTCCGATCCCGGTCAACGTGCACTTCGACGACCGGATGCCGTGGTCCCGGCTGCTGCCGCAGCGCACGGTCGTCGTTTCGGACGGCGACTACCTGCACACCCAGCACGCGCTGCGCCACGGCATCCCGGTCGTCGTGGCCGGCACGCTCGAGACCGACGTCGAGACCGCTGCCCGGGTGGCGTGGAGCGGGGCCGGCATCGATCTGCGCAGCAGCCGCCCGTCCTCCGCCGAGATCCTGGCGGCCGTCGAGCGGGTGCGCCGCGACGACGCCTTCCGTGCCGCGGCGGCACGGCTCGCCGCGCAGATCGCCGGTGCCGACGCCGAGTCCACGATCTGCGACCTCGTCGAGCAGCACGTCGCCCGCCGCGTCGCGCGGTAGCGCCACCGCGTCGCGCGGTACCTGCACCTTCGCGCGGTCGGCAGACCTACCGCGCGAAGGTCCCGACTACCGCGCGACGTCGATGGTGCGCCGCCGATCGCGGCGCCCGCGCCCCGATGGCCGCACCGGCGGACCCGGGCGGGCTACCGGCGGCCGTCGCGTCGGGCGTCGATGCGCTGGTGGGCGACGAGGCCGCCGATCGCGGCGAGGCCGAGCGCGCCGCTGACGAAGGGCAGGGGATCGAGCGGGAGGTGCTCGCTCGTCAGCAGCACGAAGCGGATGATCGCCGCGACGATCAGCCACACCGCCATGACCCAGTAGGCGATGAGGATCACGGCTCTCACCGTCGCAGCATCCCCGGCCCGGCTGAGGGAAGGCTCCGCGCCCCCGCCGACGGCCCGACCGCCGGTCGCGCGGCGCCGCCCGCGTGTCGCGATCCTGAGGATCCGCCGGGAGGCGTTGCCGTCGGATCGCGGACCGGGCAGCGTCGCTCCCGGCACCGGGTGCCAGATGTCGGCGCCCGAGGGCGGCGCCCGCCGAGGACCAGGACCGGAGCAGCGATGGGGAGGTTCGGTTCGCAGCACGACGGGGCGCGGGCGGGCGGGACGCGCAGCACCGGATCGCGGCTGCCGAGCCCTGAGGCGATCCTGCTGCACACGCTCGGCCTGATCGCCGCCATCGGTGGCCGCGGCGAGGGCCGCATCGGCTGCCGCGACGCCGAGCGGCTCGCGCAGCGGTGCGGGGCGGCGATCTCGGAACTCGTGGCCGCGGGGTTCTGGATCCGGGTGGAGGCGGGCTACCCCGTGCGCGCGGGAGCGCTCGCCGAGGCCTGGGCGGACACCGAGGTGTGGGCGGACGAGGCCTTCGCCCCCGAGCGCCGCAGCGGCAGGTGGGACGGCGCCGGCGGGATGCTCCCAGGGCTGCGCCGCGAGGGCGTCCGTAGGCTCCGGACGTGAAGCGCTACCGGATGCGACCCCGGCAGGTTGAGGCCATGCAGTTCGACGGCACCACCGCTGGGGTCGAGCGGATCGTGACCTGGACGGGCGTGGTCGCTCCCGACTGGCCGGTGCGCCCCCGCACCGAGTACAAGGGCTGATCCGACCTGACCGGGTACATCGAGCTGGAGGTCATGGGCGTCGAGCACGGCGCGATGCCCGGCGACTGGCTCGTGGTCACGGGCGTCCAGGCCAAGACGTCGGTGTGGTTCATCGACGACGCCACGTTCGAGAAGTACTTCGAGGAGACGGCGGCGGGCTGAGCCCGGCGGGCGATGAGCCGCGGCGGAGTCGTCGCGCGGTGCTCCCACCACGTCGCGCGATGCTCCGACCTCCGCGCCGTAGGCAGACCTACCGCGCGGAGGTCACTGCTACCGCGCGAAGGTCACTGCTACCGCGCGAAGGTCACTGCGGCGCGAGCGTGCATCGACCTCGGCGGCTACGGCAGGCCGACCTGCAGCAGCGTGTCGGCGCCGGACAGCACGGTGCCGAACAGCAGCCAGGCGAGCACGGCGACGAGCAGCACCGAGGCCGCGCGCGACACGCGCCACGCGGAGATCGCCGCCGCAGCGGTGACGACGTCGAGCAGGACGATGACGCCGAACACCGCCCACAGCCATGTGCCGCCCACCGCCGCCTGCGCCATGAACGCCAGCAGCCACACCGCCTGCAGCACCAGCTGCACCCAGTAGGCGATCAGCGGCGCTCCCGACGCGGACGACGTGCGGCGGGCCCGCAGCAGCAGCCAGCCGGCCAGCGCATCGGCGCAGTACACCAGCGTCCACACCGCGGTGAAGACGGACAGGTGCGGGGTCCAGTCCGCGCGGGGACTGCTGGTGAACCAGCTGCTGACGAGCGAGGTGGTCGACAGCAGGCCGAGCGCCGACAGCGCGGCCGCGATCGCGAGGAACGGCAGCAGGAGGATCGTCCCCGTCGAACGCGGGTGCGATTCGGTCTGCGCGTAGGACATGGGTGCTCCCGAACGTGTGGACTGGAGCACGCAGGGTGGCAGAGGGAAGGGGTTCGGCGCTACGGGTGGCGCAGAACGACATCGTCTGCTCGGGAGACGAGCGACCGGGGTGCGACCCGTGCCAGCGGAGGCGTCGGCCTCCGCGCTCAGCGCACGGCGTGGTGCGCCGCGACGGGCCGGTGGTTCGCCCCGGTCGCCGCGATGAGGCCGCCGTCGACGTCCGTCACGACGAGGCCCCTCGGGCTCTCCGCCGATCGGGTGAGCCGATCCACCCAGGCCTGATCGACGGCCGGCACGCGCGAGCCGTCGAACTTGAAGAAGACCGGGTTCGACGGCGTGAGCCACCACGCGCTGCGGCCGTCGCCGATGGCGATGGAGTCGATCCAGGACATCGGGAAGGACTCCCCGCGCCGGAACTTCTGCATGATGACGATCTGCAGGTGCGACAGCGTGCGGTCGTCGAACTCGACGATCGCGTGCCCGTACGAAAGCGTGCCCACAGCGACCTCCCGACCTCCCGACCATACGGCCGGATGTCCGAGAAGCGCAGGGGCGATCCGGGACGCGCAGTCGATCCTCAGCGCCGTCCCGCCTGGAGCGCGGGCTGCGGGCCGCGCTCAGTCCGCGTTCGTCGGAAGCTCGAACGCAGCCATCCGGCGGTCGATGTACGCGAGGGCGGCGGCGTTGTCCGGTTCGGGCAGCACGGACTCGGTGCTCTCGGCGACCAGCGTCACGCCGGAGTTCAGCAGGAGGAGCAGGCGCACCTCCTCGCCGTCGACGCCGATGGCCTGGATCGCGAGGTCGTCGGCGCTGTTCGTGCGGCCCAGCGACGCCGCGTAGCGGACGAGCGCGTCCGCGATCGCGTCGCCGATCAGGACGGATTTGTCGGCGACGGTGAGGTGCTGCATGCGTCGACCGTAGGCATGGGGATCCGCAGCGACCACGGGTTGCCACGGGACGCGATCCGTGCCCGACGGGACGGCATCCGGGGCGGTCAGATCTCGACGAGCCCGCAGGCCGGGCAGCGCAGGACGGCGGACTCGGAGCGCAGCGTCACCGGCTGCAGGGGCGCGCCGCAGGCCAGGCAGTCCGGCTCGATGAGCAGCGGGGGCGCGATCGCCGACGGCTCATCGGGCTCGGAGGGCAGCGGCCCAGGCATGGGCCGAGTCTCCGCGCCCGAGGCGGGAAGCGGAGGGGGTTGCAATCGACGCCCGAACGTGGCACTGCGGGGCGCGGACGCGCGACGGCGTAGATCGGGGCGGGCAGGGGTCGTCCCCGTCCGCCCCGATGAGGTCGCGCCGCTACCGGCCGACGAGGCCCTTGGCCTTCGCCCCGACCTGGCGGGCCCACCCGGCGGCGGGACGCTGCTGCTCGCCCTGCTGGGCGCCGAGCACGATGAGCACGCCGGTGAGCACCGGGATCGCCCACTGGGTCAGCTGCTCCACCCGCTGGGCGGACTTCAGCTGCTTCGAGGCGTCCGCGCCCGGCTCCGTGACGCCGGGAGCGCCCTCGTCGGAGTGCTTGAGGATCGCCGCGCCGGCGAGTCCGCCCATGATGCTGGCGGCACCGGCCGCCGCGGTCACGAGCGTCTTGACGACCGAGTTGGTGCGGGCCTCGCCCTGGACGGCGAGCCGCCCGCGGTTCGTGATGATGAGCCCGATGCCGCCGACGCCGTGCACGGCGATCGCGGCGAGCTGGACGGGCGTCCACTTCGCCCAGCCGATCGAGGAGACGCGGAGGCGCTCGGTCGGGTCCTTCGCAGCGGCGGCGCCGCCGTTCAGGCCGACGGCGCCCATCAGGCTGCCGCCGAACCAGGCGGCGACCCCCACGTCGTGGAGGCTGCGGAGGAACGTGTTCCGTTCTGACATGAACGACCTTTCGATGGTGTGCGGTGGACCAGCGGCGCCGGCGCTACTTCTTGGAGACCGTGTCCTTGACGACGCCCTCGGCCTTCTCGAGCAGGTTCGGCTTCGTCGACGTGCCGAACAGCCGCGGGTCCGGCTGGGTGGGGGGCGGGAAAGCGGCGGTCTTCTTCGGGTATGGCGCGTCCTCGTAGGAGAAGGTGCCGACGCCGTCCGGCGTCCGGCCGTTCGCCCACGAGCCCTCCTTCGCGGCGGCACCGTCGGAGAAGTTGATGAACTGGTACTCGACGTCGGAGTTCTCGTTCGATCGCGGGAAGTTGCTGGGGACCGGGAAGTCCTCGATCTTCTCCGCCCGCAGCTCCTCCGCCGCGGCGGTCCATTGCTGCTGGTGCACGGTGTCGCGCGCGATGAGGAACGAGAGCATGTCGCGGACGCCCTTGTCGTCGGTCATCTCGTAGATCCGCGCCACCTGCACGCGGCCCTGCATCTCCGCGTTCGCGTTGGCGGTGAAGTCGGCGAGCAGGTTGCCGCTCGCCGTGATGTACGAGGCCTGCCACGGGTTGCCGTTGCTGTCCACCGGCCGGACGCCGGCGCCCGCGACGATCGCCGCCTGCACGTCGGTCCCGCCGAGGATCGCGCCCACCGTGGGGTCGGCGTTGATCGCCGCCTCCGACTGCTCGACGGGCAGCTTCTCGAGCAGCTGGGCGATCATCACGGCGATCATCTCGACGTGGCTGAACTCCTCCGCCGCGATGCCGAACAGCAGGTCCCGGTACTTGCCGGGGAGGTGCGAGTTCCAGGCCTGGAACGAGTACTGCATCGCGACGGTGATCTCGCCGTACTGGCCGCCGAGGATCTCCTGCATGCGCCGCGCGTACACCGCGTCGGGCTTCGACGGCTTCGCCGTGTACTGCAGCTCCTGCTTGTGGAAGAACATGGGGTCCCCTCCTCCGTCCGACGATCTGCCGGAGGGTGGCGGCGACGGTACGGAGCCCCTCCTGGCAGGAGCCGGTTCCGTACCGGGGGCTTGACTTCCCAGCCGCCCGGCCGCGGAGGAGGTTGCGGAATCAGGCGCCGCTGCGCTCGACCCGGACGCGGACGGACTCGGGGTCGATGATCTCGAGGCCCGCCTCCCACGCATGCCCGCGGATCAGGCCCGCGAGGGCGTCGGCGAGCCGCGGCTCGTCCGCTCCGTCCAGCCGTCTCGGATCGGAGACCCACACGTCCGCGAGGACGGAGACACGGTACGGACCGGAGGCAGCAGCGTCGCTCATGACCGGAGGGTAGGACCGGGGCGCGCGGGCGGCCCGAGGTCGCAGCAGACGCGGAGGGAGCAGCGCGCTCAGCGGGTGCTGGAGGACCCGTCGGTCGGCTTCAGGCCGAGGCGCGCGCGCACCTTCGGGTTGCGCAGCAGCCGGGTCGCGATCGGGATGATGATCGGCAGGAGCCGGAGGAGGCGGGCCATCGGGGTCTCGCTTCTGTCGGTGCGGCCGGCGCGCGGAGGCCCGCGGCCGGAGCCCGCACCGTACAAGCCGCACCTGCGGCGGGCTGCGTGCGCGCTGTCCGGCGCCTGTGGGCGTCGGTCAGGGCCGCACGATGCGCTCGAGGAACGGGCCGCGGAACACGCCGTCGGGATCCTCGCGGTCGAGCAGGTCCCGGAACTCCGGCAGCCGCGGGTACAGCGCGGCGATCGCGTCGCCGCCGAGCGACGACATCTTGCCCCAGTGCGGCCGCTGGCCGAACGGCGCGAGGGCCTCCTCCACCGCCACGACCAGCGCGGCCACCTGCTCCGGATGCTTGCGCCACGTGAAGGCGATGCACAGCACGTCCTCACCCTGCGTCGGGCTCAGCCACTGGGAGTCGCCGGACACCGTCCGCAGCTCCGCCGTGTGCAGGTGCGGGCGGATGCGGTCGCCGAGGGCCGCGACCGCGTCGAGCGCCGCCGCTCCCCGGCCGAACGGGACGAAGTGCTCGCTCTGGATCTCGGAGCCGTTCGACGGCGTCCCGCTGATCAGGAAGTGCGGCAGGCGGTCGCACCACGCGCCGACGGTGCCGTCGACCGGCGTCGACCAGTCCGACGGCGCGCGCGGAGGCAGCCGCCGGGCGCCGAGCAGGTCGTCCGGCACCGGGACATCGTCCGCGCCGGCCGGCACCCGGGTCTTCAGCAGCACCTCGCGCACGCGGCCGTCCCACTCCGTGAAGAGGCACACGCTGTACGCGGCGCCGAACACCTCCGGCAGGTGGTCGAGGAACACGTCCCACGGCAGGTCGGCGTAGGCGTCCTGCCGCATCCGGTAGGAGGGCTGCACGTCGAGCGTCAGGCGGGCGGCGATCCCGAGCGCGCCGAGCGCCACCACGCTGCCGTCGAAGTCCGCGTCGCCGCGCCGCACCGTGCGCAGCGCGCCGGTCGGGCCGATGATCTCGACCGCGGCGACGGCGGAGGAGAGCGCGCCCAGCCCGAGCCCCGAGCCGTGGGTCGCCGTGGCGGTGGCGCCGCCGACCGAGATGTGCGGCAGCGAGCCCATGTTGTGCAGGGCCAGTCCCTGGCGCTCCAGCTCGACCGCGACGACGCCGTAGCGCGAGCCGGCGGACACCGTCGCGGTGCGGCGGTCGGCCGCGACCTCCACCTGCGTCGGCAGCCCGGTGAGGTCGACGAGCAGGCCGGGCCCGTCGGCGACGTCGTTGAAGGAGTGCCGGGTGCCGAGCGGCCGGACGTGGTCGCTCGCGGCGACCAGCTCGGCCGCCTCCTCCAGCGACTCCGGCCGGACGATGCGCTTCGCGAGGTACCCGTAGGTGCCGGCCCAGTTCAGCTCGCGTTCGACGTCGACCACCGGTCCATTCTGCGCGCGGGGGCGGCGCAGCGCCCCTCAGTCGATCGCGGCGACCTCGAGCTCGAGCGCGAACCCCTCGGATCCGAGCGCGGCCGCCACCGCCGCGGTGACGTCCGCGACGACCCTGCTGGAGGGGACCGACCTCGCGACGGCGAGGCGGGCCACGATCCGCACCGTGTCGCCGTCGACCTCGACGCGGACGCTCCCGCGGTCCCCCGCCGCGCCCCGGGAGACGACGGCGCGCACCACGGCGGCGGCGGCGCGGTCCGGGAAGACCGCCTCGACGCCGTCGACCGCGGCGATCGCGCGTGTCAGCCGGTCGGCCTGCTCGGCGGACGCGGCGGTCATCGGCCTCGGCCGTTCGCCGGCGAGGCGATCAGCTGCACGACGTCCACGTCGATCGTCCCGACGGCGAACGGCAGGTGGTCCGGCAGGGCGCGGTGCAGCGAGCGCCGGAAAGCGGCGACAGCGGCGGGCAGCCCGGCGCCGTGGACCAGGGCGACGTCGACGGACAGCGGCGCGGGGTCGCCGATCCCGATCCGCACCGCGCCGACGAGCAGGCCGGGCACCTCGTCGCCGATCGAGCGGATGAGCCCGCGGATCGCGGCCTCCGTCACGACGGCGTCGACGCGCGGATCCTCGACGGTGATCGGGAAGCGCCGGCCGGCCCGGGTGTCGACGGGCAGCGCGGCCAGCACGGCGCCGATCCAGTCGCGCCCGCCCGACGCGCCGGCGTCGCCCTCCTCCAGGTACGACCCCGCGACGTCCCGCAGGCGCTGCAGCGCGGCGAGCGCGAGCCGGCAGGCGGGCGAACGGTCGATCGACGGATCGGCGGGCTCGCACCCCGCCTCGAGGTAGTCCGTCAGCTCGTCGACCGTGTGCCCGTCGAGGTCCTCGGGCTCCAGGCGCAGGACGGCGGCCGGATCGCTCATCGGTGCCCTCCCATCCGGGCCAGGATGCTCTTCCGCGCGGCCGCCAGGGCGCCCCGGACGGTGCTCTCCGGGATGGCGAGGTGCTCCCCGATCTCGGCGTAGGTGTAGCCGCCCAGCTCGCGGAGGACCCAGCATCGCGCCTGTTGCTGAGGGAGGGCGTCGAGCGCGGCGCGCAGATCCTGCTGCAGGTCGACCCGCTGCGGCTCCTGGTCGCCGCGGGCGGCGAGCGCCGACTCGTCCGGCAGCTCGACGTGCGCCGGCCGGGCCGTCACCACCCGCAGGGCCTCCCGGGTCGCGATCCGGATCAGCCACGCGCGGACCTTCGCGGGCTCGGCGATCGTGTCGAGCCGGCGCCAGGCGATGAGCGCCGTCTCCTGCAGCACGTCGTCGGTGTCGGCGGCGTTCCGCGTCAGGCGGCCGACGTAGCCGTGCAGCGTGCGGTCGTGCCGGCGCAGGAGCAGACCGAACGCGCGGACGTCGCCGTCGCGGGCACGGGCGACGAGGAACGCGTCGTCCGCGCACTCGAGCGCCGAGGCGTTCTCCGGATCGAGCCCCACGGCGGAAGCATCCCGCATCCCCCCTGGGCGCTGTGGGCTCCGAACCCCGCTTGCTGAGAACCACCTGCGAGTCGCCCGGACGGCGTGACGTCCGCGGTGCCGCGGCGCTCTATCCAGGTGCCGGGGCAGCCCTCGGCATCACCCATCCGAAGGAGCACCATGTCGAACACGACGCCCGCCTCGAGCCCGTCCGCGACCCGGACCAGCAGCCGGACGGTCGCTGCGGTCACCGACAGCCTGAACGCGGACACCACCCACGGCACCACGACCGTCGACGACTCCGTCGTCGCGAAGATCGCCGGCATCGCCGCCCGGGAGGTCCCGGGCGTGCACGACCTGGGCGGCGGCGCCGCTCGCGCGATCGGCGCCCTGCGCACCCGGATCAACCAGGCCGACCAGGCGCAGGGGATCTCGGTCGAGGTCGGCGAGACGCAGGCCGCCGTCGACGTGATCGTCGTGGCCGAGTACCCGATCCCGCTGCACCACGTCGCCGACGGCATCCGCACCGCCGTCACGACCGCGATCGAGACCCTCGTCGGCCTCGAGGTCACCGAGGTGAACGTCACCATCGCCGACGTGCACATCCCCTCCGACGACGACAGCGCCGACGAGGCGCCGCGCGTCCAGTGACCACCACGCAGACCGGCATGGCCGTCGCGGCCGTGCTCGCGATCGTCTGGATCGCGTTCACCTTCGGCGCGATGGTCCTCGTCGCGCTCGCGATCGTCCTCGGCGCGCTCGTCGGGCGCTACCTGGAGGGCCGGCTGGACGTGTCGGGCATCGTGTCCGCGGTGCGCGGCCGGCGCAGCTCCTCGTGAGCGGCGCCCGGCCCGCCGGCGGCCGGACCGTCGTCACCGCGCGGGCCATCGAGCGGGTGGTCCGTGCGGTGACCGCCGACCAGTTCGGCGTCGCGGCGAAGGCGGTGTCTGCCGAGCTGACGGACCAGGGCGGCGACCTCGAGCTGGCGGTGCGCACGCCGATCCGGGTCGTCCCGATCGGCCGCGTGCAGGACGACGAGCGCGCCCTCGACCGGGCGGGAGGCAGCGTCCTGGACCGCGCGGCCCGCGGCGAGGCCGCGATCGTCGAGCAGGTCGGCACGATCACCGGCTCGAGGGTGGCCCGGCTCGCGCTGCGCTTCACCGCAGCGGAGATCAAGCAGGAGAGGCGGGTGCGATGAGCACCGATCGACGGATGCGGGACCGCGTCCTGCGCCGCGAGCTGCACTCCTCCAGGTCCGGGCTCGCGATCCCCCTCGCGGTGCTCGCGATCGTCGCCCTCGCGTGGCTCGGCACGGAGTCCGTGCTCGCCGCGCTCGGGCGGCCCGCCCTGCTGCTCTCGCCGACGGCGATGGCGACGGGCATCCGGGGCCTTCCGTCGGTCCAGTCGGGCCTGCTCGTCGCCGCCGGCGCCGTCTCGGCCGTCCTCGGCCTCGTGCTGGTCGCCGCAGCGCTGACGGCGGGCCGGCGTGGGCGCCACATCATCCCCGCGGGGCGCACCGCCGCCGTCGTCGACGACGAGGTCATCGGCTCCGCCCTGGTGCGCAGGGCCGCGGCGGTCGCCGGGGTGAGCCCCGACCGCGCCGTCGCCGACGTGGGCCGCCGCTCCGCGACCGTGCGGATCGTCCCCATCTCCGGGATCGCCATCGACCGGGCCGCTGTGGACCGCGCGGTCGCGGAGGCGGCCGACGGCTTCGGCGTCTCACCGTCGATCCGCACCCGGGTCGTCATCGACAAGAAGGGGAAGGTCGGCGGATGAACAGCACCAACCGGGCGCTGAACCGTCTGGTGATCCTCGTCGTCGGGCTGCTGCTCGTCGCGGCGGGCGGCACGGCCGTCGCGCTCGCCGCAGCGCCGGACGTCGCCGCGCGGTGGCGCGCGGTCGCGAAGGAGCTCGCGGGCGGCGCGCAGCCGTGGGTCGCCGATCCGGTGATCGGCACGGCGAGCGCGCTCGTGCTCGGGATCGCCGCCGTCGCCGCGGCGCTCGTCGTCCTGCTGCTCGCCTTCGTGCTGCGGCAGGGGCGCGGCCGCTCGGCGGCCGCCCTGCAGCAGCGGGACGGGACGGCGACCACGCGCATCGACCTGGCCGTCCCGCGAGCGCTGCTCGAGGAGCACCTGGGCGCGCGCGACGAGCTCGTCGGCGTGCGGATCAGCGCCTACGAGGTCCGTGGCACGCCGATGCTGAAGATCACCGCGCGCTGCCGTCGCGGGGTCTCCCCCGGCGACGTCTCGGCACTCGTCGGCCGCGCGGTCGAGGACCTCGAGCGCATCCTCGGCACCGACGTGCCGACCTTCGTCCAGCTGACCGGCGGGTTCCGCGCCGGCCGGACGACCCGACCCCAGGTCGCCTGACCTGGACCACAGAAGAAGAAGGCAGAACGAGAGGACGTGCCGTGGCACTGGACGACAGGATCAAGAACGCCGCCGAGGACCTGGTCGGCAAGGCCAAGGAGGCCGTCGGCAAGGCGACGGACGACGAGCAGCTGGAGGCCGAGGGCAAGGCCGACCGGACGAAGGCGCACATGAAGCAGACCGGCGAGGACATCAAGGACGTCTTCCGCTGATCCTCCCGCTCCGCGTCCTCCGCTTCGGCGAGCGGGTCAGCGCCTGCGGGTCAGCTCGCATGCGAGCATCGAGCCGATGATCGCGACGAACGCCAGCAGCGTCGTGGCGATCATCGGCTCGCACCTGCCGTAGAGCGAGCGGCGGCTGTAGCGCTGGGGCACCACGATGCCGTCGTCCAGCTCCGCGAGCAGGCGATCGAGCGACATCGGGGCGGCGGTCATCGCCGCACGGTAGGAGCGGTCCCCGAGCACCCGCTGCGAACGCAGCACGGGTGGTCGCGGCGGGGCCCGATCGCGCATCGCAGCGCGGAACCGGGACCTCCCCCGCTCTGGCAGGATCACTGCCGGACCTCGTGATCCGAGGGATCGACCCGTCGAAGGAGGAGGGTGGGATGACCGATGCGCACCCCGGCACCGCACCCGTTCCCGCCGCGACCGTCGTCGCCGGGCGGTACCGCGTCACCGAGCTGATCGGGCGGGGCGGCCGCGCCTCCGTCTACGCGGCTGCCGATCCGCTGCTGGACCGGCAGGTCGCGGTCAAGGTGTTCCGGGACACCGCGACCGCCGCCGAGGACCTGCGCCTCCAGGAGGCGGAGGCCCGGGTGATCGCCGGGCTGAACCACTACGCCCTGACCACGCTCTTCGACGCCGGCGTCGACACCACGGACGGGGCGCGGCCGCGCATCTACCTCGTGATGGAGCGGATCCCGGGCGTCGACCTGCGCCGGCACCTCGCCGAGCACGGACCGCTCACGCCGGCGCAGGTCGCCTACCTCGGCTTCGACCTCGCCGAGGGGCTGCAGCACGTGCACGAGCACGGCTTCCTCCACCGGGACATCAAGCCCGCCAACGTGCTGCTGGCCGACCGCGGCATCGACACCCGCCTGCGCGGCAAGCTGAGCGACTTCGGCATCGCCTCGATCATCGGCGTCCCCGATCCGGGCGAGGCCACGAGCGGCACCGTCGCCTACCTCAGCCCCGAGCAGGTCGACGGGCAGGAGCCCACGCCCGCGTCCGACGTGTACGCCCTCGGTCTGGTGCTGCTCGAGGCGCTCACCGGCCGGGTGGCGTACCCCGGTGACCGCGACGTCTCCGCGTTCGCGCGGCTCGAGCGGGACGCCGAGGTGCCGGCGACCGTCCCCGCGGCGCTCGCCACGATCCTCCGCGGCATGACCGCCCTGCTGCCGGAGGACCGCCCGGACCTGGGCGAGGTCGCGCTCGCGTTCCAGAGCGCGTACGTGCAGGACCTCGTCGACGCGAAGAGGGTGTCGGCGGCGGTGCTGGCCTCGGACGAGGAGCGGCGGCTCGCGGCCGTGCGCCGCTACGACATCCTCGACACCCCGCCGGACGACGCGTTCGACCGGATCACCCATCTCGCCTGCCGGCTGCTTCGGGTGCCGGTCGCGCTCGTGTCGATCATCGACGCCGACCGGGAGTGGTTCAAGTCGCGGCGCGGGATCGAGATCGCCGAGCTCGACCGGGACCTCGCCGTCTGCGCCACGACCGTCGCGACCGGGTCGCCGCACACCATCGCCGACGTGGCGCTCGAGACGGACCTGCCCGGCAACCCGCTGACGCAGGGCGAGTACCACGGGTACGCCGCCGTCCCGCTGCGCACCGGCGACGGCCACGCGATCGGCACGCTGTGCGTCTTCGACTCCCGGCCGCGCGCGTTCGACGCGCAGGAGATCGACGACCTGGAGCAGCTCGCCGCCGTGGCGATGCGCGAGCTCGACCTGCGGCTCGCGAGCCGCCGGGCGGTGTTCGGCTGATCGTGTCGCCGGCCGCCGCCACACTGGGTCGGTGAGCACGTCGAAGGCGGTCGCCGACGCGATCGTCCTGCAGCTGCAGCAGGTCGCCGACGTCCGGTCGCGGGCGATGATGGGCGGGCGGCTGATCTACGCCGACGAGGTCCTGGTCGGGCAGATCAACGAGGACGAGCTGTTCGTCAAGGCGAGCGCGTTCGTCGACGAGTACGCGCCGGAGCTCGAGCGGCGACCGCCGTACGACGGCGCGAAGCCGGCCGCGGTGGTTCCGACGGGCCGGCTCGACGACCAGGGATGGCTGCGCGGCCTGCTGGCCGGCTCCGTGGAGGCGCTGCGCGGGAAGCGCTGACCGCCCGGGCGGGTCCGCTGATCGGTCGCTCCGCTGCGGGGGCCTTCCGCGACTCCGGGGGCCGTCCGCCGCGCCCCATCAGTCGCGGACGGCCCCCGCAGCGGGTGGGTCCGCGCGCGCGGTCAGGATCCGGCGGACGGCGCGGCGCTCGGCGCGGCCGACGGCTGCTCCGGTCCACCAGTGGGACCGTTTCCGCCGTCGGGACCGCTTCCGCCGGCGGGACCGCGGCCGTCGGGCCGGGGGCCGTCGCCGTGGCGGCCCGGGCCGCCCTTCGGCCCGGCGGGCTCGCCGATCGTCACGGACGTCGCGTCGAGGCTCGTGCCGTCCGACGCGACCGTCCCGGTCGCCTCGATGTGCGCGCCCTTCGTGATCGCCGACGCCTCGGCGCTCGCGCCGTCCTCCGTCACCGCGACGTCGCCGGCGAGCACGATCGTGCGCGTGAACCCGTCGCGGTCCTGCACCGTCACGGTGCTGCCAGCGACGGTGAGCACGGTGCCGCCGATGTGCGGCGCGTGCTCCCGCGGACCGCGGCCCGGCCCGGCCGGGGCGCCCGTCGCGGAGGCGGACGGGCTGGGCGTCGGCGCGGTGTCCGCCATCGCGGCGGTCCCGACGCCCACCGCGCCGGCGAGCGCGAGGCCGGCGGCGCCGACGATCACCGCGGTGCGCCGCGAGGGCTTCCTGAGTTCCTGCATGGTCGTGTCTCCTCCGGTCGGTGCCGCAGCTGCGGCGCCTCCCAGACCACGACGGCCGGCTGAAGCGGCCCTGAAGCGGAGGGGGCCTTCAGCGTCGCCTCAGGCCGCGGCGACTCTTGGCGGATCCATCGCCGGCCCATCACCCGCTTCAGTCCTGCTTCAGCCCGGACGGCGATCGTCGGACGGGTGCCCTCCTCCGCTCGCGTGCTCGTCGTCGAGGACGATCCCCTGATCCGCGAGTCCGTGGCGGCCGCGCTGGGTCGCGCGGGTCTCGCCTGCCTGGCGGTGCCGGACGGCTCCGGCCTGGCCGCCGCGGCCGCGGACTTCCGGCCCGACCTCGCGCTGCTCGACGTCTCCCTGCCCGGTCCGGCCGACGGGTTCGCGCTCGCCCGCGCGCTGCGCCGCGAGCGAGACGTGGCGGTCGTGTTCGTGACCGCGCGCGACTCCGGCAACGATCGGCTGGCGGGCTTCGGACTCGGTGCCGACGACTACGTCGTGAAGCCCTTCGTGATGGAGGAGCTGATCGCCCGGGTGCGCGCGGTGCTGCGGCGGCTCGGTCGCGTGCCCGCGACGCTCGACCTCGGCGACCTGACGATCGACGAGCGCAGCAGCGAGGCCGTGCGGGCCGGGACGCTGCTCGACCTCACCGCGACGGAGTACCGCCTGCTCGTCCACCTCGCGCACGAGCGCGGCCGCATCCTGTCGAAGACGCAGCTGCTCACGCAGGTGTGGGGCTACGACGACTACGACCCGAACCTGGTGGAGGTGCACGTCAGCGCGCTGCGCAGGAAGCTCGAGCCCCACGGGCCGCGGATCCTGCACACGGTCCGCGGGTTCGGCTACGTGCTGCGCCCGGTCGACGGGTCGGCGGCGGCATGAGGACGCCGTCGCTGCGCCGGCGGGTCGTGCTGTGGTCGGTCGGCGTCCTCACGCTCCTGCTGCTCGTGGTCGGGATCGGCGTGGACCTGGTGCTCGGCACGGCCCTGCGCGCCGACCAGCGGGACCGCCTGCAGTCGGTCGCGGCCCTCGCCTCCCAGCTGACCGGCGTCACCGACCAGTCGCTCGCCGACCGGCTGAGCATGCCGGGCATCGAGGCGCACGTCGTCTACGCGTCGGGGGCCGAGACGGTCGTCGGCGTCCCGGAGGCGCCGCCGCGCGGGCATCGCGGCCCACCCGCGCCGCGGACCGCGAGCACGGACGCGACGATCACGGTCGTGTCCGAGGGCGGCCGCCTCGTGGCGACGCAGACCCTCCGGCCGGGGGTCCGGCTGCAGCTGACCACCGACAGCACCCAGATCGACGCGATCCTGCTGCGCTTCCGGGTGATCATGGCCGGTGCGAGCGCCGGGGCCGTCCTGCTCGCCGCCCTGCTGCTCCCCCTCGTGCTGCGGCGCGCGATGCGGCCGCTCGCCGCCCTGACCCGCGCGGCGCAGGAGACGGCCGCCGGCGGCCGCGGCCGGCGGCTCGAGCCGCAGCAGCCGGGCACCGACCTCGGCAGCGCGGCGGCGCAGTTCGACGCGATGCTGGAGGAGCTGGAGGGGGCGGAGGCGCGCGCGGCCGCCTCCGCCGACCGGCTCGGCCGCTTCCTCTCCGACGCGTCGCACGAGCTGCGCACCCCGCTCGCCGGCGTCTCCGCGGGCGCCGAGCGGCTGATCCGCGATCCCCTCGGGGACGAGGAGCGGGACCGGGTCGTGATCTCCATCGTGCGGGAGGCGCGCCGCGCCGGCCGGCTGGTCGACGACCTGCTGCTGGTGTCGCGGCTCGGCGAGATCCGGGTGCACCCGCTTCCCCGCTCCGTCCGCGCGATCGTCGACGACGCGGCCGAGCGGGCCGGTCAGCAGCGTCGGCCGCTCGAGATCACGACGGCCGGCCCCGACGCCCTGCTCGACGTCGACCGGCAGCGCCTCGACCAGGTGCTCGCGAACCTGATCGGCAACGCGCGGAACGCGGGCGCCCGGCGACTGGTGATCCGCACGGTCCTCACCGCCGGGGAGGTGCACCTGCGGGTCTCCGACGACGGGCCCGGGATCGCCGCCGAGTGCCGGGAGCTCGTGTTCGAGCGGCTGGTACGCCTGGATCCGGCGCGATCCGCCGCGAGCGGCGGGGCCGGTCTCGGGCTCCCCATCGCCCGCGGGCTGGTGGAGGCGCACGGCGGCACCCTGCGCTGCGTCGCGCCCGCCGACGGCGACCTGCCGGGTGCGGTGCTCGTGCTGCGCCTGCCGCGGCCCGCGGTCGCGCAGCCGGCCGCCGTCGACCCGTCCCCCGCGGCGGCGCACGCCTGAGTCGTTCCTGAGCATCCGCACCCCGGCGTCCCTCCGCCGCGAACGCCGTGGGGTGGGGTTCGGCCCGACCGGTGCGGGAGGCGATGGATGGCGATCGACGCAGCGCACCGCGCCGACGACCCCGTGCACGTCGCGACGACGGATCCCAACCGGGCGGCGGCCCTGCTCGGCCACTCCTTCCCGGGGATCGCGCTGGCGGCTCCGGAGGACGGCCCGGGGTTCTCGTTCGCCTACGACCGCGCGAGCGACGGGCGGCTCGCCGTCCACCGCCTCCGGCTGGCCGGCTCGGCGACGGCCGACGGCTCCATGGGCCCCGGCGTGCGGGCGGCCCGGGTGCGCGGGGGCCGGTTCGCGCTCGAGTACGGCAGGACCGCGATCGACACGGCGGTGCCCTACCTCCGGCCGGCCGGCCGCTCGTCCGCGCAGCTGCAGGACGCGCACGTGCAGCTGATCGAGATCGACCCGCAGGCGTTCGCGGCGGCGGCGTTCCGGCACCTGGAGGGGACGGGACGCAGCGTGCGGACGCCCTCCGCGGCGGACGCCGGCCCGATCCTCCGCGCCCTGCTGCCCGCGTGGGAGCGGATCGCCGATCTCGCGGTGTCGGTCGCGTTCGACGACCCGGCGTTCGCCTCACCGCTCATCCGAGCAGGCCTGATCGATCTGGTCGTCGCAGGACTGCTCGCGACCTTCCCGCTGACCGCCGAGACCGGCGTCGCGGGGCGGCACGGCGCGGGACCGGCCGCGGTGCGCCGCGCCGTCGCGCACATCGACGAGCACCTGGCGGAGCCGCTCGACGTCGGGGCGATCGCGGCCGCGGCCGGGCTGCCGGTCCGCACGCTGCAGACGGCGTTCCGCTCGCAGATCGGCGTCGCGCCGATGGCGCGCGTGCGGCAGCGGCGGCTGGCCGCGGTACGCGACGAGCTCGCGCGGGCCGAACCCGGCTCCGGCGTCACGGTCGCGGAGGTCGCGCACCGGTGGGGGTTCGCGCACCTGGCGCGGTTCGCCGAGCAGTACCGCCGCGTCTACGGCGAGAACCCGTCGGAGACGCTGCGGCACTGAGCGGCGTCAGGAGCCCAGGTCGTAGTGGGCCGCGGGCGCCGTCCGCCGCGGCTGCTCGGCCAGGGCGCGCGCCTCGGCGAGCTCGAGGAGGTCGGGCTCCGCCGCGTCGATCGCGGCCGCGTCGATCGCCGAGGGACCGCCGCCCGCGCGCACCGGCACCGGCGCGTCGGCCGAGGAGTTCCAGGCGTCCGCGATCAGGCGGCGCGGGTGGTAGCGACGCGGGTCCAGTGTCGCCCAGTCGACGTCGTCGAACTCCGGGCCGAGCTCGCTCGTCACGCGCCCCTTGGCGTCGTCCAGCATCCGGCGCGCGACGCGCACCCACTTCGCGAGCTGCGCCGCGTACTGCGGCAGCTTCTCGGGCCCGAGGAGGAACAGGGCGATCACGCCGATGACGAGCAGCTTGCCGGGGTCGAGCACGGTGCTACCGCACCGCCGTCGCGACCGGCGCCTCGGTGGCGACGACCTCCGCCTCGGCGCCGGCCGGCGTCCGGTCGGCGGCTGAGGGCTTCGGGTCGGCGTCGGGGCCGAGCTCGGAGCGCAGGACCTTCACGGACTGGCCGAGGCCCTTCGCCAGCTGGGGCAGCTTCGTCGCGCCGAACAGCAGCACGAGGACGGCGACGATGACGAGCAGGTGGACACCGGTGAGGCCAGCGAGCACGGGGGACTCCTTCGAACGAGGTCGAGCATGGTTCGGCGCCGCCACCCGGATCGACGGGTGGCGGCGCCGAGGTCGTACCGGTCGCGCAGAACCGCGCGACCGGTACGGGGTGTCAGTTGCCGAAGCTGGTCGAGTTGACCGCGCCGTTGACGCCGTTCGGGTAGAACCCGCCCTTGGTGGCGTTCGTCTCGGGGGTCAGGTAGACGATGTTCAGCACGTGGCCCGGCGTGCGGCCGTACGCGATGCTGTTCTTGTCCGTCGGGACCAGGTTGGACGGGTTGGACGGCTTCCAGCCCGCGTCGAGCCCGCTCTTGATGCCCTGGTCGTCGTTGCTCTTCCCGTCGAGGGAGTCGCGCGCGTCGGACAGCTTCTGCACGATGCCGTAGACGGCGTGGTTCTTCTCCGCCTCGCCGTAGAGGACGGTGCGGACGGCACCGGCGTGGTACGCCTCGACCGCGAGGATGCCGGCAGCGGCGTCCAGGTAGGTCTTGTTCGTGATGAGGCCCGCGCCGCCCTTGTAGGCCGTGACGCCGACGTCCTCGAAGAGGAAGGCGGCGAGCAGGAAGTTCGTGTCGTTCGCGAACGCGTCGAACTTCTGGCCCTTCTTGATCACGCCGGCCGCGGTCGCCGCCGCGGTGAAGGCCGCGTCGAGGGCGATCTTCGGCCGCGCCACCGCGGAGGCGCCGAGGGCGCTGCGCAGGAAGCGGACGTGCTCGCGCTCGTCGCGGGCGATCTCACGGGCGTACTTCGCGATCGTCTTGGACTTGAACGGGACCGCGTGGCCGCCGGAGACGGTGCCGTAGGTGCCGGTGCCGCTGACGTCCTTCGAGCTCAGGCCCTCGCCGGTGACGGCGCGGAGGTAGAACTCGGCCTCGAGGTACTCGAGGTTCAGCGCGAAGTTCAGGACGGCGGCGTCGGTCGCGTCGCTCGTCGCGTCGGCCGGAGCCGCGTTCGCCGCGCCGCCACCGATGACGGTCGCCGCAGCGGCGCCCGCACCGGCGACACCGAGCATCGCGAACAGCTTGCGGCGGTCGACGTCGGTGGTCGCGGAACGCTTCACCGCGTCGCTGATGAACTGCTTCTCGTACAAAGGGTTTCTCCTGACGAAGCCGGGGTCTCGGGTCGCGGCGCGACCTGCGGTGTTCGGACTCGGGGTCCGTACGGCTCGAACAGTAGGCAGCGGGAACGCTCATGGACCGAGCCGACTCGCGGCGCGCACGGTTCCGCGGCCCCCCATTTCGGGGGGCATCGGTTCCTCAGCCGCTCCCGGCTATCCGGTGCGCGCCGCCGGTGACCGTTCTGCGCCGTCACCACCTCCGATCGCCTGTGCGGAGCGGGTCGTGGACGTGCGCGGAACGGAGAAGCGGCGCGGTCGGAGCGGGCAGTAACGTCTTGATCGCCCCGCCACCCCGTCGCCTGGAGGTCCCATGCCCACCCCCGTCGACTTCGTCACCGTCTCGACGGCCGGCCTCGAGTCGTCGCCCGTCGCCGACGCGCTCGCCGGCCTGCGGGCCAACGAGGCGCGCTACTTCCGGAACAAGTACGACCACGGGTTCGTGGTCGAACCGGCGAGCGAGGCGCAGGACACCGTGGACTGGGTGCACGGCATCCTGCGGTCCGAGCGCGACCTCGTCATCGCCTCCCGCCCGCTCGAGGCGACGGCGTTCGAGGTCGCCGGCATCCGGATGGCGTACGTGTTCTACGAGAGCGGCCTGTCGATCAATGTGATGTACACGATCGAGGACGCGGGGAAGCGGGCCGTGGGCTTCAAGCTGGCCGACGGGATGGAGGTGCCGCAGGAGCTCGCGTCGACCTTCAAGTTCGCTCGGCAGCGGTCGAAGCTGGCCGGCACGATCCGCGGCTCGTACTTCACGATCAAGCAGGAGCACTGACCGCGCGCTCCGGCGCCCGAACCGTCCAGCGCCCGAGCACTTCAGCAGGAAGAATCCGCTTCGGCAGGAAGAACAGGGCTGGAGCTTCCTGCCAGAGGGAGTTCTTCCTGCCGTCGTGCTCGGGAACTCCTGCCGACGTGCTCGGGGCGGAGGGGGTCAGCGGCGGGTGAAGACGACCACGCGGTTGCGGCCGGGCGGCAGGACGAGGGCGGACAGCTCCGGGTCCTCGACCATGTCGAACGCGGTCTGGTCGCGGTACGCGTCCGGGTTCCCGGCCTCGCGCGGATCGGCGCCGAGCACCACGAGGTAGGTGCGCACGGAGGGGGTCCGCAGGACCGCGGCCTCGAACCCGTTGCCGGCGGGCGGCCACGAGCACAGCACGACCTGCGGCTCGTACCGCCGCAGCGCGGTCTCCGCGTCGGCCCGCTCGACCCAGCCGGGGAAGTCGATCCGCCCGCTCCAGCTGTGGTCGTCGGTCGCCACGACGTCCGCGCCGGCGACCTGGAGGAAGCGGGTCAGCGTCCCGTCGCCTGCCGCGATCTCGACGGCGCGGGTGCCCTCCGCCATCCCGGCGACCCGCCGCACGAAGGCGTCCGAGTAGAAGCACCAGATCCCCCGCGGCCGGACGAGCGGCATCAGCCGGTCGCGCTGCGCTGCGAGCCGCCAGGCGACGCGGAACGACCGCATGCGCACGGGCTTCCGCACGAGCCCGCGGGTGAACAGCACCCGCTGCAGGAGCAGCCCGTCGAACCGGCGGAACCGGATCGCGCCCTGCTCGACGCCGCTCTCGTTCCGATCGCTCGCGGACTGGAGGGCGAGGCGCACCATCCGGCGCTGCACCGCGGTCGACACCTGCTGCGCCTTCGACGGCGCCCGGTCCCGCGGCCCGTTCGGCGCCGGGGTCAGCTCGGCGATCAGCCGGTCGTACCCGGGGCGCCCGGACTCGCTCGCGGTCAGCAGGCGGGCGCGCGCCCGCTCCCACTCCTCCGGGAACCGCTGCTGCAGCTCGTCCAGGTCGCGGTCGGCCCGCAGCCACTCGAGGTGCTGCGCCGGTGTCGCGTCGGCAGCCACCCGTCGACCCTACGGCGCGCCGTCCGCCTCCGGCCGACGCGGTGCCGCGTGCGTCCCGTCCGGTCTCAGCGGAGCGCCTGGCGGGGGATCACGACCTGCTCGAGGATCAGCAGCACCGCCGCGGCGACCGGGATGGCGATGAGTGCGCCGAGGATGCCGAGCAGCGTGCCGCCCGCGAGGGCGGCGACGACCACCACGACGCCCGGCACCTTGACCGCGCGGTTCATGATGTTCGGGCTGAGCACGTATGCCTCGACCTGCATGTAGATCACGTAGTAGACGGCTACCGCGATCCAGGTCGGCGGGTTGCCGGGGACCAGCGCGAGCTGGCCGAGGATCACGATGACGGCCGCGGAGACGGTCCCGACGAGCGGGATGAGGCTGCCGAGGAACGCGATGAACGCGAACACCGCCGGCAGCTTGGCGCCGATGATCGACAGGAAGATGAAGCTGAGCACGCCGTTCACCAGCGCGAGGCTCACCTGGCCGATGACGTAGCGCCCGACGGAGGCGAAGATCTGCTCGGCGATGGCGGAGAACCGCTCGCGCTGCGACATCGGCACCAGCCGGTAGCCGGCGGCCTTGAAGACCGGCAGCGACGCCGCGAAGTAGAGGGTCAGGATGATCACGACGGCCGCGCCGGCGACGCCCTGCGCGACGCCGAGGCCGACCGCGAGCACGCCGCTGCCGATGCTGCCCGCGTTCTTCTGCAGGTACGAGGCGATGTCGGAGATGACCTGCGACACGTCGAAGGACGACCCCAGGAACGCCTGCAGCTGCTGCACGAGCGCCTGCTGCGCCGAGGCGTCGCTGTACTGCGCGATCGTCTTCGCCAGCGACGCCGACTGCGACACGATCAGCGGCACGACCGCGAGCACGAGCGCGGCGACCACGGCGAGCACGAGCACGACGACGACCGCGAGCGCGGCGGCCCTCGGCAGCCGCCGGCGCTGCAGGAAGGCGATGATCGGGTCGAGGCCGAGCGCGAGGAACACCGCGGTCAGGACGTAGGTGAGGATCGTGGCGAGCGAGCCGATCGCCGACCCGATGACGAGCGCGAGCAGCACCCCCAGGCCGCCGAGCAGCCCCACCTGGAACGGGTTCGCGATCTTCATCCGCTCAGCGTCGCGGGAATTCGAATCGAATGGAATTCCGCATTCGGGGGTGCCCATTCGCATTCCGGAAATCGATGCTCACGCGATCGGCTCGGTTCCGCGAGGATCCCTCCATGCCCGATGGATGCGAGCCCCGGTGAAGGCGTTCGTCGTGACCGGTCCGGGCGAGGCCGGGGTGCAGGACCTGGAACCGCCTACGGCCGGACCGGGTGATGTGGTGGTCGACGTCGCCAGGGCCGGCGTGTGCGGCACGGACGTCGAGTTCTTCACCGGGGAGATGCAGTACCTGCACGACGGCTTCGCCGCCTACCCGATGCGCCTCGGCCACGAGTGGTCCGGCACCGTGACCGCGGTCGGCGACGGCGTCGGTGCCGGGTGGCTCGGCCGACGGGTGACGGGCGACACGATGCTCGGCTGCGGCGCGTGCCACCGCTGCCGCTCCGGGAGGCAGCACGTGTGCGCGGCCCGGACGGAGCTGGGCATCCGCGGCGGCCGGGCCGGCGCCCTCGCCGAGCGGGTCGCGGTCCCTGCGAGCGCGCTGCACGCGCTGCCCGACGAGGTCGACGACGCGCTGGGGGCGCTCGTCGAGCCGGGCGGCAACGCGCTGCGGGCGGTCCGGGGCGCCGATGTGCATCCCGGCGGCCGGGTCCTGATCCTCGGCCCGGGCACGATCGGCCTGCTGGCCGCGATGTTCGCGCGCGCAGCGGGCGCGGAGGTGCACCTGCTGGGCGTGGAGCCGCGCTCGCTCGAGTTCGCCCGCTCGCTCGGCTTCGCCGGGGTGTGGCGGCAGGCGGACACGCCGGACCTCCCCTGGGACGCGGTCGTCGACGCGTCGAACGCGTCGCGGCTGCCCGCGACGGCCCTCGACCTCGTCGAGCCGGGCGGCCGCGTCGTGTGCATCGGGCTGGCGGGCTCCCCCAGCCTGGTCGACACCCGCACGATCGCGCTGAAGGACGTCACCGTGGTCGGCGTGCTGAGCGCCTCCCCGGGGCTGGCCGCGACGATCGAGGCCTACGCCCGCGGCGACGTCGACCCGCGGCCGCTGGTCGCGGCGACGCTGCGCCTCGACGACCTCGCGCCCGTGCTCGCGGGCGAGCGGCCGGTGGGAGCGGGCCCTGGCCCCAAGATCCACGTCGCGATCTGACCCGGGGGCGGCCTACCGACGGCCGCGCAGCAGGAAGAGGAGCGGCAGGACGCCGAAGGAGTTCACGAGCAGCAGCGCGGCCGCCCACGCCGGCCTGCTCCCCCGTACCGCGCCCGCGGGCAGCCGGGCCAGCTCGATCAGCGCCGCGATCCTGAGGCCCGCCTCCACGCCTCCGGCGACGCCGAGCGCCTGCCGGACCCGCGGGTCCAGCGCGTTCCACCGCTCCTGCCACATGCCGCCACTGTGACCCTGCACCCGGCGGCGGGGCAAGCGCCGGCGTCGAGGCGTTCATGCGGGCCGACGCGCATCCGGCCGTACAGTGTCCGGGCCCCGGCGCCGATCCCGGGGACGGATGGAGCCGTCGTGGTCGTCGCCCTCGGTATCCCGAGCCCGCCCAGCGCCTGGGCGTCGTTCGCCGTCGGGCCGCTGACGATCCACACCTACGCGCTCTGCATCCTGGCCGGCATCGCGGCCGCGATCCTGATCACCGAGCGACGGCTGCGGCGGCGCGGCGTCCCCGCGGGCCTCGTGCTCGACATCGCGTTCTTCATCGTGCCCCTCGGGATCGTCGGCGCGCGGATCTACCACGTGCTCACCCACACCGGCGACTACTTCTTCCCCGGGGCGGACCTGTGGAACGTGCTCGCGATCTGGGACGGCGGCAACGCGATCTTCGGCTCGATGATCGGCGGGGTCGTCGGCATCCTGATCGGCTGCCGGCGCTCGGGCCTGCGGTTCTGGGCGTTCGTCGACGCCCTGGCGCCCGGGATGCTCGTCGCGCAGGCGATCGGGCGGCTGGGCAACTGGTTCAACCACGAGCTGTTCGGGCTGCCGACGACGCTGCCGTGGGGACTGCGGATCCCGGCCACGGACCCGCACCTTCCGGCCGGCGTCGCGCCGGGCACCCTGTTCCATCCGCTGTTCCTCTACGAGATGGTCTGGAACCTCGTCGGGGTGGTGCTGCTCCTGCTCGCGGAGCGCCGGTTCTCGCTGCAGTGGGGGCGCCTGATCGCGCTGTACCTGATCTGGTACGGACTGGGTCGCAGCTGGCTCGAGGCGATCCGGATCGATCCGACGAGCGACGCGTTCCTCGGCATCCCCGCGAACGACTGGGCCGCGCTCGCCGCGGTGGCGATCGGCGTCGCCCTGCTCGTCGTGCAGACGCGGCGGCACCGCGAGCCGGAGCCGTCCCCGTGGACACGCCCGCCGCGGGACCGCAGCGCGGTCGGCCGCGTCGAGGAACCCGTCGCCCACCCCTGACCCCTGACTTCGCTCACGCTTCGTGCCGCGCGACGCGGTCGCTGCGGCACGAAGCGTGAGCAGCGTCAGACGGTGATGCGGTGGCCGTGCGCGTAGACGTTGAAGGACGTGCCGCGGCTGAAGCCGACCAGGGTGATGCCGGCGTCCTCCGCCAGCTCCGCCGCGAGGGAGGAGGGCGCGCTGACCGCGGCGAGCAGCGGGATGCCGGCCATCCGCGCCTTCTGCACCAGCTCGAACGACGCGCGACCGGAGACCTGCAGCACGGTGCGGGTCAGCGGCAGACGCCCCTCCCGCAGCGCCCAGCCGACGACCTTGTCGACCGCGTTGTGCCGGCCGACGTCCTCCCGCAGCACGAGCAGCCGCCCCTCGGCGTCGAACAGGCCGGCCGCGTGCACGCCGCCGGTGGTGTCGAACAGGCGCTGCGCCTCCCGCAGCCGGTCGGGCAGCGCCGCCACCACCGCAGCGGGCACGGTCAGCCCGACCGGGAGGATCGGGAACGCGCTCGCGGTCCGCACCGCGTCGATGGAGGCGAGGCCGCACACCCCGCAGGCGCTCGTCGTGTAGACGGTGCGCGCCCGCTGCGCCGCGAGCCGCACCCCCGCCCCGGTGACCGCGGCGTCGATGACGTTGAAGGTCGGATCGCCGTCCGCGCCGATGCCGGACACGACCCGCATCGTCGGCAGCTCCTCCGCGGCGGCGACGATCCCCTCGGACACCAGGAACCCGGCGACCAGGTCGAAGTCGTCGCCGGGGGTGCGCATCGTGACGCTGAACCGGTTCCCGCCGATGCGGATCTCGAGCGGCTCCTCCCGGGCCAGGGCGTCCTGCTTCCCGTGCCGGTCGCCGTCGGAGCCGACGACCTCGACCCTGCGGCGCGCTGCGGTCCTCATCCGGCGATGATCGCACCGTGATCGCGGACGACCCGACGTAGCATCCGACCGGGGATCCGAGGAGGCGCTCATGGGCGACGACACCACGGCGCGGGCCGAGCCGAACATCGACGACGCGCAGCTGCGGACCACGAAGCCGCGCACGCACGCGACCGGCTGGCCCGCGATCGGGCACTCGCTGCAGACCGGCGAGGAGCAGATGGGCGCCGTGCGCACGGCGAGGACGCTGCTCGGGGTCAACCAGGTCAAGGGCTACGACTGCATGAGCTGCGCGTGGCCGGACCCGGAGCCGTCGCGCCGGTCGCCCGCGGAGTTCTGCGAGAGCGGCGCGAAGGCGGTCGCGGAGGAGGCGACCCGGCGCCGGGTGACCCCCGAGTTCTTCGCCGCGCACCCGGTCGCCGATCTGGAGGGCTGGGACGACTACGCCCTGGGCCAGCAGGGCCGCATCACCCACCCGATGCTGCTGGACGCGGGCGACACGCACTACCGGCCGGTGTCCTGGGACCGCGCGTTCGACGTCGTGAAGGAGGAGATCGACCGGCTCGCGAGCCCGGACGAGGCCGTCTTCTACACCTCCGGCCGCACCAGCAACGAGGCGGCGTTCGCCTACCAGCTGCTCGTCCGCTCGCTCGGCACCAACAACCTGCCGGACTGCTCGAACATGTGCCACGAGTCGACGACGCGCGCGCTGACGCAGACGATCGGCATCGGCAAGGCGAGCGTGACGATCGACGACATCGAGCACGCGGACCTGATCCTGATCGCCGGGCAGAACCCCGGCACCAACGCGCCGCGGATGCTGACCCGGCTCGAGAACGCGAAGCGGAACGGCGGCCGCATCGTCGCGGTCAACCCGCTGCGGGAGGCGGGCCTGCTGCACTTCGACAACCCGCAGTCGGTGCGCGGGCTGGTGTTCCGCGGGCGGCAGCTGGCGGACGAGTTCCTGCAGATCCGGCTCGGCGGCGACCAGGCGCTGTTCCAGGGGCTCGGCAAGGTGCTGATCGAGCTGGACGCGGAGCGCGGCGGCGGGGTCCTCGACCGCGACTTCATCGAGCACTACACGGAGGGCTTCGATCACTGGCGCGACCAGGTCGCCGGCGTGGCGTGGGCCGAGATCGAGCTGGCCAGCGGCCTCCGGGAGGCGCAGATCCGCACGGTCGGCCGGATGGTCGCGGACGCCGGCAGCGTGATCTTCGCCTGGGCGATGGGGCTCACCCAGCACACCAACGCGGTCGCGACGATCCGCGACCTGACGAGCGTGCTGCTGGCGACGGGCAACATCGGCAAGCCGGGCGCGGGCCTCCTCCCGGTGCGCGGGCACTCGAACGTGCAGGGCGACCGCACGATGGGCATCTGGGAGCAGATGCCGAAGCCGTTCCACGACCGCCTCGACGCCGAGTTCGCGTTCCGGTCGCCGAGGGAGAAGGGATTCGACACCGTCGAGGCGCTGGAGGCGATGCACGCGGGCCGCGCGAAGGTGTTCATGGGCCTCGGCGGGAACTTCGCGAAGGCGACCCCGGACACCGAGGCGACGGAGGCGGTGCTGCGCACCCTGGACCTGACCGTGCAGGTGTCGACGAAGCTGAACCGCTCCCACGTCGTGCACGGCCGTCGGGCGCTGATCCTGCCGTGCCTCGGCCGCACCGAGATCGATCTGCAGGCGTCCGGGCCGCAGCGGGTGAGCGTCGAGGACACGGTCAGCGCGGTGCACGGCTCGCACGGGCACCTGCAGCCCGCCTCCCCCGACCTGCGCAGCGAGGTCGCGATCGTCACCGGCATCGCGGAGCGGGTGCTCGCCGGGCGGCCGAACGCGGCGCGGGCGGACTGGGCGGCGATGCGCGACGACTACCGCGTGATCCGGACGCACATCTCGCACGTCGTGCCGGGGTTCGAGGCGTACGAGGAGAAGCTGGACGTGCCCGGCGGGTTCGTGCTGCCGCACGCGCCGCGCGACACCCGCCACTTCGCGACGAACACCGAGGGCGGCAAGGACGCCCGGGCACGGTTCACGGTCAACCCGCTCGAGTACCCGCACATCCCGGAGGGGCGGCTGCTGCTGCAGACGCTGCGCTCCCACGACCAGTTCAACACGACGATCTACGGCAAGGACGACCGGTACCGCGGCATCCACGGCGCGCGGAAGGTCGTGCTGGTGCACCCCGAGGACCTGCGCGACCGCGGCCTCGCGGAGGGGGACCTCGTCGACCTGGTCAGCGAGTGGACGGACGGCAGCGAGCGCCGCGCGGCCGGCTGGCGGGTCGTGCCGTACAACACCCCGCGCGGCAACGCGGCGGCCTACTACCCGGAGGCGAACGTGCTGATGCCGCTCGGCTCCACGGCGAAGGAGAGCAACACCCCGGTCGCGAAGGCGATCGTGATCCGGCTCGAGCCCGCCGCCTGATTCCGTTTTGAAGGAACTTCTGCGTCGGAGGCGAAGAAGTTCCTTCAAAACGGATCACCAGGGGAGGGGGAGGACCGGGACCGCGGCGCCCGCGGGGACGCCCTCGGGCGGCACCACCGCGAGCACCGTCGAGGCGGCGACGCCGCGGAGCATGTTCGCGCGCGTCGCCGGCGCCGGTGCGATCCCGCCGGCCGTCGGCGCGCACGGCACGAGCCCGACGCCCCCGGCCCAGCCCGGCAGCGCCTCCGCGGCGACCAGCGCGCCGAGCGGGCGCGGCGCCGCGGCGGTCAGCGCGTCCACGATCGGCGGGAGGAAGGACAGCAGCACCGCGATCGCGGCGAGCGGGTTGCCCGGCAGGCCCAGCAGCGGGCGGCCGTCCGGCAGCCGCGACAGTAGCGCCGGATGCCCCGGCCGCATCGCGACCCCGTCGAACACGGGCTGCGCGTCCCCGATCGCCTCCCGGAGGCGGTCCACCGGGCTGCGGCCGGTGCCGCCGACCGTGACGACGACGTCGGCCGCGGCGAGCCCCTCGATCGCGCGGCGGATCGCCGCCGGGTCGTCGCCGACGCGGACCGGGGCGAGCGCCTCCCCGCCCAGCCGCTGCACGGCCGCCGGCAGCAGCGGGTCGAACGCGTCGCGCACCCGACCGGCGCCCGGCTCGCCGGCGGTGACGACCTCGTCGCCGGTCAGCACGACGCCGACCCGCGGCCGCCGGTGCACGACGACGGCGTCCGTGCCGGCGATCGCGAGCACCGCGACGTGCGCGGGCGTCAGCCGGGTGCCGGCCGCGACGAGCACGGTGCCGGGCGCCGCCTCCTCCCCCGTCCGGCGCAGGTGCGCGCCGAGCGGCGGCGGATCCGAGATCAGCACGCCGTCCGCGAGCACGCCGCGCTCCAGCGGCACGACGGCGTCGGTGCCGACCGGCGGCTGCCCGCCGGTGACGACCGGCTGCGCCTCGCCGGCGGCGAGGGGACCGCTGCCGACGATGCGCCACGGCGGCGGCCCGGCGACGGCCCAGCCGTCCATCGCGGAGGAGTCGTAATGCGGCACCGGGCGGCGGGCGACGACGTCCTCGGCCGGCACCGCGCCGACGGCGTCGGCCAGCGGCAGCGTCCCGGGCGGCAGCGCGGTCCAGGCCGCGGCCGCCGCACGCGCCTCCTGCCAGGGCGTGCCGTGCGCCCGCCGGCGGCAGGCCGCGGCCGCCTCCGGCACCGCGGCGCCGCTCACCCGCGGGTCGCGGCGCTCGCCCGCTCGATCGCGCGCGCCACGTCGGCCGCGGAGCCGCCGGCGAGGCCGGCCGCGTAGCCCGCGAGGAACGTCGTGAGCGGAGCGGCCGGCCGCACGACGGCATGCGCGGCCTCGCCCGCCAGGCCGAGGATCGCCCCCCGGTCGGCCGGGACGTCCGGCAGCCCGAGCGTCTCGGTCAGGGTCGCCCACCAGGCGTCCAGGACCGCATCGACGTCGTCGCTCACCGCGCCTCCTCCCCGGGCAGGGCCACCCCGGCCCGCCGCGCGTCCGTCACGGTATCCACGTCCGCATCGACGCCGGGTGGAAGCCGCAGCGGAGCGAGCGCCAGCCCGCCGAGGAGCGCGCGGAGGGACCGGCCGGCGGGCTCGCCGAGCGCGGCGACGGCGGCCCGCATCGCCGGCAGGCGGTAGCGCCCCAGCAGCCACTGGACCCGGTCCGCCGCGTCGATCGCGACGACGCCGTCCGGTCCCATCGGCGACGCCAGCAGGCGCGGCACCGCCTCCGGCAGGCGCGGCAGGTCGACCGCGAGCAGGAGGACCTCGTCGCACACCGGCAGCACCGCGAGCCCAGCGGCCACCGCCGCGGCGGGACCGGACCTCGGCGGCGCCTCCTGCACCTCCCGCACCCCGGCGAGGCCGCGGGGCGGCCCGACCACCACGACCTCGAGCCCGGCGAGGGCGGCGAGCGCGGCCTCCAGCAGCGTCGTCCCGCCCAGCCGCAGCGCGGCCTTGTCGACGCCGCCGAGCCGCGACCCGGCGCCGCCCGCCAGCAGCAGGGCCGCCGTGGTCACCGTCGCGGCCGGCCGAGCGCGTTCACGCGACCCGGCCGCCCTCCGCGGCGACCTCGAGCTTCAGGAACAGGTCCTCGAACATCAGCCGGGTGTCGACGCGGGTATAGACCCGCATGGGACGGCCGTTCGGGTTCGGCCGGTAGCGCCCGTCCGCGGTGATCCGCGGCGTCGGCAGGACGACGTGCTCGCTGGACGACGGGTCGGGCTGGAACGGCGACTGCAGCGCGGTGAGCAGCACCAGCGGGCTGTCGCCGAGCGCGTACGTCTCCCCCATCGGCGCCCCGGCGGACTCGATCGCGGCGACGGCCCGGTCGATCGCCTCCACCAGGTACGCGCCCACCGGCCCCCTCGGGCGGACGCGCCGCTCGAGCTCGACCCGGGAGACGAGGCACTGCCGGTAGACGTTCCGCGGCACCTGCCAGATCTCGACCCACGAGTGATCGAACACGGCCGTCGCGGCCGCGACGTCGATCGCCAGGTTGTACTCGATCGGATCCGCGTCCGGAGGCGGGGAGCCGAGGCCATCGTGCTCGCCGCCGCCGATCCAGATCGCGGTGAAGCGGTCGGCGATCCGCGGCTCGATGAGCAGCGCGCTGGCGAGGTCGGTCAGCCCGCCACCGAGCGCGATGTAGAGCGGGTCCGGGTCGTCGCGCAACGCCTCCGCGATGATCGCGCGGGCGGCGGGCCCGTCGATCGGCTCGGTCGGCGACGCGAGGCCGGTGTTCGACCCGGCGTGCACCGGGACGGAGCCGCCGAGGTCGAGCAGGTCGAGCACCTGCTCGGCGATCCGCGCCGCGTTGTCCGCCTGCCGGTCGCTGTCGTCGAACGGGTCCTGCGGAGCGAGGTGCGAGCCGATGACGAACGGGACCGTCACCGACGGGGACAGCAGGTGGTGCACGAGCTGGAAGAGGTCGTCCGGGTCGCCGGAGAAGTCGTTGTCGATGATCACGCGGACCCTGGGCGTCGTCATGACCCCCGAGTCTCCTCCCGCCGCCCAGGAGTTCCTGCGCGGCCGCGCCCGGATCCCCTGGATGGCGGAGGGTCAGCCCGCGGTGACCGCGGCGACGATGCGGCGCAGGCCCCACGCCCAGGCGGCGTCGAGGTCGCCGCCCAGCCGCAGGGCGCCCGTCAGCTCCATCGTGATGAAGCCGTTCGCCCACGCGGTGACCAGCCGGGCGCCGTCCAGCGCGTGCTCGGGTCCGACCAGCGCCGTCATCGCGTCCAGGAGGGGCCGGAGGCTCGCCTCCGCCGCGGACGGATCCGGGCTCGGCACCCCCGGCACGACGCCGAACATGAGTCGGAACCCGTGCGGCCGCTCGTGGGCGAAGCCGCGCATCCCCTCGACCTGCGCCAGCACCGATCGCCCGGGGTCCGGGTCGCGGAGCGCGTCCAGCCGCGCGGTGACGTCCTCGACGGTGGCGGCGACCACCAGCCCGAGCAGGCCCCCGCGGTCCCGCACGTGCTTGTACAGCGAGGGCGAGCGGACGCCGACCCGGTCCGCGACCGCCGCCATCGTCACCGCGTCGACCCCTCCCTCCTCCAGCAGGTCGCGCGCCGCGGCGACGAGCTGCTCCCGCCCCGTCCTCGCCGGTGCCGGCATCGTGCCTCCTCGTTGACGTCGGATCGATGGCTAAGTATCGTAGCCTTCATGCAGCTCGCCCCCGGCCTCCACCGTCTCGGCAACGACATCATCGCCGTGCACCTCGTCGTCACGGACGAGGGGATCACCGTCATCGACACCGGCCTGCCCGGCCACCACGCCGATCTGCGGCGCGAGCTCGCCGCGATCGGCCGCCCGATGTCCGACATCCGCGGCGTCGTGCTGACGCACGGCGACAGCGATCACCGCGGGTTCGCCGAGCGCCTGCGCCGCGAGCTCGGCGTCCCCGTGCTCGTCGGTGCCGGCGACGCCGACCGGACGAGGGGCGCGAAGCCGCCGGCGACCCCGAAGGACGCGATGCGGATCGGCCCGACGCTCGGCTTCTTCGCCTACGCGGCCCGGAAGCGCGGGTTCCGGGTGCCGCCGGTGCGGGAGGTGCTGCCGGTCGACGACGGCGACGTGCTCGACCTGCCCGGCGCACCGCGCGTCATCGGGATGCCGGGCCACTCCCCCGGCAGCATCGCGATCCTCGTGCCGGCGGTCCGGGCGGTGTTCGTCGGCGACGAGCTGACGACGCGCAGCGTCCTCACCGGCGTCTCCGGGCCGCAGCCGGCACCGTTCACCGACGACCAGGCGACCTCCTCCGCCTCCCTCGACCGGCTGCTCGGCCTGGACGTCGACTGGGTGGTCCCGGGGCACGGCGCGCCGTGGCACGGCGACGCCGACTCGCTCGTGACCGCCTACCGGCAGGCGGAAGCGACCCGCCGCTGACCCCTCGGTCGGGGGTGGCGCCGCGGTGGCGCGCCCCTTGCCGGGGAGCGCGCGACGTGCGCATGCTGTCCGGATGAGCACGACACCGTCGTCTGCGAAGCAGCACCTCCTGACCGAGATCGAGTCCGCCCTCGAAGCAGGGGCGTCCGGCAGGGACCTGATGGAGCTGGTGATCCGCTGCGGCTGGCAGCCGCGGCCGGTGCCGGACCCGAACTCGGAGTACCTCGAGGGGCGCCTGGACGACGGCACCCGGGTGCCGATCGAGATCCGCCACGGCCTGCTCAGCCGCGCCGGCTGACCGGGGCCGTCACTCCCGGCTGAGCACCGCCCTGCGGGTGGCGAGCCGCATCTCCAGCTCGTGCGTGATCATCCGGCCGAGCCGCTCGAGGATGTCCAGCTGGTCCGCCGAGAGCGTCCTCGGCCGGTAGTCCGCGACGCTCAGCGCACCGAGGGTGAACCCGTCGATGCTGGTCAGCGGCACGCCCGCGTACGACTGCAGGCCCAGGTCCCCGGCGATGAGCGGGTTGTGCTGCGCGCCGCTGTCGGTGCGGGCGTCGGCGATGACGACGCGCTCGCCCGTGTCCACCACGGTCGCGCACAGCCCCGGATCGCGGGCGATCTCGCCGCCGTCGAGGCCGAAGTGCGACTTGAACCAGATCCGGTCGCGGTCGACGATGCTCACCGTCGAGACGGGCATGTCGAACACGCGTGCGGCGAGGGTCGTGATCCGGTCGAAGGCGCCCTCGGGAGGCGTGTCGAGCAGGTCGTACTGATGCAGGGCCGCGAGCCGCGCCTCCTCCTGCTCCGCGGACCGCAGCGTCGGGTCGATCCGCCGGTTCCTGCCCGTCTCCGCCGCGACGACACGGCGGAACGCGGCGGCCAGCTCGGTCGGCAGCGGCCGCTCGCGCGGATCGGTCGCCGTCGCCCGGCGCAGCGGCTCGGCGAGCCCCGGCGGGATCGCGGAGGGGATCGGCGGCGCCACATCGGGGTGCTCGACGCGCTGCTGCGGGTCGCGGAACGCGGCCCGGCCCGTCAGCGCCTCCAGCACGACGAGGCCCAGCTGGTAGACGTCGCTCGCCGGCGACGCCGGCTCGCCCCGCAGCTCCTCCGGGCTGCGGTACGCCCACAGCCCGGCCGCGTCGGACGGCGTCACCGGGCCGACGTCCGTGCGCACGGCCGCGGTGAGGTCGGCGATCTGCGCGCGCAGCGCCCCGGTCTCCTGCTCGACGAGGAACACCGTGCTGGGAGTCAGACCGCGGTGCAGCACCCCGTGCTCGTGGAGGTGCTCGAGCGCCTCCGCGAGGTCGTACCCGAGCTCCGCGGCCTGCCTGGTCGTCAGCGGCACCGCCTCCACGAGGCGCCGCCGGAGGGTCCGCCCACGCGCCGCCTCCATGATCAGCAGCATCCGCGCGCCGCCGTCGGCGGTCGGCCGGACGTCGTAGTCGAGCACGGGGACGAGCCCGTGGTGCGTGACCGAGGCCATCAGCCGCGCGACCGCCTCGTTGCGGCGCCGGTCGCCGTGCTCGTCCACCGTGTAGGTGCGGACCTTCGCGATCACGTCGCGGTCGAGCAGCACGTCGCGCACGCGGTGCACCTCGTAGCGCGCGTCCGCGCGCAGCGTCCGCACGAGGCGGTACCGGTCGTTCAGCAGCCGGGGCTGCGCGGTGGTGTCGGTCATGGCTCCCGCCCGAGGCACGTCGAGGTGCACGGAGCCTACGCGGGCCGCGCGAGGGAGCGGCGCGGCACGAGCAGCCGCCGGACCGCCCGGCGCAGCTCGATCTCGTGCATCGCCATGTCGGCCACGTCGCGCAGGGTGGCGGTCTCCGCGTCGGTGAGTCGGCGCGGCCGCCGCCCGAGCACCGCGACGACGCCGATCGCCGATCCGTCGTGGGTGCAAAGGGGGGCGGAGGCGTAGCAGCCGATCCCGTCGCCCCGGGCGAGCGGCGGCTTCGATCCCGCCGCCGCGACGTCGGGCAGCAGCACCGCCGCCTCCTCGAGCTCGCCCTCGACGACGCCGACCCGGGCGCCGAGCGGCTCCCCCCAGCGCGCACGGACCAGGGTGCGCTCCTCGTCCGCGACGGCGACCAGCGCCACGTCGACGCCGAGCAGCCGGGTGACGAGCAGGCAGAGCTGCTCGAGCTCGGGGTCGTCGCCGGGCGCGAGCACGTTGTAGCGCCGAACGGCGGCGAGCCGGCCGACCGCGGCGACCGGGTCGTCCACCTCCACCTCGTCGACGAGCAGGCGGCGGAACGCCTCCGCCGCCTCTGCGGCCGTGGGCCGGTCCGCCGGCCGCCTGGCCGTCATGCGGCGCAGCAGCAGGGCCCACTCGTCCGGCAGGCCGCGCGGCAGGACCGGGTCGCGGTCGAGCCGGGCGAAAGCGCTCTCGAGGATCCCGCCCGGGAACTCGGTGCGGCCGGTGACGGCCTCGAGCACGACCAGGCCCAGCGCGTACACGTCGCCGGGGGTGCCGACCTCGGCGCCCTCAGCCTGCTCGGGGCTGAGGTACGCGGCCGTGCCGGTGGTGTCGTCGGGCGCCTCCGGCGGCTGGTCCGCGCTGCGGGCGATGCCGAAGTCCGTCAGCTTGACCCGTGGCCGCCGCCCCTCCGCGGTCCGCATCAGCAGCACGTTCGCCGGTTTGACGTCGCGGTGCATGACCCCGCCGGCGTGCAGGTACGCCAGCCCCTCGGCGAGGTCGTACCCGAGGTGCGCGACGTGCAGCAGCGGCAGCGCGCCCTCCCGCAGCCGCACCCGCAGATCGGTGCCGTCGATCAGCTCCATCACCAGAAAGATCCGCGGCGTCGCGTCGTCCTGCAGGTCGACCCCGACGTCGTACAGGCGGACCAGGCTGTGGTGCGCGAACGAGGCGACAAGCCGGGCCTCCCGCTGCTGCGCGCGCAGCTCCTCCGTGCCCGCCGCGCTCGCGGTGAACACCTTGACCGCCACCTGGCGGTCGAGCGCCAGGTCCGTCCCCCGGTACACCGTGGACATGCCGCCGCGGCCGATCGGGCCGTCCAGCCGGTAGCGCGACTGCCGCGCGTTGAAGCGGGCGACGTCGAGGGCTTCAGGCACGGGCGGTCCAGCGGAGGGAGATGCGCGCAGCGCGCGGACGGGCGGTGGAGGGGGACGGACGGAGCGGGCCGGGACCGGGCCACCTGGTGCTCACCGCATCGCCTCCCGCGCCGTCGCGCCGATCCTCCCATCCCGTGCACCCGCCCCCGGCCGGGTTGCACGGGAGGCGGACCTGTGCGTCCGTGGGCCGCGTCGCGCCGAACCGCGTCGTGGCGCGGCGCGTTCGCGTCGTGTTCACACTCCGCTCCTACGGTCCTCGAGTGATCCGCACACGGAAGTCCGCAGTCCGACTCTGCACCGCCCTCGTCGCCGGCGCGCTCGTCGTCGGCACCCCCACGCTGGCGAGCGCCGCCACCCCCTACCCCAGCGACACCGCGCCGCCCGACCTGGTGCGGCTGCTGAACGGCTACACCGCCGTCTGGAAGGCCGACGCGGGCAACACGCTGCACGGCACGGTCGTGAACGCGAAGGCGCTGGAGCGCGACGACGCGCTCAGCGTCTGGATCAATCGCAACGCGACGCCCGCGCAGCAGTTCAAGGCCCTGCAGGACGCCGAGTACAACGACGCGACCGGCACGCTCTACGACCAGTCCCGCACGATCTCCACCGGCCTCGGCTCGAAGCTCGGCGCGCAGTACGTGACCGGCACGATCAGCGGCGCGCTGCCGCTGACGACCGCGCTGATCAACAGCTCGAACGGCACCGCCGGCGCGTACGTCAGCACCACCACCGCGAAGGCGACTTTCAGCCACCCGCGGCCCTACCTGCCGACGGACCCGAGCACCCCCGCCGTCGCCGGCGACGTCGCCGCCTGCGCCCCCGCGACGGTCAACGCGTCGTCGCAGGCCGCGATCCGCGTCGGCAAGCCCTACGCGGACGCCAAGGGGAACCTGCTGATCACGCGGGTCGCCCCGGTCGTCGACACCACCCGGCAGTTCGCGGCGAAGGACGTCCCGCTCGACGCGGGCTACGGCACGGTCGGGCTCTGCACCGGTGGCTCCTTCCCCAGCGGCCACACCACGACGGGGTACGAGGCGGGTATCACCCTCGCCACGCTGC
>NZ_CAXTOQ010000002.1:0-76480 GCF_964245895.1 uncultured Amnibacterium sp.
CAGGGCGAGGTTGTGGAACTCGCCACTCATCGCGTCGGTCAGTACGGCCGAGCGCGGGGCGTGGGCGTCGAGCAGGCCGCGCAGCACCGGCTGCTCGGCGGCCAGGGTGCGCCATGCGTCGGTTACCTCGGTCTCGATGGAGGGGCCGGCCGGGCCGAACCCGGCGGTGACGACGACGCGACCGGGTGCCGCGTGCACGCCGCGGGCCCTGGCGAGGTACGCGGCCAGGGCCGCCCGCAGCTCCGGCACGCCCCGCGGATCGCCGTAGCCGAACCGGTCGGCCGGCGCGGTCGCCACCGCCGACCGCAGCGCCCTGGCCCACTCGGCGCGCGGGAACGCGGACAGGTCGGGGGAGCCGGAACGGAGGTCGAGCGGCGGCGCGACGGGTGGAGGCGTCGTCCCCGGCGGTGCGTCCGCGGTCGGCGGCCGGTCCGCCACGACGGTCCCAGAGCCGGTCCGGGCGGTCAGCCAGCCCTCGGCGACCAGCTGCGAGTAGGCGTCGGCGACCGTGTTGCGCGCGACGCCGAGGTCCGCCGCGAGCGTACGGGTCGGCGGCAGCCTCGTGCCGCTCGCCAGCCTGCCGGCCGCGACGGCCGTGCGCAGCTGCTCGACGATCCCCGCCCGCACCCGGCCGTGCAGCCGCTCGAGGTGCAGGTCGAGCCCGGAATCGGCCCACTTGATCGCCATGCAAGTGGACCATACCCGTGCGCCATGATCGGCCTAGCGTCGTTCCCATGACCGAGACCGACCCTGAGGTGCTCGCCCGCACCGAGCTCCGATGACCCCGGAGCCGCTGCTCGCCACCCCGCTGCTGCGCCGGTTCGGGATCGCGCAGGTGCTGAGCGCGGTGGGCGACGGCGCCTACCTCTCGACGTCGGCGGTGTTCTTCACCGTCGGCGTCGGCCTGCCCGCGCTGCAGGTCGGGCTCGGCCTCACGGTCGCCTGGTCCGTCGGCTTCCTGCTCGCGGTGCCGCTCGGCGCGCTGACCGACCGCATCGGCATCCGCGCCGCGTGCGGCGCGTTCGCCGCGCTGGTCGCCGCCGCCCTCGCCACCGTGCCGTTCGTCCGCGGGTTCGTGCCGTTCGTCGCGGTGGTCGTCGTCTACGCCGTCGGCCAGACCGCGCTGACCGCGGCGCGGCAGGCGGGCGTCGCTGCCCTGGTGGCTCCGGAGCAGCGGACCGCGGTGCGCGCCTCCCTCCAGGTCGTGCAGAACGTCGGCATCGGTCTGGGGGCGGTGGTCGGCTCCGTCGTCCTGGCGCTGGGGACGCGCCCCGCGTTCACCGTCGCCCTGCTGCTCGATGCGGCGGCGTTCGTGGTCGCCGCCGCGCTCCTGCTGGCCATGCCGGCCGCCGCCCGCCCGCCGGCGCCGAGGCCGGTGGCGCGTTCGGCGCTCGTCCACGACCTCCGGTTCCTCGCCTCGGCCGCGGTGAACGCGGTGCTGCTGCTGTACATGCCGCTGCTCAGCGTCGTGCTGCCGCTGTGGGTGGTGCACGCGACCGCGGCGCCGCCGCTGACCGCCGCGCTCGCCTTCCTGCTGAACACCGCGGGCGTCGTGGTGCTGCAGGGCCGCGTCGCGCGGCGGGTGCGGACGGTCGAGGACGGGGGCCGCGCGGTGCGCGCGGGCGGGCTGCTGCTGCTGCCGGCGGTCGTGCTGATCGGCGGCGCCGCGCTCGTGCCGCAGCCGTGGCTCGCGACGCTGCTCGTGCTCGCGGGGGTCGCCGTCGAGACGGTCGCGGAGGTGCGGTTCGGCGCCGGCAGCTGGGCGCTCTCGTTCGGGCTCGCGCCGGCCGGGACGGAGGGGCGCTACCAGGCGGCGTGGAACGCGGGCGTGCCGGTCGCGCGAGCGGTCGGCCCGCTGCTGCTCACCGGCGCGGTGCTCGGGGCCGGGCCGGTCGGCTGGCTGGGCCTCGGGCTCGCGTTCGCGGCGGCAGGCCTCGCGATGCCCGCCGTCGCCTCCCGCCCTACCCGCCCCTGACGCTTCGTCGTTCAGGCTCGTTTCGCGACGCGCCGCGCTGCAGACGCTGTCGGGCGGCGCGCCGGCGGATCCGGCCTGACCGATGAGGCTCAGAGCAGGCGGCGCGGGGCCCCGTGTCGCCAGGAGGCGTCGACCAGCTCGCCGACCTCCACCCAGTCCGCGTCGTCCAGGTCCAGGCCGAGCCAGCCCTTCGGCCCGAGGTAGGCGGGCACGAAGAAGCGCGGGTCCTGCACGCGGGCCGGCCGCTCGTCGTCGTCGACGTGCACGACCAGCGCGTGCGGGTGCATGACCTTGTCAGGCCCCTTCGTGCCGCTGCCGTACACGGCGAACGCGGTGCCGCCCGCGTGGGAGAACCAGGGCCGGCCGTGGCTCACGCGCTCCTCCGCCTCGGGCATCGCGAGCGCGACCCCGCGCAGCCGGGCGAGCAGCGGGTCGTCGGCCTCGAACATGATCGGATGCGCCATCCCGGGATGCTCGCGGATCCGGACGGATCGCGCGACACCCCGCGCATCCGACTCCGGAGGCGGCGTGTCGCGCGCGCGGTCCGGATCCGCGACAGGAATCCGGATCCGCGAGGAAGGGGGAGAGGGAGGCCGAGCGTTCGCCCCCGGTTCGGCGGCCTCGGGGGCGCCCTCACTAGGGTTGGAGGCGGCCGCGAAGCCGCGCGGCCGCCGTCCGAGCCGAGGAGCACCATGGCCGCCATCGACACCATCGACGCCCGAGAGATCCTGGACTCGCGGGGCAACCCGACCGTCGAGGTCGAGGTCCTGCTCGAGGACGGCGTGGTCGCCCGCGCGGCGGTGCCGTCCGGTGCCTCCACCGGCGCGTTCGAGGCGTACGAGCTGCGCGACGGCGACAAGAACCGCTACGGCGGCAAGGGCGTGCAGAAGGCCGTGGAGGTGGTCATCGACGAGCTCGGCCCGGCCGTCGAGGGCATCGACGCCGCCGACCAGCGCATCGTCGACGCCACGCTGATCGCCACCGACGGCTCGGACAACAAGGCCAACCTCGGCGCGAACGCGATCCTCGGCGTCAGCCTCGCCGTCGCCAAGGCCGCCGCCGCCTCCGCGGAGCTGCCGCTGTTCCGCTACCTCGGCGGCCCGAACGCCCACGTGCTGCCGGTGCCGATGATGAACGTCATCAACGGCGGCTCGCACGCTGACTCGAACGTCGACATCCAGGAGTTCATGATCCTGCCGGTCGGCGCGGAGACCTTCCGCGACGCCCTCAGGTGGGGGGCCGAGACCTACCACGTGCTCAAGAGCCTGCTGTCGAGCAAGGGCCTCTCCACCGGGCTCGGCGACGAGGGCGGCTTCGCGCCGAACCTCGGCAGCAACCGGGAGGCGCTCGACCTGCTCGTCGAGGCGATCGGCAAGGCCGGCTTCACTCCCGGCAAGGACATCGCGCTCGCGCTCGACGTCGCCTCCACCGAGTTCTTCGAGGGCGGCTCCTACACGTTCGAGGGGCAGCAGAAGTCCGCCGCGGACATGTCCGCGTACTACGCCGACCTCGTCGCGAGCTACCCGCTCGTCTCCATCGAGGACCCGCTGGCGGAGGACGACTGGGAGGGCTGGGCGACGCTCACCGCCGAGATCGGCGACAAGGTGCAGATCGTCGGCGACGACCTGTTCGTCACCAACCCGGAGCGCCTCGCCAAGGGCCTCGCGCTGAAGACGGCGAACTCGATCCTGGTCAAGGTGAACCAGATCGGCACGCTCACCGAGACCCTCGACGCGGTCGCGCTCGCGCAGCGCAGCGGCTACACGGCGATCCTCTCCCACCGCTCCGGCGAGACCGAGGACACCACCATCGCCGACCTCGCGGTCGCCGTGGACAGCGGCCTGATCAAGACCGGCGCGCCCGCCAGGAGCGAGCGGGTCGCCAAATACAATCAGCTGCTCCGGATCGAGGAGGAGCTCGGCGAGGCCGCGGTGTACCCGGGTCTCGCGGCGTTCCCCCGCTTCACGGGCTGAGCCTCCCGTCCCGGAGGGGCGGAAGGACCAGGTGCGATGAGCGGACCCGCGGACGGCGCGCGAGCGGCGACGCCGCGCGTGCGCGTGCCCGCGGCGGCGATCGCGGCGCTGGTGCTGCTCGTGCTCGGCGTGCTGTCCCTGGCGCCCGCGGTGAGCACCTACCTGACGCAGCAGCGGGCGATCGCGGACGCGGAGGCGCGCATCGCCGACCAGCGGTCCGACCTGGCGCAGCTGGCCGAGCAGCGCGCCCGCTGGTCCGACCCCGCCTACGTGCGGGCGCAGGCCGGCAGCCGGCTCTACTACGTGACCCCCGGCACCACCGCGTACCGGGTCATCCACGCGAGCGCGACGGGGGACTCCGCCGCGGCGACGCCGCCCGCCTCCGCCCGGGCGGACGCGACGCCGTGGACCGACGCCCTGCTGCAGTCGCTCGTCGCGGCGGGCACCACGACCGAGCGGGACCGGTGACCCCCGCGACGCAGGCCGACCTCGAGATCATGTCGCAGCAGCTGGGCCGCCCCGTCCGGGACGTCGTCGGCGTCGCGGCGCGCACGCTCGACGGCACGCCGGCGGTCGTCGCGACCGCGCCGCGGCTCGCGGACGGCACGCCGTTCCCGACCTTCTACTACCTGACCCACCCGACGCTGGTGGCCGCGATCTCGCGGCTGGAGGCGGAGGGGGTCATGCGCGGGTGGACGGCCCTCGTCGAGCCGGGCGGCCCGTACGCGGAGGCGTTCGCCGCCGCGCACGCCGCCTACCTCGCCGATCGCGCGGCGGCCGGCGACGTGCCGGAGCTCGCCGGCGTCAGCGCCGGCGGCATGCCCGTGCGCGTCAAGTGCCTGCACGCGCTCGCCGGCCACGCCCTGGCGGCGGGCCCCGGCGTGAACCCGATCGGCGACCTCGCGCTGGCCGAGGCCGCCGCCGCGGAGGCGCCCGTGCGGGCGCTCGTCGGTCGGTGGCCGGCACCGGCTCCCCGGTAGCATGTGGCGCTGCAGACCGACCGACTCGAAGGGAACCCCCGACTCGTGCCTCGCATCCTGATCGTCGGCGGCGGCTACGCCGGCTTCTACACCGCGTGGAAGCTGGAGAAGTGGCTCCGGGCCGACGAGGCGGAGATCGTCGTCGTCGATCCGCTGTCCTACCTCACCTACCAGCCGTTCCTGCCCGAGGTCGTCGGCGGCTCCGTGGAGTCCCGGCACGCGGTCGTCGACCACCGCAGGCACCTGAAGCGCTCGCGGGTGATCACCGCCAAGGTCACGCGGATCGACCACGCTGCGAAGACCGTGCTGATCGAGCCCGAGGTCGGCGAGCCCTGGACGATGTCCTACGACCAGGTCGTCGTCACGGCCGGCTCCGTGTCCCGCACCTTCCCGATCCCGGGCGTCGCCGACGAGGCGATCGGCCTGAAGACGATCGAGGAGGCGGTCGCGATCCGCGACCGCATCGTCACGAACTTCGAGAAGGCGGCGAACCTGCCAGCCGGCCCCGCCCGCGACCGCCTGCTCACCTTCGTGGTGGTCGGCGGCGGCTTCGCCGGCATCGAGGTCTTCGGCGAGATGCGCTCCCTCGCCTCCGCCCTGCTGGGCCGCTACCCGCAGCTCACCTTCGACGACACGCACTTCCACCTGATCGAGGCGATGAGCCGGATCATGCCCGAGGTCTCGCTCGAGACCTCGCACTGGGTGCTGAAGAACTACGCGCAGCGCGGGGCGGTCGTGCACCTCGACACCCAGCTGAAGGACGCGACGGGCGGCGTGATCCAGCTGTCGACCGGCGAGTCGTTCGAGTCGGACGTCGTCGTGTGGACGGCCGGCGTGATGGCGTCGCCGATGCTGCGGAACACCGACCTGCCGGTGGAGGAGCGCGGCCGGCTCCGCGTGCAGGCCGATCTGCGCGTCGTGACGGCCGAGGGCGACGTCGTGCCGGACGCCTGGGGCGCGGGCGACGTGTCCGCGGTGCCCGACCTGACGGGCAAGGGCGTCGGCGGCTTCTGCGTGCCGAACGCCCAGCACGCCGTGCGGCAGGGCAAGCAGCTGGCGAAGAACATCGCCGCGACCCTCCGCGGCGAGGGCACGAAGGACTACTACCACGAGGGGCTCGGCGCGGTGGCGGGCCTCGGTCTCTACGTCGGCGCGTTCCAGTACAAGAAGCTCGGCATCACCGGGTTCCCCGCGTGGGTGATGCACCGCGGCTACCACGGTCTCGCGATCCCGACGTGGGAGCGCAAGATCCGCGTGATCGTCACCTGGGGCATGAACCTCGTGCTCGGCCGCGACCTGGTGCAGCTGATCGCCCGCGAGCAGCCGCGCGTCGCCTTCGAGACCTTCGCCTCCCGCCCGAAGCCGCCTGCCGCCGTCGTGCCGGAGCCGGTCGCAGAGGCGCCGAAGCGCGCCACCCGCACCCGCGCGAAGAAGATCGAGCCGCAGCTGCCTGGCGCCAAGGGCGTCTCGGGCCCGGTGTACGCGAACCCGGCGCCTGAGCCCGAGCCCGCCAAGCAGTAGGCGCGGCCGACGGCGGCGGATCGCGTGATGGTCCGCCGTCGGCCGCGTCGACGGAGCGCTACGTCGGCACGGTCACGCCCCAGCCGACCCGCATGGGATGGACCCACCGGTAGCCGCAGTCCGCGCACTCGGACTGCCAGCGCGCCGCAGGATCCTTGCTCGACGTCATCGTCGTGGAGAGCCCAGACTCGAAGCCCCCGCATTTCGGGCACCGCATGAGCGGACCGTACGCCAGGAACGGCCTGCAGCGACAGGGGGTGGATCCGCCGGCGGTCCGCGCACGCGGTTCGGAGGCGTCCGGCGGCTCAGTGCAGCGGGCTGATGATGTCCCTGACGCGGTGCAGCAGCGCGAGCAGGCGCTCCTCCTCCACGTCGTCGACCCCGGCCACCAGGTCGTCCAGCTCCGCCCGGATGCCGCCGAACCGGTCGTCGATCAGGGCGCGCGACGAGTCCGTGGTCCGGATCGTGCGGCCTCGGCCGTCGCCCGGGTCGGCGAAGCGCTCCACGTAGCCCGCGCCGCTCAGCCGGTTCACGATCGTGGTCGCCGCGGCGGTCGAGATCGCCAGGTAGTCGGTCAGCTCGCCGACGCGGGCCGGCGCGCCGCGGCGCTCCCGCCGGTCGACGTAGAGCAGCGCCGTGAAGTCGGTGTTGTTCAGGTGCATCTCGGTGCGCACGCGCAGGCGCAGCCGCCGCTCGGCGCGGTCGAGCTCGTCTATCGCGACGAGCAGCGGTCGCGCAGGCCCCGGCTCGAGGTCGATCGGTACGTCCACGCTGGCTCCTCGCGCCGCGCCCGCGGTGTCGGCGGTGCACCGGCAGCCGCTGTCCGATGGTGGCGACGCGTGCGGGAACCGTACGCCCGGCCGTCTGGATCGGAACCGGAGATGGGCTGGGGGAGCGCCGCGAAGACGCGTTCCGCCGGTTGTCAACCCTCCGATCGAGAAACTTCATTTCTGCAACTATCCGTGCCTCGACTGGTACCGTGGCAGCACCGACCAGTGATCACACCGTCGGGATGTGAAGGTGAACCAGCGAGCAGCTGGCGCGAGCATCCCGGTCAGGGTCGGGGACAGAGCAGCTGGGGCGCCGGAAGGTAGACCGCAGCGGGACCGGGGCCACCGTGGCCGAGGCATCAACCCAGTCGCCGATCGACGTGCAGTGGCGGCACCTGTCGAAGTACCTGTGGGTCGCGCGGCGCGACGACCACCCGATCGGGATGATCGAGCAGGGCAGCCACTACGTCGCCACCGACGACGACGGGAACCTCCTCGGACGCTTCTCCGACCTCGCGAGCGCGCAGGCCGCGTTCGATGCGCATCGGCCGGAGGCCGCCGTGGCGGCGGAGGCGGCGCAGCGCCGGCGCGTGTGGCACTACGTCACCGGGGGCGCCGCGCTGCTGGTGGCCGCCGCCGGCACGTCCGCCGCGGTGCTGCTGCACTGAGTCGCCGCCCGCCTCAGCGCACCGCCACCGCCTCCGCGAGCCAGCGCCGCCAGCGATCCCACGGGTCCGCGCCCGCCGCGAGCGTCTCCATGTGCGCGGCGAGCCGCGGGCTCAGCTCGAACCACTCGCTCGAGCCCGCGCGCTCGTCGTCGAACTGGACGTGCCTGCGGTGCTCCACCCGGCGGTCCCCGCGCTCGAAGGCCAGCACCTCCTCGTGCCGGATCGCGGTGAACCGCTGCGGCGGGTTCGCCGTCGTGCCGATCTTCACCCGGTCGGCGAAGCGCAGGTAGTAGACGACGTCGACCCGCGGCACCGGCAGCTCGCCGTCGGGGTGCTCGCCGTGCGGCCACTCGCAGACGGCGCACGTCCAGCCCGAGACGTGCTGCACGCCGAGCCGGGACCCGCACAGCCGGCACGGCGCCGGCATCGGCCCGCTGACGCCGTACCCGACGCCGTGCACCTCCGCGGCGAGCGCCAGGTGGTCGGCGCAGAGCCGCAGCAGCCCGGCGTGCGGGGCCGGCACGTCGCAGCCCGGCACGAGGCACGGATCGGGGAGGGAGGGCGTCATGGGGAGTGCGCGATCGTAGGCGCGCCCCTCCGACATCGCTCCGGCTCGAAGGCTCGGCCCACCCGCGGCGTCTAGCCTCGCTCCCGCTCGACACGACCGCACGAGAGGCCCGGATGACGTTCTCGCTCCCGACCCCGCAGGACATCCCGATCGACTCGGTGCCCGCGCTCCGCTGGGGCGTGATCGGCACCGGCATCGCCGACCGGTTCGTGACGGCGCTGCACGCGCACACCGCGCAGCGCGCCGTCGCGGTGACCGCGAGGGACGTCGCGAAGACGCGGGCGTTCGCGCACCGGCACGGCATCGGGACCGTGCTGCCGTCGGTGGAGGCGCTGGTCGCCTCGCCGGACGTCGACGTCGTCTACGTGTCGACCCCGCACCCCCTGCACCACGACCAGGCGCTCGCCGCGATCGCGGCAGGCAAGCACGTGCTGATCGAGAAGCCGATCGCGATGAGCGCCGACGAGGCGCAGGCGATCGTCGACGCCGGCCGCGCCGCGGGCGTGCTCGTGATGGAGGCGATGTGGACGCGGTACCTGCCGCAGTCCTCGATCCTGCGGCAGGTGATCGCCGACGGCGTGATCGGCGACGTGCGGCTGGTGATCGCGGACTTCGGCTTCGTCGCGCCCGACGACCGGTCGAACCGGCTCTGGGACCCGGCGCTCGGCGGCGGTGCGCTGCTCGACGCGGGCGTCTACCCGATCTCGTTCGCCTCCTCCGTGATCGGCCCGCTGCGGCTGGTGTCCGCCTCCGGCAGCCAGGACGGCGACGTCGACAGCAGTGCGGCGCTCGCGGTGACGGGCCGGGGCGGCGCGGACGGCCTGCTCGCCACCTCCCTGGTCGCCGCCCTGCCGGTGGAGGCGCGCGTCGCCGGGTCGGCCGGGCACGTGCGGATGCTGAGCCCCTTCTTCGGCCCGACCGGCATCGAGGTGACGCTCGGCGGCATCGGCTCGGAGGAGGTCGCGACGTGGCGGGACGGCCGCTTCGACGCCCTGCACGACGGGCTCGGCTACCAGGCGACCGCGTTCGCGTCCTACGTCGCGGAGGGCCGGCTCGAGTCCCCCCTCCACCCGCACGACGAGGTCGTGCAGGTGATGCGCGTGATCGACGACGCGCGCGGCCGCATCGCCGCCTCCTGACGCGGCTCCGCACGATTCGCGGATCCGGATTCCTTGCGCGGATCCGGACGGCTTGCGCGACACGCCGGCGCTGAGCGCGCTCGGACGGCGTGTCGCGTCATCCATCCGGATCCGCGAGAGGGAGGCGAGCGGCGCGACCTGCCACGATCGCTGCATGGGCGACGAGCGCGAGCGCGCCGCCGTGGTGCGGCAGGGCCTCTCGGTCGCGGTGGCGACCGGGCTGTACGGCATCAGCTTCGGCGCGCTCGGGGTGGCGAGCGGCCTCACCGTGCTGCAGACCTGCGCCCTGTCGCTGCTGCTGTTCAGCGGCGGGTCCCAGTTCGCGCTGATCGGCATCCTCGGCGGCGGAGGGACGGTCGGCGCCGCCGTCGCCGCCGCGTCGCTGCTCGCGGTTCGGAACGCGCTGTACGGCCTGCAGCTCGGGCCGACGATGCTGCCGAAGGGCTGGCGGCGGTTCGCGATCGCGCAGCTGACCATCGACGAGTCGACGGCCGTCGCGGTGGCGCAGGCGACGCCGCCGCTGCGCCGCCTCGGCTTCTGGGTGACCGGGATCGGCATCTACGCCGGCTGGAACGTGATGACGCTCGTCGGCGCGCTCGCGGGCGACGCGCTCGGCGACCCGAAGCGGTTCGGGCTCGACGCGGCCGCCTCCGCCGCGTTCGTCGCGCTGCTCTGGCCCCGGCTCACGGCGCGGGAGCCGGTCGCGATCGCGATCGCCGGCGCGGTCGTGACCCTCGCGCTGATCCCGGTGCTGCCGCAGGGGCTGCCGGTGCTGGCCGCCGCAGTCGTCGGCTCGGTGATCGCCTGGTTCTGGCCCGGGCGTCGTCCCACGCAGCCGGAGGCGGCGGGTTGAGCACGTGGGTCGCGGTGCTGGTCGCCTCCGCGGTCGCCTACGCGCTGAAGCTCGCGGGCTACGTGGTGCCGCCGAGGGTGCTGGGGAACCCGCGGGCGACCACGGTGACGACGATGCTGCCGGCCGCTCTGCTCGCCTCGCTCGTCGTGCTGCAGACGTTCTCGACCGGCACCCACCTGGTGCTCGACGCCCGCGCGGCCGGCCTGGTCGTCGCGATCCTCGCGCTGCTGCTCCGCGCCCCCTTCATCGTGGTCGTCGTGCTGGCGGCCGTGACCGCGGCGCTGCTGCGCCTGGCCGGGTGGCACTGACCGGCGCGAGCGCTACTCGGAGGGCGGCTGCCAGAGTTCGACGCGGTTGCCCTCGCCGTCGACGCACCAGCCGAAGACGCCGTACTCGCTGCGCTCGACCCGCTGGTCGACCTCGACCCCGTCGGCCCGCAGCTGCGCGAGCAGGCCGTCGAGGTCCGCGACGCGGAAGCTCAGCATCACCGGCTGCGTCGCCGCGCCGAGCGCCGCGGTGTCCTGCGGGAACGCCGTCCACAGCTGGTAGCCGGGCGTCCCGAGCGGCAGCATCGCACCGAAGCCGCCGTTGCCGAAGTCCTGCACGTCCAGCCCGAGGTGGTCGCGGTACCACCCGCCGAGCGCCTCCGGATCCCGCACCCGGAGGAAGACGCCGCCCAGTCCCAGCACCGCGTGCCTACCCGCATCGGTCACGGTCGCCACGCTACGACCCGCGGGGTCCCGTTCGCGAAGCGCAGGTGACCTCGGCCGTCGATCGAACTACCGTCCAGGCATGACGGCAGCTGCGGTGGCCCTGCTGCTCGGCGTCGCCGGCCTGGTCGGGGTCGCGATCGCCCTGCCGGTGCTGCTGCTGCGGGCCAGGCGGATCGCGAACGACCGGCTGCGGCTGCCCGCGTCGGCGCTCGTCCCGCCGCTGGTGCTCGGGGTCGTGCTCGTCGCCTCGGTGGCCGCGATCGTCGGCGTCGTCGTGCTCCAGTAGGCGGCCGCTCGGGAGGAACGAGGACTTGTCACCGGATGCCCTTCCCCGATCGCAAGGAGGGCGTGTCGTGGCAAGTCCTCGTTCGGGAGCGCACGCCACGCCGCGTCTGCACCACTACTGGGGCGGTGGCGGAGGCTCGCGCAGCGGCGATCGCCACCTACGGTGCTTCGCGTGGGGGAGCCGACCGTGCGCGCGCGCAGCCGCAGGAGGCCCGGGATCGCGTCCGCGGTCGCCCTCGCGCTCGTCGTCGCCGGGTTCGCGGGGACGAGCGTGCGGCCCGAGCCGGCGCTCGCCGCCGGCGCGCTCGACGCGTTCGACCCGGCGGACATCATCGACGACGCGGTGATGTTCGATCCGTCGACCATGACCGCGCCCGCGATCCAGGCGTTCCTCGACGCGAAGCAGCCGACGTGCGCGACCGGTGCGACCTGCCTGAGGTCCGTCACGGTCGACGTGCCCGCGCTCGCCGCGAACCCGATGTGCGCCGCGGTGCCGGCGGCGCTCGCGCAGTCGGTCGCCCAGGTCATCGCGACGGCGGCCGCCGCCTGCCGCGTGAACCCGCGGGTGATCCTCGTGATGCTGCAGAAGGAGCAGACGCTCGTCACCGGCCGCAAGCCGGGCGGCAGCGAGACGGTCGCCTCCGTCTACCGCAAGGCGACCGGGCTCGGCTGCCCGGACACCGCGGCCTGCGACCCGGCCAAGTACGGCCTGTTCAACCAGCTGTACGGCGTCGCGTACTGGCTCGTGCGCTACACGAACCCGGTCGGCACAGGTCCCGGTACCCCCTACCCGTCGGTCTACAGCTGGTTCCCGGTCGGCCGGGCGAACGCGGTGCTCTACAACCCGAGCGCCGCGTGCGGAGCGGGGACGATCACGATCCAGAACAAGGCCACCGCGAGCCTGTACTACTACACGCCCTACCAGCCGAACGCGGCGGCGCTCGCGGCGGGCTGGGGCATCGGCGACGCCTGCTCCGCCTACGGCAACCGCAACTTCTTCCTCTGGTTCACGAGCTGGTTCGGGTCGCCGCGCGTCGCCGCCGCGGATCCGCTCGCAGCGGCCGCGGCGTCGATCACGTCGGCGTGGACCTCGGCCGGAGGCTCGGCCGGCGTCTTCGGCGACCCGACCGGCTCCGTCACCGCGGTCGCCTCCGGCGCGACGCAGACCTTCGCCGGCGGCGCGCTGTACACCTCCGCCCGCGGCACCGTCGGCCTGCAGGGCGCGGCGCTGCAGAAGTACACGGCCACCGGCGGCCCGACCGGCGTGCTGGGCTGGCCGACCGGAGGCGCGACGGCGCCGGTCGTCGGCGGCCCGCTGAACCAGCCGTTCGAGCACGGCGTCATCGTCTCGACCTCGGGCGGCGCCTGGGTCGTAGGTGGCGCGATGCTCGCCGCGTGGTCGAAGGCCGGAGGCGGGGCGAGCGCGCTGTCCTGGCCGATCGCCGACGCGGTCGTGAGCACCGGCGGCACCCAGCAGGCCTTCTCCGGCGGACGGCTCGTGATCACCCCGACGGCGTCGACCACGGTACGTGCGCCCGTCCTCGCCCGGTGGCTGCAGCAGGGCGCGGAGGCGGGCGCGCTCGGCTGGCCGACGGGTGCGGTCACCACGGTGAAGGCGAAGGGGGTCACGCTCACGTCGCAGGCGTTCCAGCAGGGCGTCGTCGTGACGACGGCGACGGGCGTGTTCGCCGTGACCGGCGCGACGTGGCGGAACTGGACGGCGCACCAGGGCGCGGCGGGCCCGCTCGGCCTGCCGCGCGCGTCGCAGACCACCTCGACGGTGAACGGCGGCGGGACCGCGCAGCGGTTCACCGGCGGCACGATCTACTCCTCGGTCGCCGGCGGCACGCACGCGCTCACCGGCACGGTGCTCAGCAGGTTCAACCGGCAGGGCGGCACCGCGGGGCCGCTCGGCTGGCCGGGCGCGACGACGCGGGTGACCGCGGGCCGCGGCGGCTCCGTCGTCGCGTTCACGAACGGCGCGATCTACGCCTCCAAGGCGGGCACGGCAGCGGTCGTCGCGCCGATCCTGAAGCGGTACCTCGCGAAGGGCGGCCCCGGCGGTGCGCTGGGCTGGCCGACCGCCTCCGCGACCACCGCGAAGGGCATCACGACGCAGCCCTTCGAGCGCGGCCGGATCACCGCGAAGACGAGGTAGCCCGCGCGGACCGTCCGAACCGCACACTTGCCACTTTCGGCACCCTCTGCGGCGTGTCGCGTGCGGAAAGTGGCAAGTCCGCGGGTGGGGCGGCACTTGGAGCCGGGCCCGCCGCGCCGTAGCGTGCGGGGATGCTTCCGCTGATCCGGTCCTGCGTGGAGGGGACCGTGGTCTGCAACGACACCGGTCAGGGCGTGTGGGCGGCGACCGATCTCGTCATCGGGATGGTCCTCGGCGTCGTGGTCGCGGCGGCGGTCGTCATCGGGCTGCTGGTGCTGGCGCTGCGGAGCACCGCCCGCACCGCGGAGCGACACCGCCGGCAGGCGGCGGAGCGGCGCTGACGACAGCGCCCGGCTCGTCCTGCGAGGCGGGGGCCGACCTGAACGGCTGCGCAGCACGGGTCGCGCAGGATTGCAGGGTCCGCCGAGCACGAGGGAGCAGCCATGTCGAGACGCCTGGACCGCTGGCGAGGCCGGCTCGAGGCCGACCAGCCCGAGGTCGTGGTGTGCCGCGGCGGCGACTGCGGCAGCCGCCGCACGCACCCGCGCGTCGACCACGCCGGGCAGCTGGCGCGGCTCCGGGAGGCGCTCGACGGGCAGCACGCCACGGTCGTGGCCAGCCGGTGCCTCGACGCGTGCGACCGCTCGAACGTCGTGGTCGTCTCGCCCGGTCGGCAGGGGCGCGAGGCCGGTATCGAGCCGGTGTGGTTCGGGGAGGTGCTCGACGAGGCGGCGACGGAGGCGGTCGTCGACTGGGTCGCCTCCGGGGACGCTCGCACCGAGCCGCCCCCGCTCCTCGGCGGCCACCGCTTCGACGCCGACCGCCGCAGCCGCCGCGACCTGTCCACCCGGCGGGCGATCCCGGGGAGGCGCGCGCGGGAGCGGCCGACGATCGGATGATGGAGTCCCGGCAGTCCGACGGCAGGAGCGACGTGGCCAGCGCGAGCGACCTTCTCGACCTCGACAGCGAGTTCAGCGGCGCGGAGCTCGCGGTGCGCGGCTCGGTGCGCGAGCTCGTCGACCGGCGCGTGCGGCCCCACATCGCCGGCTGGTTCGAGCAGGCCCGCTTCCCGGTCGAGCTGATCCCGGAGCTGGCCGCGCTCGGCCTGCTCGGCATGCACCTCTCCGGGTACGGCTGCGCGGGCCGCTCCGCCGTCGAGTACGGGCTCGCGATGCAGGAGCTGGAGGCCGGCGACTCCGGCATCCGCACCTTCGTGTCCGTGCAGGGCTCCCTCGCGATGACGGCGATCTCGCGGTTCGGCTCCGAGCAGCAGAAGGCGGACTGGCTGCCGCGGATGGCCGGCGGGGAGGCGATCGGCTGCTTCGGCCTCACCGAGCCGACCGCCGGGTCCGACCCGTCCAGCATGCTGACGACCGCCCGGCTGCAGGCGGGGGAGTGGGTGCTCGACGGATCGAAGCGCTGGATCGGCCTCGCCTCGATCGCGGATGTCGCGGTGATCTGGGCTCGGACGGAGGAGGGGATCCGCGGGTTCCTCGTGCCGACCGCGACGCCCGGGTTCCGCGCGGTGCCGATCCCGCAGAAGCTGTCGATGCGCGCCTCCATCCAGTGCGACGTCACCCTCTCCGGCGTCCGGCTGCCCGAGAGCGCGGCGCTGCCCCAGGCGATCGGGCTGCGAGCCGCGTTCGCCTGCCTGAACGAGGCCCGGTACGGGATCGCGTGGGGGGCCGTGGGCGCCGCCCGCGACAGCTTCGACCAGGCGCTCGCGGTCGCGCTGCGCCGCACGCAGTTCGGCCGCCCGATCGCGGGCTTCCAGCTGACGCAGCAGAAGCTGGTCGACATGGCCCTGGGCATCCAGAAGGCGCACCTGGTCGCGCTCCGGATCGGGCGGCTCAAGGACGCGGGTCGGCTCGAGCCGCACATGATCTCGTTCGCGAAGCTCGACAACACCCGCGTGGCGATCGAGGTCGCGCGGACCGCGCGCACGGTGCTCGGCGGCGACGGGGTCACGCTCGAGCACTCGCCGCTGCGGCACGCGAGCAACCTGGAGTCGGTGCGCACCTACGAAGGCACGGACGAGGTGCACACCCTGGTCCTCGGCGAGCGGATCACGGGCCTGCAGGCGTTCCGCTGATCCTCCGAGCGCCCGATCGTGCGGGTTGTTTGCGGGAGGGACGGCTGGTCCCCGCCGCGCAGCCCGGCCTACAGTGCGTCCGCCCTGATCAGCAGTCGGAATCGAAGGACCCACGATGCTCGGTCGCCACTCGGACACCGCCCGTCTCCGCCGGATCGGCGCCGCCCTGCTCGCCGTCGCGACCACCGCCCTGCTGGCTGCCGTGCTCCCGCTCGTCACGGCATCGTCGGCGGAGGCGGCCGGCAAGGGCACCACGTCGGTGACCCTGAAGTCGATCACGGACGCCTCGACGACCGGGTCGTTCACGCTGGCGGGCGACGACCTCACGCTGCGAGGCACCACCTCCGGCAACCTGGTCGGCATGACGCTGCACCTGCAGGTCCACCGCGGGTCCCGGTGGATCCCCGTCGCCGCGGCCGCCACGGTGTCGCCGTCGAGCACGTTCGTGCTCGTCGCCCGGGCGGCCGGCGTCGGCAGGCAGGTCTACCGCGTCGGCTTCGCCGGCTCCGCGACGCTGAAGCCGTCGGCCGGCACGCGCGCCGTCACCGTGTGGCGGTGGTTCCCGCTCGTCGACCAGCCGATCGCGTCGAAGGTCGCACCCGCCGGATCGACCGCCCCGCACCCGTCGGACGCGCTGACCGTGGCGGGCACCGGCTACCCGCGGGTGCTCGCCGGATCGAGCACGCGCACCGCGACGACCAGCAGCGACTTCGCGCTCGGCGAGCGCTGCGCCGCCTTCAGCGCGACCGTCGGGCTCGCCGACCGCAGCGCCTCCGACACGACCGCCACCTTCACCGTCGTGCTCGACGGGGCGACAGCGGCGCGGCGGGCGGATCTCGCGGTCGGCGCGACCGCGGCCTTCGGCATCGCGCTCACCGGCAACTCCCGGATCCGGCTGGAGCAGACCGCCGTCGTGCCCGACCCGGACGGCTCGCGGCAGGCCGTGCCGGCGTGGCCGCTGGCCAAGGTGCTCTGCTCCGCGAAGCCCTGACGCGTCCCGGAACGATCCGATACCGCCCGGATCGGGCCGGTCGTCCCAGCGGGTCGCGGCCGATCGCGAGCTCCGGCGACCGAGGAGTGAACCGCGCTCCTCAGACCCAGTGCGGCTGGGCGAACAGGCCCTGCGGGTCGGCGCGCTGCGCGATCGCCCGCAGCCGCGGGGTGTTCGCGCCGAAGTACGCCGACGGATCGGGGATCGCGGCGTCGCAGTAGTTCGCGTACGCGGCCGTGCCCCACGCCGGCGCCATCGCCGCGCGGAACCCCCGCACGTACGCGTCGAACGGGGCCGGGTCCGCGCCATCCGCGAAGGTCGCCGTGTACTGCGCCGTCCACAGCGCCGACCGCCAGGGGAACGCGGTGGCCGAGGCGCCCACCGCCGCGACGGCGCCGCCCAGCGCGTCGAGCGCGACCCCGCCCTCGGTCAGGCCGGCGACGGACTGCGCCCGCTCCACCTGGCCGACCAGCGTCGCGATCTCGGCGGCGGAGAGGCGCCGCGACCCGATCGACGAGGTCGCCGCCTCCGACACCCGCTGGCCGCCGCCCGCGTACCGGCGCATCGCGTCGCCGTAGGTCGTCGCCGTCGCGGTGTGCGCCAGCGGCGTCGCCCCGGTGGCGCGCACGAACCCGTCGACGGAGGCGTCGGCGCCGGCCTTCGGCCCGGTCCACGCCCCGATGACCGCGACGCGGGGCCCGGAGGGGTGCAGGGAGCCGCCGAGCAGCTTCAGCGAGGACCACAGCCGCCGGTCCGCGACGGGCGCCCACCGCTGCCACGCGTCGACGACCCGCGCGGCGGCGGACCACGGCAGCACCACCTCGAACATCAGGACGTCGGGTGCCGGCTGGGTGCGGAAGGTCAGCGAGGTGACGACGCCGAGCGTGCCGCCGCCGCCGCCGCGGCAGGCCCAGAGCAGATCGGGCTCGACGCGGTCCGACACCTCGTGCACGCGCCCGTCCGCGGTGACCAGGGTCGCGCCGGTCAGCTGGTCGCAGGTCAGCCCGAACGACCGGACCAGCACGCCGAGGCCGCCGCCGAGGGTCAGCCCGCCGATGCCGACGGTCGCGCACGAGCCGGCGCCGATCGCCCGCCCGGCGGCGGCCAGGCGCCCGTACACGTCGAGCAGCCGCGCGCCGGGGCCGATCGTGACGGTCGCGCCGTCGGCCGACAGGGTCACCGAGTCGAGGCCCGCGGTGCTGAGCACCAGCGACCGCGGCACGGCCGTGCCCGGAGCGCCGCCGGCCGACCAGCCGGTGTACGAGTGCCCGCCGGCCCGCAGCGCGACGGGCGTGCGGGAGGCGCGGGCGAACGCGAGCCCCGCGATCACGTCGTCCGTCCCCGCGACGCGGAGGATCCCGAGCGGGTCGGCGCCGTCGAACCGCGGGTTGCGCAGCACCCGCGCGGCGTCCCAGCCGGGCGACCCGGGCCGCAGCAGCCGGCCGGTCGTCGCCGCCGCGAGCGACTCCCACGACTCGGGTCCCGCGGACGCCGACGCGGAGGGGGAGGTGGGGGACGGCGCCGGCCGCCGGGCGTCCGTGCAGGCCGCGAGCAGCCCGGCGACCCCGAGACCCGCGCCACCCACGAGGAGGGCGCGACGGGTCGCATCGTGCTCCGCGCGCATCGCGCCCCCTTCCACGCAGCCACCCGACGCTACGCCGAGGCGGCCGCGGCGCGGGCGGCCCCTGGCGCGACCCGCGGCGTGTCCCTACGGTGGCCCTGCCCGGTCCGCTCGACCGGACGGGAGGGGGCGGCGGACGATGGCCGGTCGCATCACGATCACGCCGGTGCAGGTCGCCGAGCTGCTCGTCGAGGACGGCCGCATGCCGGTCCTGGTCCACCTCATCGACCACCCGGACGGCCGGGTGCTGGTCGACACCGGCATGACCGAGACGCATCCCGCGGTCGCGGACATGGACCCGCTCCTCACGCCGCTCGACGCGCAGGACCTCGACCTGGCGACCATCGACCTCGTCGTGAACACCCACCTCCACTTCGACCACTGCGGGGGCAACCACCTGTTCGCCGGCCGGCCGGTCCACGTGCAGCGGCAGGAGCTGGACGACGCGCTGCACCTCGCCGACTACACGATCCGGGAGTGGGTGGAGGCGCCCGGCGTGCGGTACGTGCCCGTGGACGGCGAGCTCGAGCTGCTGCCCGGCGTCCGGCTGCTGCCCGCGCCGGGCCACACCCGCGGCTCGCAGGTCGTCGTCGTGCAGCAGGAGGGGCGGACGAGCGTGATCGCCGGGGACACCGCGGTCACGTTCGGCGACCTGGACGAGCCGCGGACCGAGGGGCAGCGGCTGATCCGCGCGCTCGACCCCGACGAGGTGTGGCTGGCCCACGCCCGCGACCCGTGGCGGCCGGTGAGCAGGCGGGAGGAGTAGAAGGGGTCCTGTGACCACGACGCACGGGTGGCAGCGGCTCGGGGAGTCGGTGTCGACCCACCTGCAGGCCGCGGGCGTGCGGCTCGCCTCCGGAGCGGGCGGCGCGGCGCGCGGCGGCCCGGCGGCGCAGCAGTGGCGGGACGTCGTGCCGCCGCAGGTGCGCGCGCTCGCCGTCGACTACGCCGCCCGGCGCGAGCAGCCCGTGCAGCCGCTCGCCCCGATCGACGCGGTGGTCACCGACGGCCTGCTCATCGCGCACGTCGCGATCAGGATGACGCTGAAGAACCGCATCCTCGTCGCAGCCCTGCGGGACCACCTCGACTTCGACCGGACCGGGTTCGAGCGCCTCGCGCGGGAGGAGCTGCTCGCGCTCGCCGCCGAGAACGAGCGCACCGCGCTCCGCCTCGAGCCGATCGTCGCCGCCCTGCCGGCGGACGACCGCCTCCCCGTCCGCGAGCAGCTGGCGCGGGAGGAGCAGGGGCGCCGGCCCGACGTGCACCGCGGGCTCGCGGCCGCGCTGCGCGCCGCGGCCGACGACGCCGGGCTGCTCGTCGCCCTCGTGCGGCAGGCGCAGGAGGACGCGGCGGAGGAGTACGGCCGCGCGGTGGCCGCGACGGTCGCGGCGGATCCGGGTCGGGACCCGGACTACGCGGCGCGGCGGGAGCAGCGCCTCCGCGCCTTCGTGCGGAAGGACCTCCGCGCCCTGCTGCGCGACCCGGACACCGGGCCGCGCCCGCAGCGCGACCGCTGGGCGTCCACCCGGACCCGCTGACGCCGGGTCGCCCGGTCCCCGCGGAACCGCGTCGCCCCGTCCCCGCGTCGCCGACGGAGCAACAGGACGTCACACGGTGCGGACCCGACCGTTGGATCGTTCAGGCTGGAGGGATGCGCAAGACCCCACTCGTCGCCCTGCTCGCCGCGACCGCCCTGACCCTGACCGCGTGCAGCGGCGGCGGATCGGCCACGAAGCAGAGCGGCGGCACCCTGACCATCCTGACGCCGGCCAGCACCGTGGGCCTCGACCCCGCCTCCAGCCAGAACCTCGCGACGACCACCCTCAGCCTGCTCGACCGCCGCCTCACCACCTGGGACGTGCAGAAGGGGCAGGACGCGAAGGTCGTGCCCGACCTCGCGACCACGACGGGGGAGGCGAGCGACGGCGGCAGGACCTGGACCTACACGCTGAAGGACGGCCTGAAGTTCTCCGACGGCAGCGCGATCACGAGCGCGGCGATCAAGTACGGGATCGAGCGCTCCTTCAGCGACCAGCTGCAGGGCGGCCTCAGCTACCACAAGACGCTGCTCGAAGGCGGCGACGCCTACCAGGGGCCGTTCGACGGCAAGCAGCTCGGGTCGATCGAGACCCCGGACGCGAAGACGATCGTCTTCCACCTGAACAAGGCCTTCGGCGACTGGCCGTGGATCGCGTCCATGCCGGCCTTCTCGCCGGTGAAGGAGTCGAACGGCAACCCCGTCGCGTACGCGAAGGCGCCGATCACCTCCGGCCCGTACAAGGTCGACTCGATCAAGGACGGCACCGCGATCACGCTGTCGCGCAACCCGCACTGGTCGAGGAGGACCGACTCGGTGCGCACCGCGGCGGCGGACGAGGTCGTGATCCAGGAGAGCCAGAACCAGACGACGACCGTGCAGAACCTGGTGAACGGCACCGGCGCATACGCGACCGCGTTCGGCGCGCAGTACCTCGGTGCCTCGGACCTCGCGGCGGTGAACGGGAACCCGGCCGCCAAGGCCCGGGTCGCGACGTCGAACGCGGGCCCGATCCAGTACCTCGCGATCAACACGCAGCGCGGCGACCTCAAGCGGCTGAAGGTGCGGCAGGCGCTCGAGTACGCGGTCGACAAGAGGTCGTACCTCGTCGCCTCGGGCGGCGCGCAGGCCGGCACCTCCGCCTCCACCCTGATCACGCCGGGCATCGCCGGACGCCAGGACTACGACCTGTACGCGGCGCCGGAGACCGGCGACGTCGCGAAGGCGAAGGGCCTGCTGTCCGACGCCGGGGTGTCCGCGCTGAAGCTGACGCTGCTCACCCAGAACGACGCCGCCTCCCTCGCCCAGGCGCAGGCCGTCCAGCAGGGGCTGCAGCGCGCCGGCATCGCCGTCACCCTGAAGACCGAGGACGCCGACGCCTTCTACACGGACGTCGCCGCGAGCGACCCGACGTTCGACCTCGCGCTGATGAGCTGGCAGCCGGACTTCCCGTCCGCGAACTCGAACATCTCGCCGCTGTTCGACTCGAGCCAGATCGGGAACGGCAACTACAACGTGTCGCAGTACCGGAACGCCGACGTCGACGCCGCGATCGCCGCCGCGCAGGCGGAGGTGGACCAGACGAAGGCGCAGGCCGCCTGGGCCGCCGTCGACAGGCGGATCATGGCCGACGCCCCGGTCGTGCCCCTGATCTACGCGAAGCAGTCGTTCCTGCGCGGCTCGGGGATCGGGAACTTCTTCATCCCGTCGTTCCCGGCGTACCCGGACTACATGACGCTCACCATCACGAGGTGACGGCCGCCGCGGAGGACACCACGGTCCTCGCGGTCCGCGACCTCGTCGTGGGGTTCGGGGAAGAGGCCGGCCGGGTCGTCGACTCGGTCGGCTTCGACCTGCGCGCGGGCCGGGTGCTCGCGCTCGTGGGGGAGTCCGGCTCGGGCAAGAGCCTCACCGCGATGAGCGTGCTCGGGCTGCAGCCCGCCACCGCCACCCTGTCGGGCAGCATCCGGCTGCAGGGCGAGGAGCTGCTCGGGGCCCCGCCGGCGACCCTCCGGTCCGTGCGCGGCGCGCGCATCGGCACGGTGTTCCAGGAGCCGATGAGCGCGTTCGACCCGGTCTACCGGATCGGCGACCAGATCGCGGAGGCGATCCGCGCGCACGCGCGGGGGCGCGGGCCCGCGGTGCGGCAGCGGGTGCGCTCGCTGCTGACCTCCGTCGGTCTGCCCGACCCGGAGCGGATCGCCGGGTCCTTCCCGCACCAGCTCTCGGGCGGCCAGCTGCAGCGCGCGATGATCGCGACCGCGCTCGCGAACGACCCCGTCGCGCTGATCGCCGACGAGCCGACGACCGCCCTGGACGTGACCGTGCAGGCGGGCATCCTCGACCTCCTCCGGTCGCTCGCGGCGGACAGGGGCACGGCGATCCTGCTCATCACCCACGACATGGGCGTCGTCGCCGACCTGGCCGACGACGTGCTCGTGCTGCGCGCCGGCGAGGCCGTGGAGGCGGGCACCGCGCGATCCGTGCTGCGGGACCCGCAGCACCCGTACACCCGCGAGCTGCTCGCCTCCGTGCCGTCGCTCGGCGCGACGGGCGTCGTGACGACCGAGCCGGTCGCGACGGCCGAGCCCGTCGCGGTGCTCGACCGGGCGGTCGTGTCCTACCGGCGGCGGGGGAGGGCCCTCGCCGCGCTGGACGGCGTCGACCTTCGGATCGGCGCAGGCGAGGTCGTCGGCCTGGTCGGGGAGTCCGGCTCCGGCAAGTCGACCGCCGGCCGGGCGCTGGTCGGGCTCGTCCCCCTGTCCGCGGGCAGCGCGACCGTCGCGGGCGTCGACCTGCGCCGCGCCGGGCGGCGCGCCCGGCGGGCCGTACGCGCCCGGATCGGGTCCGTCTTCCAGGACCCGGCGTCGTCCCTGAACCCGCGGGCGACCGTCGGCTGGAGCATCGCGGAGCCGCTGCAGCTGCACACCGACCGGTCCGCGCAGTCGCGCGCGGAGCGGGTGGCCGAGCTGCTGGAGGCCGTCCGCCTCCCTGCCGGCTTCGCGGACCGCTACCCGCACGAGCTGTCCGGCGGGCAGCGCCAGCGGGTCGCCATCGCCCGGGCGCTGGCGCTCAACCCCGACCTGCTCATCGCCGACGAGCCGACGAGCGCGCTCGACGTGTCGGTGCAGGCGGCCGTGCTCGATCTGCTGGCGGACCTGCAGTCCCGGCTCGGCTTCGCGTGCCTGCTGATCAGCCACGACCTCGCCGTCGTACGGCGGCTGGCCGGCACGGTCGTGGTGCTGCGCGACGGCCGGGTCGTCGAGCAGGGACCGACCGACCGCGTCCTGACCGACCCGGCCGACCCGTACACGCGGCGGCTGCTCGCCGCCGTGCCGGTGCCGGACCCGGACGCGCAGGCGGTGCGCCGCGAGCAGCGGCTGCTGCTGGAGGCGCGGCGATGAACGCCTGGCAGCACCTCCGCCGCGACCCGTGGGCGCTGGCCGGGGCGATCGTGATCGTGCTCTTCGTCGTCGGCGCCGTGCTCGCGCCGGCGATCACCGCGATCAACGGCCAGGACCCCTACCGATACCACGTGTCGGCGCTCGACGACTCGGGGGCGCCGCGCGGCCCGGGCGGCGGCATCTCGTGGCAGCACTGGTTCGGCGTCGAGCCGCTGTCGGGCCGCGACCTGTTCGCCATCGTGCTGTTCGGCGCCCGCACCTCGATCCTCGTCGGGGTCGGCGCCTCCGTCGCCTCCGTGCTCGTCGGCGTCGCCGTCGGCCTGGTCGCCGGCTACTTCGGCGGCTGGGTCGACCGCGTCGTCAGCCGGGTGATCGACGTGATGCTCGGCTTCCCGAGCCTCGTCTTCATGATCTCGCTGACCGCGATCGTCGCCGCGAGCTTCCCGAAGCCGCTGCTGATCGTGCTGATCATCGGGTTCTTCGGCTGGCCCGCCGTCGCCCGCGTGATCCGCGGGCAGGTGCTGTCGCTGCGCTCGCGCACCTTCGTCACGGCGGCGGAGGCGATGGGCGCGCCGGCCGGGCACGTGCTGCTGCGCCTGCTGCTGCCGAACGTCGGCGCGACGATCATCGTCTACGCGACGATCCTGATCCCCGCCTCGATCGGCACGGAGGCGGCGCTGTCGTTCCTGGGGGTCGGGGTGCCGCCGCCCACGCCCTCGTGGGGCCGCTCGATCGGCGACGCGGTCGCCTGGTTCGGGGTCGATCCCGCCTACCTCGTGTTCCCGGGCGGCGCGCTGTTCCTGCTGACCCTCGCGTTCAACACGTTCGGCGACGGCCTCCGCGACGCGCTGGACCCGAGGGTCTCGCGCGGCCGCAGGAGCGCGGCGACTCCGGGAACGGACGAGCGGGCGGTGGCCGGCCGATGAACGTCCTGCGGTTCCTCGCCGCCCGGCTGGGCGGCATCGTCCTCGTGCTGCTCGTCGTCGCCGTGGTGACGTTCCTGATCTTCACGGTGCTGCCGGCGGACCCGGCCCGCCTGTCGTGCGGCAAGCCCTGCACGCCCGAGAACTACGCGGCGGCGCAGCGCTACCTCGGGCTGGACCAGCCCTGGTGGGGGCAGCTGTGGAACTACCTCGCCGGCATCGTCACGGGCCGCCGCTTCGGGTCGGGTACCGGCGTCGTCGACTGCCCGGCGCCGTGCTTCGGCTACTCCTTCCAGCTGAGCACGCCCGTCACCGAGTTGATCGTCACGCGCCTCCCCGTGACCGCGTCGATCGCGGTCGGCGCCGCGCTGCTCTGGTTCGTCGCCGGCGTCGCGGCAGGCACGGTCGCCGCGGTCCGCCGCGGGCGCGCGCTGGACCGCACGATCATGACCGTCGCGATCGCCGGCGTCTCCGCCCCCGCCTACCTCGTCGGCCTGCTCGCGATCCTGCTGTTCGGCTTCACGCTCGGCTGGCTGCCGACCGGCGGGTACGAGCCGCTGACCGAGGACCCGGCCGGCTGGGCCCTGCACCTGCTGCTGCCGTGGTGCGCGCTCGCGTTCATCAGCGCCGCGGTGTACGCGCGGCTGACCCGGGCGGAGGTGATCGACCAGCTGGGTCAGGACCACATCCGCACGGCTCGCGCGATCGGCCTCAGCGAGCCGGCGGTGGTGATCCGGCACGGGCTGCGGAACGCGCTGATCCCGGTCGTCACCGTGTTCGGGCTCGACCTCGGCACGCTGCTGGGCGGCGCGGTCATCACCGAGAAGGTGTTCTCGATGCAGGGGCTCGGCTCGCTGCTGATCACCGCCGTCGGCACCACCGACCTGCAGACGGTCGTCGGCGTGACCCTGTTCGCCGCGTTCCTGATCACCGTCGCGAACTTCGTGGTCGACGTCGTCTACGGGCTGATCGACCCGCGCGTCGCGGTCGGGTAGCGCTCAGTCGACGTCCCAGGGGTTCGCCGGCAGCCGCCGGTACCGGTCGACCGAGGCGGGAGCGGCGTAGGTCGCGCGCCGCGCGACCGTCCGCGGCGCACGGGTCGGCGGCCCCGCCGGCGCGGCCGGGTCAGCGGTCGGGGAGGCGCCGGCGACGACGAGCGTGCCGATCGCCGTCGTGATGGGCATGGTCAGCACCACGGCGATGCCGCCGACCAGGGTGCGCACGACCTCCTCCGCGACGTCCTCGGCGGTGAGGAAGTCGTAGGGGGTGCCGCCGTACAGCCGGATCGCGACCAGCAGCACGAGCGCGGTGCCGAGGTAGGCGAAGACGAGCGTGTACACGGTCGACGCGACGTGGTCGCGCCCGATCCGCATCGCGCTGCTTAGCAGCCGCCAGCGGGACATGGCGGCGGAGGCGCTGCGCAGCTCCCACAGCGCCGAGACCTGGGTGACCGTGACGTCGTTCAGGGTGCCGAGGCTGGCGAGCAGCACCGACGCGACGACCAGCTGCTGCACGTGCACCCAGTGCACGTTGAAGGTGAGCAGGGTGGCGGAGTCGTCGCCGAGCCCGCCGAGGCGCGCGCCCGTGATGCCGGCCCAGGCCAGCAGCGTCGCGAGCGCGACGCCGATCAGGGCGCCGACGAGCGCGACGGAGGTGCGCATCGAGAGGCCGTGGGTCAGGTAGAGCATCACGATCAGGATGAGCACGCAGGACACCAGCGTGACCGGGATCGGGGGCCGGCCGCTCAGCAGCGCGGGGAGCAGGAACCCGACCACCACGACGCCCGCGAAGCCGAGGCTGACGAGCGCCATCACCCCGCGGCGCAGCGCGACCGCCACCACCGCGACCATGAAGAGGATCGCGAGCCACAGCAGCGACGAGCCGCGATCCGCGCGGTAGAACGCGAAGGCGGACTGTCCGGCTGGGACGCCGGCGGCGACGCCGCTCGAGTCGAGGAGCAGCACCCGGTCGCCGGCCTGCAGCCCGGTGCCGAGCACGTCGGGCGTGAGGCTGACGGCGGCGGTCCGCCCGGCGTTCCGGCCGTCGAGGATCCGCGCCTTCGAGTCGCCGCACGGGGCGCTGGTCGCGGTCTTCACGGCGATGCAGGCGGGGATCACGTCGACCAGGTCCGCGTGCACGACCACGATCCCGTTCGCGGTGAACGGGACCAGGCCCTGCACCGCATCGATGCGCCGCTCGTCGGGCCACCAGTGCACCACGCCGGCCAGCGCCACCAGCCCGCTCAGCACGATCAGGCCGAGCACCGTGACCCGGGTCCAGCGGCTCACGCGGATCGCGTCGTCCGCCACGTCGTGTCCGTGTCCGTGCCCGCTCACGGGTTCACCGTAGGCGGCTCGGCACGGTCGACGTCCTGTCCCTGAGGCGACGACGCGCGGCGTCGGAGGAGGGACGGCGCGTCGTGCTCAGGGGCTCAGGACCCTGCCGGCGGGTCGTCCGACTCCTCCGGCTCGACCTCCGTCTGCGCCATCCGGTCGCGCAGCTCGTCCGCCTTCGCGGCCTCGCCCTCGCCGGCGCGGTCGTGCTCGACCTGCTCGCGCAGCCCGGCCAGCTTCTGCTCGTCCGTCGCGTCGTCGCTGCCGTCCATGATCGGCCCGGACCGCGTCTCGTTCCCCATGGTGCTGCACCGTACGGGCGCCTGCTGGGGGCCGCGCCCGCACGCGTCGGGCCTGCCGCCGTGTCGCAGCGGCGTGCTGCGACACGGCCCGTAGCGTCGGCCGCCCCTGATCCCGAAGGAGGCGCGGTGCCGCGTCCCCTGCTGCTCCTCGCCGCAGCCGCCCTCGCCGGCGGCGCGGTCCTCGTCCCGCTGACCGCGGCGCTCGCCGACCCCGCCCCGACGGCGGCGCCGACCGCCTCGCCCACGGCCTCGCCGACCGCCTCCGCTGCGCCGACGCCCGGCCCCGGCGAACCCACGCCGGTGCCGGGCCGCACCTACATGACCGTCGCCCCGGCGAACCCGGTCGCCGCGCCCGGGAACCGCGCACACGTGTCCGCCGTGTGGACGAACGGCACGCTGCGCGTCGTCTACGACTCCGCCGCGTTCGACTTCCCGCGCGGCGTGAGCGACGAGAGCCTCTCGGTCCTGGTCGACGGCGTCGTCGTCGACGCGCCGGACCCCGGGGCCTACCAGGACCGGCTCCTGTCCGTGCCGCGCGCCGCCTCCGCGGGACCGGCCCACGTCGTGGTCGAGATCACGGGCTACATCGAGCGCGGCAGCTGGTACGACCTGGAGAAGGCCTGGCTGTTCGAGGCCACCGTCCCGCAGCGGACCGTCGCCGCGGAGCCCGGTCAGGTGTCGGCCCGCACGCTGCTCGGGCGGCTGCGGACCGCGGAGGAGCGCCACACGGCCTCGTACTCGCGCACGCGGTTCCGGTCCTGGATCGACGCGGACCGCGACGGCGCGAGCACCCGCGCCGAGGTGCTGCGGGCCGAGTCGGCGACGAGGGTCACCAGGGACCGGCACGGCCGGATCGTCGCCGGACGGTGGACGTCCGCCTTCGACGGCCGGACGCTGACCTCGGCGGCGGAGGTCGACGTCGACCAGCTGGTCCCGCTGCGGGAGGCGTGGAGCAGCGGCGCCTCCGCCTGGTCGGCGACGAGGCGCGCGGCGTACGCGAACGACCTCGGCTACGGCTCCGCGCTCGTCGCCGAGTCGCCGCAGGCGCACCGGGCGAGGGCCGCGCAGGACCCCGCCGTGCCCGCAGCACCCGCTGCCGCCTGCACGGCCGTGCGCCGCTGGATCGCGGTGAAGCACCGATGGAGCCTGACCGTCGACTCCGCCGAGCGGCGCGCGCTGACGGCGGGGCTCGCCCGCTGCGCGAGCCCCTTCGTCGCGAAGCCGGGCAAGCCGGACGTGGCACGGCTCGCCGGGAGGTAGCGCGGCGCCGGACAGGGGCGCGAGCACCTGAGCAGGCTGCGAGCACCTGAGCAGGCTGCGAGCACCTGAGCAGGCTGCGCGCGCTTCGGCAGGCTCGGAGGCGCCCCAGCAGCCTGCTGGAGCGCGGGCGGCCTGCCGAAGTGCTTCTCATCCTCCGGGCGCCGAAGCACGTCCTACAGTGCTCGGTCGTGGGACGGGTGGCGGAGGCGGTGGCGCCGGCGCGCCTCGGGCCCTCCTTCCGCTGGCTGCTCGCCGCGACGTGGACGTCGAACCTCGGCGACGGGCTCGCACTCGCGGCCGGTCCGCTGCTGGTGGCGCGGCTCGCCGGGTCGCCGCTGCTCGTCGCGCTCGCCGCGACGCTGCAGTGGCTGCCACCGCTCGTGCTGGGCCTGGTCGCCGGGGTCGTGACGGACCGGATCGACCGGCGGCGGGTCGTCGTCGTGGCCGGCGTCGTGCGCGTCGTCGTGCTGGGGGTCCTCGTGGCGTCCGTGGTGACGGACGCGGTCGGGGTCGGGCTGGTGCTCGCGGCCCTGCTCGCGCTCGGCGTCGCCGAGGTCTTCGGCGACAACGCGGAGGCGACCCTGCTGCCCGCGCTCGTGGACCGCGACGACCTGGCGCTCGCCAACGCGCGGCTGCTGGGCGGGTTCATCACGCTGCAGAACCTCGTCGGGCCGCCCATCGGCGCGCTGCTCTTCGCCGCGGGGATCGCGTGGCCGCTCGCGGCGCAGGCCGTGCTGCTGCTCGCGGGCGCGGTGCTCGTGACCCGCGTCGTCCTGCCGCGCGCGCCCGCGCGGCAGGCGGAGGCGCCGCACCGCGAGATCGGGGAGGCGCTGCGGTGGACGTGGGCGCACGCGAACGTGCGCACCCTGGTGCTCACGATCCTGCTGTTCAACGTGACCTACGGCGCCGCCTGGTCGGTGCTGGTCCTCTACGCGACCGAGCGCCTCGGGCTCGGCCCCGTCGGGTACGGCGCGATCACCGCCGTGATCGCGGGCGGCGGGATCGTGGCGACGATCGGGTGCGGCGCGCTCACCCGGCGGGTCGCCCTCGCCGCGCTCATGCGGGTCGGCCTGGTCGTGGAGACCGCCACCCACCTCGCGCTCGCGCTGACCACCACGGCGTGGGTCGCGTACCTCGTCTTCGCGGTGTTCGGCGCGCACGCCTTCGTGTGGGGGACCACGTCGATCACCGTGCGGCAGCGGGCCGTGCCGCAGGCGCTGCAGGGCCGGGTCACCAGCGTCAACACCGTCGCGACCTTCGGCGGGCTGGTGCTCGGCTCGGTGATCGGCGGCGCGCTCGCCGAGCGGTTCGGCGTCGTCGCGCCCTTCTGGTTCGCGTTCGCGGGCTCGGCGGTGCTCGTCGCGGTGCTCTGGAGCCAGCTGGGCCACATCGCGCACGCCGACCCGGGCTCCGGGAGGCGGGCGAGCCCCCGCTGAGTGGACCCGACCTCGGATCCCGTCGGTCGCGGCAGCGTCCGTCGGCTCCGGCAGCCCAGCTGGGCGATCCGCGCTGCCGGAACCGACGAAGACTGCCGGAGCCGACGGCGGCCCGCCCGCGATCCCGCCCGAGCACCTGAGCAGGCTGCGCGCGCTTCGGCAGGCTCGGAGGCGCCCCAGCAGCCTGCTGGAGCGCGAGCAGCCTGCTGAAGCGCCAGCAGCCTGCCGAAGTGCTCCCGCCCGCCGGCCCGGCCGGCCGGTCGCGCGCTCATCCGAGGACGGTCGAGAGCGCCTCCGCCGGGTCGACCAGGTACGTCGACAGCATCACCCCGGTGCCGGGGCCCAGGTCGAGCGCGTTGTGCGGCGTGCCCGGCGGGATCAGGAACCCGTCGCCGGCGGCCAGCTCGCACGCCGGCCGGTCCCGCACCTCCATCCGCACGCGGCCCTCGACGATGTAGCCGACCTCCTCGCCCGGGTGCGTGTGCCAGCCGGAGGCGACCCCCTCCGGGATCTCGGTGCGCACCTGCACGATGTCGCGCCCGGGGATGGAGGAGTGCTCGTGCAGCGTCTCCGTGCGGCGCAGCCGGCCGGAGAGCTCGTCGTGCTCGGCGGTGTCGGTCATGGGGTTCTCCTGCTTCTCCTCAGCGCGGCGCGACGAGGTCGGTGATCCGCCGGGCGACGCCCTCCGGGTCGTCGTCGACGAGGAAGTGGCTGGTGTCGAGCGCCTCGCCGCGCAGGTCGGTGGTCCACGGCCGCCAGACGTCCAGCACGTCCCCGTACAGCCGGGGGAGCGCTCCGGAGGCGCTCCACAGCGCGAGGACCGGGCAGGCGATCGTGCGGCCGGCGTCGGCGTCGTCGTCGGCGCGGTCGACGCCCGCGCCGGCACGGTAGTCCTCGCAGATCGCCTCGACCACGGTCGGGTCGTCGAGCACGGCGCGGTACGCCGCGAGCAGGGCGGGCGGGTAGCGGCCCTCCCGCCTCCCCAGCCCGAGCGCGCGGACGTGCAGATCGAAGAAGGCGTCCGGATCCGCGCCGATCAGGCGCTCCGGGAGGGGCGCCGGCTGGGCGAGGAACGACCAGTGCCAGTAGAGCAGCGCGAGGTCCGCGTCGGCGCGCGCCCAGACGTCGCCGGTCGGCACGACGTCGAGCACCGCGAGCGCCGCGACGCGGTCCGGCGCGTCGAGCGCCATCCGGTACCCGACCCGGCCGCCCCGGTCGTGGCCGGCGACCGCGAAGCGCTCGTGCCCGAGCGCGGTCATCACCTGCCCGAGGTCCGCCGCGAGCGCCCGCTTGCTGTGCGGGCGGTGGTCCGGGGCGGGGACGGGGCGGAACGACCGCCCGTAGCCGGGCAGGTCCACCACCACGACGCGGCAGGATCGGGCGAGCAGCGGCGCGGCCGCGTGCCACGCGAGGTGCGTCTGCGGGTACCCGTGCAGCAGCAGGACGGGCGGCCCGTCGCCGCCGATCCGCGCGTAGACGTCGCCGCGCGCCGTGGAGACCAGCCGCTCCTCGAAGTGGTCGAACACGGTCCGGCTACCGGTGCGCCGCGAGGAAGTCGAGCAGCGCCCGGTTGACCTCCGGCGCGTGGGTGACGCACACGGCGTGCGGCCCGCCGTCGATCTCGACGTAGTCGGCGTCGGGCAGCAGCTCGTGCAGCTTCCGGGCCTGGCCGTCGATCGGCAGGATGCGGTCCGCCGTGCCGTGCACGATCAGGGTCGGCACGTCGATGCGGGCGACGTCCGCGCGGTAGTCCTCCAGCCAGCCGCGGGGGCACGCCCAGGTCGCGAGCGGGGAGCCGTCCGCCGCCGCCTGCCAGGTGGCGCGCACGGTCTCCTCGCTGATCCGGGAGCCGAGCAGCTCGTCCAGGTTGAACAGGTTGCCGAGCAGGCCGGTGAGCCACGCGTAGCGGTCCTTCCGGATCGCCGCCTGTACCTCGTCGACGCCGGCGGGGTCCACGCCCTGCGGGTTCTCCTCCGACTTCGCGTAGGAGGGGGCGAGGCTCTCGATCAGCACGAGGGCGCGCACGCGCTCCGTGCCGTGCCGCCCGATGTACCGGACGGCCTCGCCGGTGCCGAACGAGAATCCGACGAGCGTCGCGTCCCGCAGGTCCAGCGCGGTCAGCACCCGGTCCAGGTCCTCGGCGAGCGTGTCGAAGTCGTACCCGTCGGCGGGTCGGCTCGACCCGCCGAACCCCCGCATGTCGAAGGTCACGACGCGGTAGCCGGCGTCGAGCAGCACGGGCAGCTGCGGCTCCCACGAGCGGCTGTCGAGCGGCCACCCGTGCAGCAGCACGACGACCGGTCCGGACCCGTGGTCCTCGTAGTACAGGTCGATGTCGGCGTCGTGCTCGCGCCCGACGGAGATGGTCCCCATGGCTGCTCCCGCGGTCGATGCGGAGCGGGCGCCGGATCGTGCTGCAGGACTCCGGTGTCGCCGCGTTCCGACGAGCGTCGACCCGTCGACCGCGGGCATCGACGGGCGATGCCCGAAGACTGCGATCGCCACGGCCGATGGATCGCGGTTATCGTGCCGGTCATGGAGCTGCGTCAGCTTCAGGCCTTCGTCGTCGTCGCCACCGAGCTGCACTTCGGGCATGCCGCCGACCGGCTCTTCGTCGGCCAGCCGACCCTCAGCGAGCTGATCCAGCGGCTGGAGCGGGAGCTCGGCACCCCGCTGCTGATCCGGACGACCCGGCACGTGGCGCTGACGGAGGCGGGAGCGGAGCTGCTGGTCCGGTCCCGCGCCCTGCTCGACGATGCCGCGGAGGCCGCCTCCGCGGTCCGGCGGATCGGGTCCGGCGAGCAGGGCACGGTCCGCATCGGGATCACGCCGGCCGCGGGACCGGCGCTGCTGCAGCGGCTGCGGGCCACGCTCGCCCCGGTCGCGCCCGGCATCGAGATCGTGCCCTCCCTGCTGTGGCTGCCGATGCTCGAGCAGGCGCTCCGTGACGGCGAGGTGGACGTCGCCGTCACGATCGCCCGGCTGCCGGAGGCGGACGGGATGCGGACCCGCGTGCTGTGCGCGCAGCCGCTGCTCGTCGGCCTGCGGCCCGGCCATCGCCTCGCGGCGGCCGACGAGGTACGGCTGGCCGACCTGGCGGGGGAGGTGCTCGGCGCGACGTCCGGCACGCTGTTCCCCGGCTGGGCGCTCGCGCAGCAGCAGGCGCTCGCCGCGGCGGGCGTCGCCCCGCCGACCACGCCGCTGCTCGACCCGGACCTGGGCGCGGCGCGGTGGACGGAGCAGGCCGGCGTCGACTGGATCCTGCTGATCGGCTCGCTGTCCGCCGGGCACGCGGGCACCGCGATCCGCCCGGTCGCCCCCGCGCTCGACGTGCCGTTCACCCTCCGCTGGGCGCCCTCGCACGTGCGCACCCCGGCGGTGGAGCGGGTGATCGCCCACCTGGTCGCGATGCCGCCGCCGGACGGGTGGACCGCGCCGACGGACTGAGCCGCGGGCTGGCGTCGATCAGCACAGGTGGATCGAGGCGGCTCGGTTCGCGCGGCCATCGCTGGAGGTGCCCGGACGCCGGAAGGGGCTGCACTCCGCACGATGCGGGGTGCAGCCCCTCCAGGGGACATGAACGGGTCGATCAGCCCCAGCCACCCGTGGAGAACGGGCTCGAGCTCAGCTGCGCGCTGCAGATGTTGTAGCCGCCGGAGGCGTGGCCCTTCTTCGTGACGCCGTTGATGGTGACGGAGCAGCGGATGTCCCCGCTGCCCTGCAGCTGCGCCGTGACGGCGTAGTACAGGGCGTCGTCGGACACCTTCATCACGTACCGCCGGCCGATCTTGCCCTCGATGTTGTCGGAGTCCGTGCTGTACGTGACGTCGGGATCGCCCGTGCCCCAGACCTTGAAGACCGCGTGCAGGGTCTCCGCCTTCGACGCCTCCTTGGGCTTCGGCTTGACGGTCAACGTGATCGTCGAGCCGGTCGCCGCCTTCTTCGCGGACTGCTTGGTGACCTTCCAGTTCGACGCGATGATCACGAGCTGCGACCAGTCGACCTCGAAGCCGGCCGCCTCAAGGCGGTCCCGCGCATCGTTCCCCGCGAGACCGACGACCTTCGGCACCGCGACCTTCGCGTCGGCCGCGTCCGCGGTGCTCGTCGTCGCCTCGGCCGTCGCTGCCGGTGCTTCGGGCGCCGTCGTCGTCTCGGTCGTCGTCGCGACCTTCGCCGCATCGGCGGACTGCTCCGGGGTACCGGCCGCCTGGACCGCGGCACCGCCGATCGCGACGGCCGTCACTCCGCCGCTGATCGGTGCTCCGAGGACCGCGACGACGAGACCGATGACCGCGAGGGCGCGCCGCGAGGTGCGGCGGACGAGCGCGACGATCGCCAGCACGATGGCGGCGATTCCGGGGAGCCAGCCGACGAACGCGCCGAACGGGATGAAGGCGATGAGGACGGCGATCAGCCCGAGGATCAGCGCCCAGAGCGCGATCCTGTCCCTGCTGCCGGGTGAGGAGGTGGGCTGCTGCCCGCCGGGGGTGGTCATGGGAACGGCTCCTTCGCCGGCGAGATGGAATCGGTGGGGTCGTCGGCGCGGAAAAGGTACGTGACCAGAACATGGCCGGGTCGGAACGGCTCTGGCACCAGTTCGGGGGCCACGCCCCCTCGAATCGAGGTCCAGGTTTCAGGCGAGGGGCGACGGCCTGCTTCCGGCGCCAGCAATGATCCGCCCGGCGCGAGCGCTTGCGAGCGAAAGGTCCGTGACTGATTTTGCGACGCCCTGCTCGCGCCATCGTCAGGATGCGCCTCAGGCGCGCGGCCAGCCCGAGCGCCAGCTGCGTAGCTGGCTGAGCGCACGTTGCGCCAGTTCGTCCTGGGTTCGCGCGAAGGGGCGCCAGATCGACGCTGCCGTGGCGATCGTCTCGTTGTCGCTCGTGAACGATTCGAAGCCGAGCATCCCGCGGTAGTCGATCGCGACCAGCGAATCGCGGATCGCCGCCCAGTCGAGGTGGTCCTCGCCCGGTGCGCCGCGATCGTTGCCGCACACCTGGAGGTGCAGCAGCCGATCGCCCGCCGATCGGAACGCTGCGTCGAGGCTCTTCTCCTCGATGTTCATGTGGTACGTGTCGAGATTCAGCCCGACTCCCTCCGCCGGAAACGGATCGATGAGCTCGAGCAGCTGCTCGGTCGTGTTGAACAGGCTGGTCTCGTAGCGGTTCAGCGGCTCGAGCGCGAGGGGTACGCCGGCGGTGGCGGCCGCGTCGACGAGTGGCGCGAGCGCTTCGCGGAGGTCCTTCAGCACGTGCCGTCGCTCGTCGGGAACGAGTCGCCAGGTCCGGCCGACGGAGGTGTAGAGCGGGCCGATCACGAGCGCGGAGCCCTGCCGCGCCGCGATGGCGATCGCTGCGCGCACGTACTCCTGGGTCCGCTCGATCGTCTCGGTGTCCACGGCGACCAGCTCCCGCCCGGGACCGAACACGCCGCCGACGACGCTCCGCAGCCGGAGGCGCTCCAGCTGCTCGCTGATCGCGTCGACGTCCCAGTCGCCGACCTGCTCGAGCGCCAGCTCGACCCCCTCGTACCCCCACACCGCGATCGTGTCGAGCGTGGTGGCGGCACGATCCTGCGTCAGCGGGGAGTGCCAGACGAACGTGTTGACCCCGATCGGCAGCGAGTCCGCGAGGGGGTCGTGAGCAGTCACCGACGGTCCTTCCATGCCTGCAGCCACGCGCCGTTCTCGAGCGTCGCGGCGTCCGGATCGATCCGAGCCTGCTCGGACTCCTCCTCCAGGGTGACCCATCCGGCGAAGGCACGAGCCTCGAGAAGGCGCAGCACCCGTGGGATGTCGATCGCGCCCCGCCCGGTGGGGGCCCAGGCTCCCGATGCGTCGAGATCCTTGATGTGCACGTGATCGATCAGGTCCCAGTGCTCCTCGAGCACCTCGATGGGATCCATGCCGCCCTTGGCGATGTGGCCGACGTCCGGCGTGTAGCGGAGACCGTCCGGCCACAGGTCGTGCATGACGCGGTAGTCGGCCTCGGTCCGGAACACGGAGCCGGCGGGAGAGTTCGGATGGAAGGTCGCCTCCACACCGGCTCGAGCGGCTCGCCGGGTGATGGCTCCCATGCAGGTCAGCGCCGTCCGCTGGCGCTGCAGGAGGTCCCTTCTGTCTGCACCGGGCAGTGGCACCAGCACGAGCTTCGCCTCGTCGCCGAGAGTCCGAAGAGTCCGGATCAGGAGATCGGCCCGATCGCGCTCGTCCTCGCGTTCGCCCTCCTCGAGCCACGGCTCCGCGAGGACGAGGGCCGCAGGCCGCAGGCCGGCGCGATCGAGTGCCGTCTCGATGTCATCGACCGTCCAGCTGTCGCCGAGCATCACCAGCTCGGCCTCGAACCCGTCGAAGCCCGCTCGCCCCGCGACCTCGGTCATGTGGTCGATCCGCCCGCGGTAGCGGTCGATCGACATCTGCCAGCTGTAGGTCTGACAGGCGAACCGGAGCCGGTGCCGTTCGGTGGTCATCGGAGCCACTCCGCCACGAGCCCGTTGAATCTGGCTGCCTCCTCGTAGTGGTGGACGTGGCCGGATTCGAACTCCACGAAGTCGGCTCGCGACAGGCGCTCGGCCACCTCCGCGGTCGTGGTCAGGGGGACGAACCGGTCGGCGCGGCCGGCCGTGACGAGCACAGGCAGGTCGATGTCCCCGAGTCGGTCGAGCGCGTCATGGTGCTTGCACGCGGCGACCTGCGAGTCGAAGGCGACCGGTCCGACGTCCAGCGGACCACGACGGTCCGCGAGGAGCTCGCCCCGTCGCGATGCGAGCGCCTCGGGCGTCCAGATCAGCGTCTGCAACGCGGTGACGTACTCGGCCGTGTCGAAGCACTTCCGGGACGCGGCGAGGGTGTCCAGCACGTCGGAGAGGTACGGCGTCGAGCGCGCCCAGGTCGCGACCAGGACGAGACGACGTAGTCGGGCCGGATGACGCAGCGCGAGCTCCTGTGCGATCGCGCCTCCCATCGAGATGCCCACGACGTCGACCGGCTCGACCGCGAGCTCGTCGAGGAGGCGGGCGATGTCATCGGCCATCAGTGCGGTCGTGTAGGGGCCGTCGGGTGCCGGGGAGCGGCCCGCTCCGCGGTTGTCGACGGCGAGGCAGGCGAAGTCCCGGGACCACGCGGAGACATGACGGTCCCATGCCGACAGGCCGGCGCCGAGTCCCATGATCAGCACGAGCGGCCGCCCGGTCCCGGTCCACGCCGAGTGCAACGAGACCGTCCCGGTCATGCCTTCACTCCGCCCGCGGCGAACCGGCTGCTGATCTGCCGGCTGAGCAGCCCGTAGACGATCAACGGCGGCCAGACCGCGATGACGATGGCGCCGATCAGGTAGCCCCAGAAGGTGGTGAACAGGCCCTGGAACTGCGCGAGCCCGAGGGGGACGGTCGCGTTCTCGGGCGACCGGATGTAGATCAGCGGGAACAGGAAGTCGTTGTAGATCCAGAGCGCGTAGATCGTGCCGACGGTCGCGAACGCGGAGCGGCACATCGGCAGGATGAGCTGGAAGAGGATCCGCAACCGGTTCGCGCCGTCGATCATCATGGCTTCCTCAAGCTCGCGCGGCACGGCCATCATGCTCGCCCGCAGGAACAGCACCGCGAAGGGCGCCCAGCTGAGGTACTGGAGGATCAGCGCCATCTGCGTGTCGCCGAGGCCGAGCGCGTTGATCTGCAGGAACGACGGGATCGCGACGATCTGTGCGGGAACGAACTGACCGGCGAGGAAGATCACGAACCAGATGTCGCGTCCGGGGAAGCGGAGTCGGGAGAACGCGTACGCGGCGAGGCCCTCGAGCAGGAGGATCCCGAGCACCGACACGGTCGTGATCAGGATGCTGTTGACGTAGAGCTGGGCGAAGCCGCCGGTCGTCCACGCGTCCACGATGTTCTGCAACGAGAACGAGCGGGGAAGCGCGAACGGGTCGCCGACGATCGCGCTCGAGTCCTTGAAGACGCTCATCGTGAGCCACGCCAGCGGCGCGATGATGATGAGGGCGAGCACCCACAGCCAGATGTGGCTGCCGACTCGGGCCCATGGGGCGTACCGGGCGAACTTCATGCGGTGCCCTCCTCAATCATTGGCTCGGCCGCCGCGCGTGAGCTTCAGCTGGACGAGTGCGAACACCAGGAGGATCAGGAACAGGACCACGCCGATCGCGTTGCCGTATCCGACGCGGTTCCCGCTGAACGCGATGCTGTACAGATAGGTGACGATGGTGTCGGAGGCGTGGTACGGGCCGCCGGACGTCATGACGTAGACCTGGTCGAACAGTCGGAAGCCGGAGACGATCCCCAGAAGGAAGACCACGGACGCGACCGGCCGGATCACCGGGAAGACGACGCGCCAGAGGATCGTCGCTTGCGAGGCGCCGTCGATCTCGGCGGCTTCCAGCATCTCCGAGTTCACCTGGCCGAGCCCGCTGATGAACATAAGCACGGACAGCCCGAAGTTCTGCAGCACCGCCGTCAAGACGACCGTCGGAAGAGCCCAGGTGTCGCTGCCGAGCCAGGGCTGGGCCAGCGCGCCGAGCCCCACGGCGCGGAGCAGAGCGTTCAGCAGGCCCTGGGAGGGGCTGAAGATGAAGATGGCGAGCATGCCCATCGCGACGGTCGAGACGACCATCGGGGCGAAGAACACCAGCTGGAAGAAGCGGCCGCCACGGATGCCTGCGGTGATGATCGCGGCGAGGATGAACGACCCCAGGCACTGGAGCAGCAGGATCAGCACCACCGTGAGCAGGTTGTGTCCGACGGCCCGCCAGAACGAGCCGTCGCCTGCGAGCTCCACGTAGTTGCTGAAGCCGGTGAACCGGGCGTCGGCGAGGTTGATGCCGTTCCAGTCGAAGAAGCTGAGGACGAAGGCGAACACGATCGGCAGCAGCTGGAAGCCCAGGTAGAACACGCCCGCCGGGAGGATCAGGGCGTAGCCCGAGAGCGCGTCCACCAGGCGCCGCCGGCGAGCCGACCGGCGCGTGGCCGAGTCGGACCCGCCGACGGCGGATTGCTGGACCGGGAAGGCGGTCATGAGAGGTCCTTCATGGTGCCGGAGCGTGGGCCGGGGCCTCAGCTCAGCTTCTCCTGGGCGGCGACGGTCGCGTCCTCCAGCTGCTTCGCCAGCTGGTCGGGGGCGACATCGCCGGACATGAGCCCGACGCTGCCCTGCCAGATGTACTTCGTGTAGATGTTCACGTCGATCGCCTGGTCGTTGAACAGCGCTGCACCGTCCGGGCCGGCATCCGCGCTGAACCCGTTGACGTCCGCGAAGAGGGTCTTGAGCACCGGGTCGTCGACCTTCACGGCCGAGGTGTCGTAGTTGTACGGGATGGTCTTGAACTGGGCGCCCGCCCAGCTCGCGAGGGTGGCCGGCCGGGTGAAGTACTCGAAGAAGTCCGCGATGTCGTCCTTGGCCGCCTTCGGGCTGGCGATGATGGTCTCGTTCGCCAGCGTCACCTCCTTGCTGTTCCCCTTGCCGCCGGAGACCGGCGGGAACAGCACCACGCCGATGTCGAACGACGGCTTGCTCTGGCGGATCGTCGACAGGAACCACGACCCCATCTCGTAGAAGGCCGCTTTGCCGCCGAGGAACGCGCTGTCGGCGGTCGCAGCGGCCTCGCCGAGGAACCCCTGCTGGAACAGCGGCTTGAAGGCGAGGTAGTCGTCGAAGGAGCCGACGACGTCGTCGTCCGTCCACTTGATTGCGTCCGCCGCTCCCTTGACCACGGTGCGGTTGTACAGCTCGGTCGCGCCCGTCGAGCCGAGGCGCCGCTGCACGAGGTCGTTCAGGTAGTGCCCGCCCGGCCACTGGTCCTTCGCGCCGATGACGAGCGGCGTTCCGCCGGCCTTCTTGATCTCCTGCATGGCCGCGATCCAGGACGTCGTGTCGGTGATGTCGGAGAGGGAGATCTTGTACTTCTTGAGGTAGTCCTGGTTGACCCAGACGCAGTTGCCGACGCTCGCGCCGGCAGAGAGCCCCCAGACCTTGCCGTTCAGCACGGATCCTGCGGTGGCTCCGGCCTGCACCCGGCTCGCGAGCTTGCCCTTCGTCAGCGAGGTCAGGTCCGCGAGCACCCCCGCCGCCGCGAGGTTGTAGACCTCGGGTCCGGAGATGTCGGTCGCGAGCGACGGCGGGTTGCTGGACGAGTAGGCGTTGCGGACAGCGGGCTGGTAGGTGTCGCCGCTGTTCGGCTGGGTCTGGTTCTTGACCTTGATGCCGGTCGACTTCGTGAACGCGGCGAAGAGCGCGTCGGCGTTCTTCTTGGAGATCGGATCCGACCAGCGGTTCATGAACGTGAGCGTGCCGGACCCCGCCACGCCGCCTGAGGCAGATCCGGGGGAGCAAGCGGCGAGCAGTGCGGCGGTGCTGGCGCCGAGGGCGACGGTCCCCCCGAGGCGCAGCGCGCTGCGCCTCGTGAGACCGGAGTGGAGGGACGTGCTGTGCTGCATGGTGATGCTCCTTGGTGGTGTGGCTCGTCGTTGAGGTGGATCGAGGAGAGGGTCAGGCCTGCACGGCCCACCGCGCGGCGTTCCGAAGCAGCGCGCGGAAGGGCTCGGATGCGAAGTCGTCGGGGTGTCCGAGGGTGGTGACGAACGTCCGCCGGCCGTCGTTGAACCCCGACCACGCGACCGGTGCGGGCTCCGCCGCGGTCTCCGGATCGACCGGTACGCCCTGCAGCAGCGGCGTCGCCCAGGCGGCGAGGTCGACCGTGTAGAGCCAGGACCGGGATCGGAACCATCGAGGGACCCCGTCGAGCAGGTCGTCCCGACCGGGGACGGTCGTGACGTCGGTGCTGGACGAGTGACCGTGGTGTCGGACCCAGGGGGAGCCGAGGACGTCCCGTCCGAACGCGTCTCCCCAGCCGGCGAAGGAGGAGGTCGCCGGCAGACGGAACGCGTGCGTGGCCGTGCGGACCCCGATGACGGCTCCTCCTCGACGCAGGTACTGCGCGATGGACTCGATCTCCTCGTCGGCCAGGTTCCGGAACCGCGTGTAGATGATCAGCAGATCGGCATCGTCGAGGACGCCGAGGTCGCCGAAGGTCGAGCGGGGGAACTCGGGGGTGTCCTCGAGCACGTCCGGCGTGCGCACGTGGAGCCGCGCGCCGATGCCCGCCGCGATGTCCGCCGCCAGCGGCGGCATCGTGAGCTGGGAGTCGTACTCGGGCTCGCCGGCGAGCAGGACCATCTCGGTCATGCCGTCACCTCGTCCGCACCGAAGGGGTGGACGAGCACCTTCCCGCAGGCGCCGGTGTCCTGCAGGTCCATCGCCACTGCGATGTCCTCCAGCGCGAAGCGGTGCGTGATGATCAGGTCGATGGCGTCGTGCGCCCGTCGGATGGTGCGCCACATCTCCTCGAGGTGGACCTGGTGGTTCCAGTGCCAGCACCCGTGGATCTCGACGCCGAGCGGCACGAGATTCGGCAGCTGGACTGCCTCCGTCCACGCGACGATGCCGACCCGACCGAGAGGCCTGATACCAGCGACGAGCGCGCCGGCAGCGCCAGGGGCGCCGCTGGTCTCGATGCCGGCATCAGGACCGCGACCGTCGACGTTGCGGAGCTCCTCCGCGACCGATCCGAGCATCGGGTCGATGACGGTGTCCGCCCCGAGCTCGCGGGCGAGCGCAGCCCGGAACGGATGCGCTTCGACGACGACGGTCCGCGCACCGCGGAGGACGGACTGCGCGACGGCACCGAGGCCGACGGGGCCGCTTCCGGAGACCGCGACGATGTCGAGCGCGCTCGTTCGCAGGCGGTGGTGCGCGGTGAAGGTCGGGCCGAATCCGCAGCAGGCCATGGCCGCGTGCTCGAGAGGGATGTCGTCGGGCACCGGCAGCAGCAGCCAGTCGGGCTTGAGCACGTACTGCGCGATCGTGCCCGTGCCGTGCGCCGACCCGGATTCGGTCAGCACGTCCCGCTGGTTCGGGCAGTGGATGTGGTCGCCCTGCCGGCACACCCAGCACGCCCCGCACGCGAACTGCGGCATGACGACGACCCGCTGACCGACGGCGACCAGCTGCGACGTCCCGGCGTCGACGACGACGCCGGCTGCCTCGTGACCGAGGTCGGTACCGAGCCGACCCGCTCGCCTGTCCTTCGACTCGGTGCAGAGCGGTGCCACGAGGACCCGGACGACCACCAGGTCACCTGCGGCGCGTGGCGCGTCGTGGTCGACGACCGTGATCGACCCCGGGGCCGTGATGGATGCGGCTCTCATCGCACACCCCGGACGGCGAGGCCGTCGCGGAGACCGCGGACGAACGGCACGGCGTCGCGCCCGTCGCGATCGACTTCCGGCCAGAAGCAGAAGTCGACGGTCCACCAGGGCAGCGCTGAGGCAGCACAGCCGAGCGCGTCGAGGACGGCCGGGAAGTCGACCGCGCCGGCTCCGAACGGGAGGTGCTCGCTCGTCTCGTCGTCATGCAGGACACCGACGCTGTCGATCAGGTGGAGGTGACCGACGTGGTCGCGCAGCATCTGCGCGTACTCGACGACCCCGCCGGGGAGGATCTCCGGCTCGGGTCCTTGACGGCCTCCGGCGACGGCCCCGGTGTAGGCGTGCGAGGTGTCGAAGAGCACGCGGAAGTTGGGGTGGTCGATCTCGTCGAGCAGCCGGAGGACGTCGCTCGGTCGGTTGATCCAGAAGCCGGGCTCGAACTCCCAGATCAGCTGGACCCCACGATCCGCGCTGCGGTCCGCTGCTCGACGCCAGGTCGAGACGAGGTGAGCGAATCGCGTCTCGTCGACCGGGCCGGGCGCACTGACCGTGTCCACCCGGAGGAGCGGGATCCCGATCCGCTCGCAGAAGTCGAGACAGCTGTCGATCCGCTTCAGGTAGTGGCGTTCCGATGACAGCGCCGGAGGCGTGGTCGTGAGATCGGGCGCGAACCCGGAGACGCTCAGACCGTTCTCTGCGAGCAGCGTCCGCATGGCCGCGACGTCTTCGGGGAGGACGACGTCCCGGTCGTGCGGGTGGGGCCGGAAGCCGTTGATCTCGACGCCGTCGTAGCCGGCTGCCGCAGCCCATCGGCAGATCCGCGGGAAGTCCCACGGGTCACCGGCGAACGGACCGAACGCGAACGCCCATGTCCCGAAGGAGAGCGACGGCGCCGAGACGGCGCTCCGGGCGGTGGGTGGTGAGGCGAGCTGGTCGGTCACAACCATCTCCTTCCGCGTCGGTGCGACTGTGCTCGATGGTAGGAGCGTCGGAGCGGTCGACACATTGCACGAAGCGGGCAAGGAGTGGGATGTTTCATGCAGGGCGGTACAAAACTGCCGTTGCGGAAGGGATCGAGGCAGGAGATTCATGACGGCGACTGGGACGGTGCGCGCAGAGGACCTCGGACCGGCGCTGCTCGGTCTGTTCGAGACGGCCGACGACATCTACGTCTTCGTGAAGGACGCCGACCGACGCTTCACGGCGTGCACGACACCGTTCGCCCGATTGCTGGGCTTCCAGCAGCCGCAGCAGCTGATCGGCCTGCGGGACGAGGACGTCTCGCCCGACTACCTCGCCGAGCACTACCGGAAGAACGATGAGGAGCTCATCGCCAACGGCGGCCGGTTGGTCGATGCCGTCGAGCTCGTCCGGAACGTGGACGGGTCCTACGGCTGGTACCTGACCACCAAGTCCGCGATCGTCGACGACTCCGGAGTCCCCACCGGCCTGGTCGGCCAGACGCGACCGTTCGCTGAACGGCGCTCGCCGGAGCAGGGTATCCGCGGACTGACCGGCGCGATCGAGGTCATCTCGAAGCGCTACGCGGAACCGATCAGCGTCGTCGACATGGCGAACGCCGTGTCGATGTCCACGAGCAACTTCAACCGTGCGTTCCGCTCGCATTTCGGCACGACCCCGTACCAGTACCTGCGGGGAGTGCGGCTGATGGCCGCCGCGGATCTGCTCTCCACCACCGCGCTCTCGCTCGCCGAGATCGCCTCGAGAACGGGCTTCTACGACTCCAGCCACCTCGCCCGCACGTTCCGCGAGGACCGGGGGATCACGCCCGCTGGGTATCGGCGCGCATCGCGATGATCAGCGGACCCCGCGCCCTCGCCGTCAGAGCCGGGGGTCGATCGGATCGGACTCGAGGGCGAGCGTCGCGAAGACCGCCTCGTGGACGCGCCACAGCGGCTCGCCCGCGGCGAACCGGCGCAGGCCCTCGAGGCCGAGCGCGTACTCGCGCGCGGCGAGCGAGCGCTTATGACCGGTGTCGCGCTCGCGGAGGCGCGTCAGGTTCGCCTCGTCGGTGGAGTCGGGGCCGTAGATGATGCGGAGGTACTCGCGGCCGCGGACCTTGATGCCCGGCTGCGCGGCGCCCTTCGCCGTGCGGGTCAGGTTCGCGAACGGCTTCACGACCATGCCCTCGCCTCCCGCCGCCGTGAGGTCCAGCCACCAGTCGACGGCCGCCGCGACGCTCGACTCGTCGGTCAGGTCCGCGCGGAGGCGCCGCGTCGGCTGCACCAGGTCCGGCGCCGCGGCGGCGAGCCGGTCGGCGATGCCGAGGTGCCAGCCGTGGTCGCGCTCCTCGAACGTCGTCGAGCCGGCGGCCAGCACCTGGAACGGGGCGAGCCGGACCGCGCCGGCGTCGCCGACGTGGCGCCGGTAGGCGTCCCGGAACAGGCCGAGCCCGTCGCGGCGGCGGTCGATCCGGCCGGCGAGGTCGCCGACGTCGAGACCCCGGGCGGAGGCGCTCCGCAGCACCTCCGCGGTCGCGGTCGTCGCGGTGAGGCCGGAGGCGGCGACGGAGGCGTACAGGTCGCGGATCAGCGCCCCGGCCTTCAGCGACCACGGCAGCAGCTCCGCGTCGAGCAGCACCCAGTCCGCGTCGAGCTCCGCCCAGATGCCGGCGGTCTCGAGCGCGCCGTCGAGCTCCGCGAGCACCCGCGCCTCGACCTCCGCGTCGTCGAAGAACGGGCGGCCGGTGCGGGTGTGCACGAGCCCGCGACTCCCGGGAGGCAGCGCGAACCGGGCGGGGTCGCGGGCGACCAGCACGACCGCCCGGGAGCCCATGTGCTTCTCCTCGCACAGCACGTCGGTCACGCCGGCGTCGCGGTACGCGCGGAACGCCTCCGCGGGGTGCTCGAGGAACCCCGGGACCGCGGAGGCGTTCGGCGGGGACATCGTCGGCGGGATGTAGAGCAGCCGCCGGGGGTCGACCGCCCAGCGGCTCATCACCTCGAGGCCGCCGGCGGTCTGCTCCTCCCGCACCGTGATGCGCCCGTGCGTGCCGGTCTCGACGAGCAGCTTGCCCTGCACGTCCTCGAGGCGCAGCCGGCCCGGCTCCCGTTCGGTGCCGGGCGTGACGAGCGGGCGGACCGGCTCGTACCAGACCTGCTGCGCGGGCACGGAGACGACCTCGCGCTCCGGGTACCGCATCGCGGAGAGGGCGCCGCCGAACACGGCTCCGGTGTCGAGGCAGGCGGTGCCGTTGACCCACTCCACCGCCGGCACGGGGGTGTGCCCGTAGAGCACGGCGGCCTCCCCGCGGTAGTCCTGCGCCCACGGGGAGCGGACCGGCAACCCGAACTCGTCGGTCTCGCCGGTCGTCTCGCCGTAGAGCGCGAACGAGCGGACCCGGCCGGAGGCGCGGCCCTGGTACTGCTCCTTCAGCCCGGCGTGCGCGACGACAAGGCGCCCCTCGTCGAGCACGAGGTGCGCGACGAGCCCCGAGCAGAAGTCGAGCACCCGCTGCCGGAACTCCGGTCCCTCCGCCTCGAGCTGGGCGAGCGTCTCCGCGAGGCCGTGCCCGGTCTGCACCTTCGCCCCGCGCAGCGCCTTCACCAGCTTGTCCTCGTGGTTGCCCTGCACCATCAGCGCGTGGCCGGACCCGACCATGCCCATCACCAGCCGCAGCGCGCCGACGACGTCAGGACCCCGGTCGACGACGTCGCCGAGGAGCACCGCCGTCCTCCCGTCGGGGTGCGCCGCGTCGATCGCGCGGCCGGCGTCGTCGCGGACGATCAGGTAGTCCAGCCGGGCGAGCAGCGCCTCCAGCTCGCCGAGGCAGCCGTGCACGTCGCCGATCGCGTCGAACGGCCCGGTGTCCCAGGTCCGGTCGTTCAGCAGCGGCTCGCGGACGAAGGTCGCGGCCTCGATCTGCTCGACGCCGGACAGCACGTGGACGCGGCGGAACCCCTCCCTCCCGAGGCCGCGGAGGCCCCGGCGCAGCTGGTCGGACTGCCGCCGGACGACCTGGGCGGGGATGTCCCGGTCGGTCCGCCGGGCGTTGCGCTCGACGGCGACGGCTTCGGGGACGTCGAGCACGATCGCGACCGGCAGCACGTCGTGCGCCTTCGCGAGCCCGATCAGCCGGCGGCGCGACTCCGGCTGCACGCTGGTCGCGTCGACGACCGTCAGCAGCCCGCGGGCGAGGCGGATCGCGGCCACGTGCTGCAGCGCGTCGAAGGCGTCGGCGGTCGCCGCCTGGTCGCTCTCGTCGTTGCCGACCATCCCGCGGAACCGGTCGCTCGACAGCGTCTCGAACGGGCCGAAGTGCTGGGCCGCGAACGCGGACTTGCCGGACCCGGAGACGCCGACGAGCACGACCAGGCAGGTCCTCGGGATCGCGTACCGGGTCGGCGCTGCCTCGGTCATGCGGCCGCCTCCCGCTGGAACAGCGCGAGCTGGGTCGGAGCCCCGAGCGCCGCGTCCTCCGCGCCGACCGGGCGGTAGGACACCCGATAGCCGTGACGGGAGGCGATCCCCTCCGCCCAGGCGCGCAACTCGGCGCGGGTCCACTCGAAGCGGTGGTCGTCGTGCCGGCGGTCGCCCGCGCGGAGGCCCGGGTAGAGCGCGTTGTACTCGGCGTTCGGGGTCGTCACGACCACGGTCGCGGGGTGCGCGGCGCCGAACACGGCGTCCTCCAGCGCGTCCAGGCGGGAGGGGTCGACGTGCTCGATCACCTCCATCAGCACCATCGCGTCGAGGTCCGCCAGCGACGGATCGCGGTACACGACCGACCCGTGCCGCAGGGCGATGCGCTCCCGCTCCGCGTCGGAGGCCTGCGCGAGGCCGAGCACCCGCGCCGCGGTCTCGAGCGACCGGGCGGACACGTCCACGCCGACGATCCGGCGGAACGTGCGGTCCTTCGCGAGCCGGGCCAGCAGCGCGCCAGGGCCGCAGCCCATGTCGACGACGCTGGAGGCGCCGGCGTCGTGCAGCGCCTGCAGCACCGCGTCCGCGCGCTGCGCCGCGAGCGGGCGGTCCCGCGGGGCGGCATCGGTCGCCTCCACCGCCTGCTCGACCAGCGCCCGCTGGTGGAGCAGGTAGCGGCGGGCGATGAGCGCGCGCTCGGGGTGGTCGTCGAGCCAGCCCGAGCCGTTGCGCTCGAGCTTGTCGACCTCGTCGTCGCTGACCCAGTAGTGCTTCGTGTCGTCGAGCACGGGCAGCAGCACGTACACCTGCCGCAGCGCGCGGGCCAGCGGCATCCGACCGCGCAGCGTCACGGACCGGTACCGCGACGCGCCCCACGCCGGGTACGCCGGATCGAGCGGCACCACGGTCTCCCCGACCGCCCACCCGCAGGGCTCGAACAGCCGGCGGACCAGGTCCTCCTCGGAGCCGCGGACCGCGACGACGGGCACGCTGATCGTCAGCGGCAGGTCCGCCGCGGCGAGCTCCGGGAACGCGTCGCTGCGCCCGGTCATCGCGGTGCGGAACACGGTGCCGAGCGCCACGGCGAGCATGCTGGAGGCGACGTACGGCCGGTCGTTGATGTAGTGGCCCAGCGCGCCGGGATCGCTGCGGAACCGCGTGCTGCGCGCGAGCGCGATCGGGTCCACCTCCAGGACCACCGCTGCGGTGCACCGCTTCTCGGAGGACTCGGGGTAGAGCACGTGCACGTCGCCGACCGGCGCGCTGAAGCGCTGCACGCGGTCGGGGTGCTTGTGCAGCAGGTGACCGAGCGCCGTGGCGTCCGCCTGCGAGTCGGGATCGGGCTCGTACGAGACGGTGAGGATCACGCGCGGCACCTCCCGGGGACGACCTCCCGAGCCTATTCGGCCGGTCCGCGCACCCACGTCCGGAAGAAGGCGGTCGCCGCGCGGCGCGCCGCATCCGGGCTCGGCCGCGCACCGACCCGGCTGAGGTGCTCCTCCGCCGCGGCGAACTCGTGCAGCACGAACGCGGAGACCTCCGCCGGCACCGAGCCAGCACCCGCCTCCCGGGTCCGCGCCTTCCGCTCGATCAGCTCGGCGACCCGCGCGCGCAGCGATGCCCCGACGTCGGACTGCTCGATCAGCGACGGCAGGTCCATCGGCGGCACCCCGTCGGCGGAGTGCACCCGCAACCAGCGCAGCGACGCGGCCGCCCGCAGCGCGTACATGCGCGGCTTCAGCCGCCCGCCGTCGACGTCGCCGGGCCACTGCAGCCGCCCGACGTGGAGGTGGTGCGCGCGCACCCGGTCGAGATCGAAGACCTCCTCGGCGAGCGCGAGGAACGCATCCCGGAACGCCGCGTCGCCGCGGTACACGATCGGCGACCGCAGCCACTCGCCGACGGTCGCGTTCCCCTTCACCAGCAGCCGCACCGCCTTGACCAGGTCCCAGCCGTTCACGTCGAAGACCGGATCGGGCGGCAGCTCGATCACGTCGCGGGGCAGCCACGGGCTGAGGTAGCGCTCGGCGGGGTGCGCGTAGACGAACCGGCAGTCGTAGTCGCTGTCCGGCGACGGGAACCCCCACGCCCGGCTGCCGCTCTCGATCGCCCAGAGGATGCGCACGCCGTCGCGCCGCTCGACCTCGTCGAGCTGCGCGTCGATGCCCGCGACGACCTGCGGGGCGAGGGTGTCGGGGACTGCGCGCACCCTTCGGAATGTAGGGGAGGTGAGGGGCCCGAGAGTCGCGGCCACCTCATCGTCGGCTCAGAAATCTCCGAGTCGCGCACCCGCCGCGAGCAGCTCGACGACCGTATCGGCGACCAGGGTGGTGGGTCGGGTGGCATAGATCCGGGCAGCACCGGTCGATACGTGGAAGTACCGATGCGTGCTCCGCGCCCTGAGTGGCAGCGTCGGACACGAGCTCGGTGCGGCACGTGAACGCGTCGAGATCCTCGAGCACGGGGGTGCGGAACGGGGCCGTCGCGGCGCCCGGCCGGACGCCCGCGACCGCGCGGGTCTCGAGCGCGACCGCGACGGCTCATCAACCGAACCCTCTCGATCGTCTGGAGACCTGATGACTGATCCTTCGACTGCGCCGACCGTCGTGCTCGTGCACGGCGCGTTCGCCGACAGCTCCGGCTGGAACGACGTGATCACCGAGCTGCTCGGCGCCGGGGTCCAGGTGCGGGCCGTGCCGAACCCGCTGCGCGGCATCGAGATCGACTCCGCCTACGTCGCGGGCGTCTTCGCGAGCATCCCGGGACCGGTCCTCGCCGTCGGTCACTCCTACGGGGGCGCCGTCATCACCAACGCGAGCGAGCGGTCGGACAACGTGATCGGTCTGGTCTACGTCGCTGCCTTCGCGCCGGACGAGGGCGAGACGTTGCAGGACATCGAGGCCGGATCGACCGACAGCGTCCTGAACTCCGTGCTGGTCCCATCGCCCTACCCGGCCGGCGACGGCAGCTCGCAGACCGAGCTGTGGATCTCCGCCGAGGGCTTCCACGACGCCTTCGCCGCCGACCTCCCGATCGCGCAGACGGACGTCATGGCGCGCACGCAGCGCCCCGTGTCCGCACTCGCCTTCAGCGAGCCGAACGGGGTCCCGGGGTGGCGGACCCGGCCGTCCTGGGCCGTCGTCGCGACGGGGGACCACGCCGCCGGCGCCGACGCGGTGCACCGGATGGCGGAACGGGCGAACGCGACGATCGTGGAGGCCGAGGGCTCCCACGTGATCATGATCTCCCAGCCCCACGTCGTCGCGCAGACCATCCAGGAGGCCCTGCACTCCGTGATGGCGCCGGCTTGACGAGCGCACCTGCACGGAGGGAGCACCGGAAGCGGTCGATCGGGTAGCGATCGGCCGCTTCGGTCGCGCCGAGCGACCCGGTGCCGCGCCGAGTTCCGGCGGGCACACTGCTAGTCGTGACCAGTTCGCTCAGGCTGGAGAGGAGCACCCGCGCGGGCGGGCGCGGCGGGACCAGGCGGTCGTTCCTGGACTTCGTCGTCGACGGTGACTCCCTCGCGGATCGACTGATCGCCTTCGAGGGTGGGGCGAACCTGATGTCGGGCTACGTCCCCGTGCTCGTCCTCGACTGGCCGACCGGGTCGCCCGCCGAGGACTTCCGCCGTCTGGCAGGGGAGTCGCCGACGCCGCTGCCGAGCGGCCGGGTGCCGATGTACATCTGCGCCGAGTGCGGCGACCTGGGTTGCGGCGCCATCACGGCGATGATCGAGCACCGTGCGGACACCGTGGTGTGGCGGGACCTGGGGTACGAGAACGACTCCGAGCCCTTCGACCCCGATGGGATCATCACCGAGGTCGGCCCAATCGTCTTCGACCGCTCGGACTACCTCCAGGTCCTGACGACGTCCCGCGACAGGTGGTCGAGCGGCCGGCGACCGTGAGACGAGAGCGTCAGAGCGACCGCGTCGTCCGGGGGAGAGATCGGTACCGATGATCATCGACGACAGCGCTGCCCTGGTCGTCCACTGCATCGACGCGCCTGCGGCCGCGGTGATCGCGATCCTCGGGATCGAGCCGGCGCGCGTATGAAGGGGCGTTCGATGGTGAGTCCCGCGAGGGCGGGACCCCTGTCCCTGGAACCGGGCGGGGGACGACCGGGAGCCTTGGGAACGACCGCATCGGGCGGTCGGACCTGGAGGGACACATGTACCGGAAGCTCGTCCTCATCGTCGGCGCGATCTGCCTTATCGTCGGCCCGCTCGGCGATCTGCTCTGGGGGGTCGTCTCCCCGGTGGGGGAGGCGGCGAGCGCGAAGGCGAGCGTCGCCGCGATCCTGGCGGACCCCGGCGCCGATCGAGCCGCGGTGTGGCTGGACCTCGCGATCCTCCTGCTCATCCCCGCGGCCTTGTTCGTGGGCCGGGTGCTGCAGGCGTCGGTGCGGCCGCTCGTGGGTGTCGGCAGCGGGCTGCTGTTCCTCGGTTCGCTGCTGTTCACCTACAGCCTCGGGAACGACGTCGTGCTGCTCGCGGCGTCCCAGACCGACGGAGCGGCGACGGCGCAGGCGTTCGCCGAGTCGGGCGTGGTGTCGCTGACGACGATCCTGGCGATCGTGCTGCAGTTCGTCGGGGTCGTGCTGCTGGGGATCGCCGCGCTCCGCAGCCGCCTGATCCCGGTGTGGGCCGGCGTCTTCCTGATCGCCTGGAACCCGGTGCAGGTCATCGGGACGGTCATCGGCGTGAAGCCCGTCGAGAGCCTCGGTGACGTGCTGCTGCTCGCCGCCTACGCGGCGGTCGCCGTGCGGCTGATCCGCCCCGTCGCGGGCGCCGTGGCGGCCCCGCGGACCGCCCGCATCCCGGCTGCCGCCGATCACTAGGCTGCGCGCGTGATCGCCAGGAAGGCAGCCGACATCGTCGCCGCGATCGCCGTCTTCCTCACGCTCGTCGCGGTCGCGGCGGTGCTGCAGCGTCCGGATCCGGCGTCCGTCCTCACGGCCGTCGTGCTCGCCGCGGCGGTGTCGGTCCCGCTCGTCGGGGCGGCGGCCGTGCGAGGGGAACGGCGCAACCCCGTCGGGTGGATGCTCCTCGTCACCGGCATCGCGCTGCCGGTCGTGCTGGCGGCGAACGCGCAGGTGACGATCGAGCCGTCCGCGTCGATCTGGATCTACTGGATCGAGGGCTGGCCGGCGACCGTCGCCCTCGACACGATCCCGCTGCTGGCGCTGCAGCTCTATCCGGACGGCCGGACCCTGTCTCGCCGATGGAACTGGCTGCTCTGGGCAGGCGCGCTCGTCTTCGGCACGCAGATCCTGGGAGAGCTGTTCGCGCCGATCATCTGGGACACCGCGATCGCCAACCCGACGGCGCTCTCCGGAGCGGCGGGCGACCTGGCGGACGCGCTCTCGCTCGGGATCGTGTTCGTGCCCGTGATCGCGACCCTGTCGGCGATCGTCGTGACCGTGCGGTGGCGGCGGGCGCGGGCCGCGGCGATCAGCGGCGTGCCGTTCGGGCTGATCGCGGTCGCCGGATGGCTGGTCGCCGCCAGCTGGTGGGTCTGCATCGTCGTATCCACGGCGACGGGCAACAGCGACGCCGCGACCGTCCCCGAGCTGGCGGGCGTGCTCGCCGTCGGCGTCGCCGGCTGGATCGGCATCCGGCGGTACGGCCTCTTCGACACGCGCGCCGTTCTCGGTCGGGGCCTGGTGTCGGTGGTCCTGGGCGTGTGCGTGGTCGGCGTCTACCTCGGCGTCGCGTGGCTGGTCGAGCAGCTGACCTCCGGGTCGCTGGGTCCCGCCCTCGGCGTGCTCGCTGCGGTCGCGGTCGCCCTCCCGCTCTGGCGGGTCCTGCAGACGGCGGCGAGCCGCCTCCTGTTCGGCGACCGCGACGATCCCGTCCGCGTCCTGGAGCGGCTCGGCGCACGGGTGGCGGACGTGTCGGCACCCGACCGGCTGCTGCCGGACGCGATTGACGCGATCCGGGACGCCCTGCGCCTCCCCGGCGTGGAGCTGGTGGCCGGGTCGCTGCGGATCGGCGCCGTGCCGCCGTCCGCGACGGTGGAGGAGTTCCCGCTGCTGTTCGCGGGGGAGCGGATCGGGGAGCTGCGCGCCGCGCATCGCGAGCAGGGCGACCGGTTCCGCCCGGCCGAGCGCAGCGCGCTCACCGTGCTGGCCTCCCAGCTGTCCGGCGTCGCGCAGGCGATCGCGCTGACCGTGGATCTGCGTCGCTCCCGGGAGCGGATCGTGGTCGACCGCGAGCGCGAGCGCCGTCGGATCACCCGCGACCTGCACGACGGCCTCGGTGCGCGGCTCGGCAGCCTGGTGCTCGGTCTCCAGCGCGCTCGCACCGCGATCGACACCGCGCCGAGCAGGGCGAGCGAGCAGCTCGACGAGCTGACTGAGCAGGTCCGCGACGCGCTGGAGGAGGTGCGGCGGCTCGTCTACGAGCTCCGCCCGCCCGCGCTCGACGAGCTGGGGCTCGTCGGCGCCCTCGAGGAGCAGGCGCGGCGGCACGGGGACGTCGAGGTCGTGGCGCCGGCACCGCTCGGATCGCTGCCCGCTGCGGTCGAGGTCGCCGCCTACCGCATCGTGGTCGAGGCGATGACCAACGCGGCCCGCCACGCGCCGGGCGCGCGCACCACGGTGCGCATCGATCGCGACGGTGGCGAGGTGGTCCTCCGGATCTCGGACAGCGGCCCCGGGATGCCGGAGGGGTTCCGCGCCGGCGTCGGCATCCGCTCGATGCGCGAGCGTGCCGCCGAGCTCGACGGAGCGCTGTCGATCTCGACCCAGCGGGACGGCGGCACGCTCGTGCACGCGCAGCTGCCGCTCGTGGAGGCGTGATGGCCGCCGTCCGGGTGCTCGTCGTCGACGACCAGGAGATCTACCGCGTCGGGTTGCGGACGATGCTGCAGGAGGCGGACGCGGTCGAGTTCGTCGGCGAGGCGGCGAACGGAGCCGCGGCCATCGACGCGTGCGCGGCATCAGCGCCGGACGTGGTGCTCATGGACATCCGGATGCCGGGGGTCGGCGGTGTGGAGGCGACCCGCGCGATCGTCGCCGCCCACCCCGGCATCGCGGTGCTGATGCTCACGATGCTGGAGGACGACACCTCGCTCTACGCCGCGCTCCGAGCGGGCGCTCGCGGCTACCTGCTGAAGGGGGCGGGGCCGTCGCAGATCGCGCGAGCGATCCTGGCGGCGCACGACGGCGACACCGTGATCGGCTCGGGCGCCTCGGATCGGCTGTCCGCCCTGTTCCGCACCGAGGAGCCCCTCCGCCGCTCGCCGTTCCCGACGCTGACCCGCCGCGAGCTCGAGATCCTCGAGCTCGTCGCCTCCGGCGCCAGCAACAGCACGATCGCGTCCCGGCTGTTCCTGAGCGACAAGACGATCCGCAACAACCTCACGTCGATCCTCGCCAAGCTGGAGGTGCCGGACCGGGCAGCTGCGATCGTGGCCGCTCGCGAGCGCGGGGTTGGGGTTGCCGGCGCGCCGAAGGGGATCTGAGGCGCGGGGACAGTGGTCGTGTCGAGCCTTGCGAATCGATGCCCCGGCCGCTTTGAAACAATCTTGATTCCAGTGATCGGTCGTGCGAACGATGCGGAGCCCGGGACGCGCTGCCCGTCGTTCCGAGCGTGTTTAAGCATCTGATCGTGCGCAGTCAGAGAGTCGAACGCGGACGCAAAGGTTCTACCGATACTCGGGACATTGCGCTGACCGATAACAACCCTGACTACTTTACGTATCGGTGATCTTACGGAATCGCGGCGCATTGCAGGACGTTCCGCGTTGTTGTGAGAACTCCCGGATCGTGCAGGCTGTCTCAGGGAACGGGCGTGCAATGCGGCAGTAATTCGATACCTTGGCCGACTGTGACATAACCGGAGGCGTGAACACCCGTCGTCATGCCCGTTGCGAGGATATTGGATTAGCGAAGCAGTCATGCGCCGAGTTCTCAAGGAGAGATTCGCGCGTATGCAACCGATGCGCGAGGGACACCACACGAGCCGACCGCGATCACCGCGTGCCCACGGCCTCGCTACGTTGACCTTGCAGACTGCCGCAACTGCTGTTGGAGCCGCGTCCGCATGCGCTCCCGGCGCTGCTCGTAGAAGGAGAGGAATTGCGCCAAGTCGAGAGGCAGGCCCTCCAGGTCATTGCTGTGCTCGTAATGGCGGCGTTGGTCGGTGTCGACGAATGCCTCTTGCATCCAATCTGCTGGCGACTTGTCTTGCTTCTCGATATTGACGGTGCCACCGAGGAGTTGCAAATTCGGCAAGGAGTTGAAGCGTTCGCGGAACGCGATGACATCGTCGGCTGCTATGCCAGCGTTGCGGAGGCGCTGCTCCGTGAATCGGGACTTGGGGAAGACGTGATCCTGATGGAACTGCTTCGAGAGGTCTAGGCCAGGGTATAGCAGCGTGAGCACGGTGAAGGTGCGCTGGCCGCCGTACTTCATGCGCAGAAGCTCGTCGATATCGGTGTCATCGAACCGCAGGGACTTGCCAAGGGTGGTCAATTCCTGTTCCAGGGACTCGGAAGGGAATACCCCTGGTTCTGCACCGTCGATAGCTTGGCGCAGGCGGGAGAGCAGGGTGTCCAGACCAGATCCCCAAATCCCCTGCTTCAGCAGGGAGCGGGTGACCCACCGTTGCACCGCTTTTCGATCGGGTGCCGCAGCGCTGGACTCAAGGTAGTGAGTCCCGTGCTGCGAGCGTGCTAGGTAGTAGGCAATCGGGATGATGACGCTGTCAGCCGTGAGTGTCTGCGTCGTGTAGCCGAAACTCGCCAGCAACGACGCTGATCCCAGTAGCGCGCGCTCCGTTCTATCCCAATTCGCTTCGACCTCGGCCATGTTCTCGCGAGTGAAGTTGCCGACGCGAAACGCGAGGTTGACGCCTGCGACCATCAGCGCCGTTTTCAATACGACGTCCTTGGAAAAAGCAAAATCGCGTGAGGCGCCGTGGTTGATCTCTTGTACGAGGTCGCGGACTTCCTCCCGCGCGTCGCGGGCTGTCCACTGATTTGTGGCCATCGACAGCAGGAGGTCGGAGTAGGAAAGCGAGGTTCCGCCGCTGTTTACCCGCACGAAGATGTCCAGCACCTTGTCGGCGCTCTGGTCCTTCTCCAAGTACCAGTTGATCGGCCGCTTCGTACGGAACGCGTCGAAAAGCGCGTAGAGCCGGGTGAATGGCTCGGCGATGTCGGTGATGCCGCGGCGAGTGAGCTCGAGCATCATCGCCGGACCGGCGTCGGCAAGCGTCAGTACATCGCCGACGGGAAACCAGCGATCGGGCTCGCCGACGACGGGCTGCGCGTCCTTGTCTGCGAGAAATCGCAGATCGTAGAGCAGGCCGAGCTCCTCGTGATCGGGAGCGTCCATGAGGTTGAGGTAGAGCCGCCGCTTCGGGTACGCGTCCGGGTTCGTGTGCCAGACGCGTGCCCGCTTCTCTGCGTGCGACCCGTAGACCGCGATGTTGAGGGACGTCAGGCGCTGCTGCCCGTCTAACACCGCCATCACACCGTGTCCCGTCGGCACCACGGCTTTTGTGGCGAAGGGGGCGTCCCGCTCGTGGAAGTTGGTGATGAAGTCGTAGAACTGGAAGTGCTGCGCGGTCGCCGGGGATACGTCCCATAGGAGGAACGATCCAATTGGGTAGCCGCGCATCAGGCTGTCTACGAGAGTCCGAATCTGGTGAGGTCTCCAGACGAACTCGCGCTGGATCGCGGGTAGCAGGTACCGCTTCTCGTGGATGCCGCTGAGCATCTCCTCAACCGTAACCGGCGTCTGGAACGCCATGCTGCCTCCCCGTGGTCCTCGCTGACCTACTCAATGAATGGTACGACCCGCGCTAGCGCCAGGTCTCGACAGTGCCTCCACCTGGAGGGAATCGCTCGGAGCGCAGTGGGCGTCTGCGAGTCCCGGCTTCGCGTGACTGGCCTGGCTGAGCGTGCCCCCGCAGGAACTCGAATCCGGATCTGAGGGTCTCACTGGATCGCAGGAGATGGAAGAAGATGGTTGAGACCAGGCATTTCCGAATTGACGCTTCGTGTCGAGATCGCGTGAGATCGCGGCGTGTCGCAGGGCGTTGTGGGGTTTGTGTGGGGGCTCCGCCCAGACGAAGCGCCTGATCGGCAGTCGGCTTGCGCTAGCGACGCAGGTTCTAGGGCACCGACGATCGTTCAGTCCGGGCTGTCCCGCATGCGGAAACACTATTTTGGTGTTGCGCGGCGAGCCGCCCGATGGTGCGGAGCTCGACCCGGCCGGCGCGCCCCCGATCGTCCTCGCGTCTCAGCACCGAAGCGCTTGACGCGCTACCAGATTGCTCGCATGAGTGAGGGACCCCGAACCTGCCGGGTACCGCAGGACAAGTTCGCACCCTCGCCGTCCGCCTGTCGGACGACATCAGGGCACAGCTCGATGTCATCGCGCAGCTCAACCAGCGTTCAGTGACCGAAAAGAGTCTGCGTCGCTCTGGAGGCGTGGATTGAGCGCAGCAACGCCGACCGGTCCATGCTCGCTCGCGCTGACGCCGTCCGTGCCGACATCGAGAAGGTGGACGAGAACCGGCGCATCTCGATCGAGAGCGGGGCGCAGAGCCGGCGCAACGCGATCGAGGCCATATGCGCGACGGCGCCCACTCCGGCGCCTACCAAGGCCAGCCCGGCCAAGAAGGACGACGCGTCGAGGTAGCGAGCGCAACCGTTCGGACCGAGCGCGTGAGGGCACTGACTCTCCGCCTCGGTCCGGAGAACCGGGTCAGGCTCCAGCTGCTCGCGCAGTGTGCGAGGGACAAGGGGACCCTCGTCCGGTTCCTCTGCTACACCGGACTCCGCTGGGGCGAGGCGGTCGCGCTGCACGTCCGCGACATCGATCAATACAAGCGGCGTATCTCGGTCGTCGAGAACGCGGTCCGCGTCGGCGGGATGATCATCGTCGGCACGCCCAAGTCGCACCACGCCCGTCGTGCGCCGGTGCCGACTTTCCTGATGACCGAGCTCGTCGCGATAATGCGCGACCGCAAGGGAGAGGCGCTGGTGTTCGGCGACGGCGTTCGCCACCTGAACTAGCCGACGGTGCACGGCGGCTGGTGGGTGCAGGCGATCGCGCGGGCGCAGGAGATCGATCCGGCGTTCCCGAAGCCGACGATCCACGACCTCCGGCACACGGCGGCGAGCCTCGCGGTGAGTGCCGGCGCGAACGTGAAGGCGGTGCAGCGGATGCTCGGCCACGCCTCGGCCGCGATGACGCTCGACGTGTACGCAGACCTTTTCGACGAGGACCTCGAGTCGGTCGCGACCGCCCTCGATGACGCCCGCACCGCAGCGGGAGTCGGCGTGCCCGCTCAAGAACCTGTGGGGTTTTTGTGGGGGGCTGGGCATTCTCCGACATATCGGAAGGCGAGCAGAGCCCGTACTTCCGGGCATCGGGGACTATCGCTGAGTGTGCCCCCGCAGGGACTCGAACCCTGACTGCGGCGATTTTAAGTCGCCTGCCTCTACCGATTGGGCTACGGGGGCCCGGCGCCGCAAGCCTAGGGAGGCCTCCTCGCCGGCAGCGAGAGCCTGTCCGTTTCGGGCGCAATTGTCCCTTTGCGGCACATCAGGGCGCGCCGTTCCATTGAGCGGAAAGTGCCTGGTCGAAAACGGGATCGAGTGTCGGAGGGGCGTGCTGCAATACGGGCATGAACCGGAGCGCGACCACCCTCGTGGAGGAGGTCGAGGCGTACGCCCACCTGTTCGACGCGGTGTCGGTCGGCGGGCGCTTCGAGGACTCGGCGTCCGATGGGCCGATCCGGCTGTCGAGCGATCCGCAGCTGCTGCAGGCGTGCACCGCGGCGAGCCGGGCTCGGCGGCTGATGGAGGCGGAGCAGGTGAAGCTCGCCGGCGAGATCGCCGAGCGCAGCGACCGGATCCGCAACGAGCCCCTGGCTGCCCGCATGGGCGCCTCCGGGCCGGCGGACCTCGTCGCCCAGACCGCGGGCGTCCCGCGGGAGCAGGCCTGGGCGATGATCCGGGTGGCGGAGGCGATCCGGCCCCGGGAGTCCCTGAGCGGCGGAGCCCTTCCGGCGGAGCGGCCGCACGTCGCGGCGGCGTTCGAGGCGGGGCTGCTCGACCTGACCGTGGCGGCGGCGCTCGTGCGCACCCTGCGCACGGTGGCGCCGGCGCTCAGCTCGGCGGAGGTGCTGGAGCTCGAGCGGCAGCTGGTCGACCGCACGCAGGAGGGGTACACGGCCGACGAGCTGCTCGCCTTCCTGCGGCGCGTGCCCACCCACGCGAACCCGGAGGGGATCGGGCGGCGCTTCGACGCCCAGGTCGCGGCGGCCTCGGTGACCAAGCGGAACCTCGACAACGGCCTCACCCGGTGGGTGCTCGACCTCGACGCGCTCACCAACGGGTTCTTCCAGGCCGCACTCGACGCGAACACGTCGATCCGGCGGTTCCGCCTCGAGATGGGCGACGGTCCGCACCTGGACGAGGACGACCGTCGGCCGCTGGCGAAGCGTCGGGTCGACGGCGTGGCCCGGATGGCGAAGCGGGCCGTCAAGGACGACGACGGCCAGGTCTGCGGCACCGCGGTGACGCTGCTGGTCACCATGACGGAGGAGGCCCTGCGGACCGGGGCCGGCGCCGCGACGATCCTCGGCTGCAACGAGGACATCCCCGCCTCCGTCGCCCGGATGCTCGCCGCCGAGGCGGAGATCATCCCCGTCGTGCTCGGCGGGAGGTCGCAGGTGCTCGACTTCGGGACGGGGCGGCGGTTCTTCTCCGAAGCCCAGCGAAGGGCGATGGCGCTGCGCGACCAGGGGTGCGCCGGGCCGTGCTGCGACAACCCGCTCGCCTGGTGCGACGCCGCCCACATCCGCCCCGCCGGGTACGGCCGCACCTCGATCGACAACGGCATCCTGCTCTGCTGGCGATGCCATTTGCTGCTCGACGAGCACGGCTGGCAGGTCGACCGCGACGACGGGCGATGGTGGTGGACCCCGCCGCCCTGGATCGATCCCACCGGTCGACGCAGACCGGGTGGACCCATCCCGCCCGTGCCCGCCGCTGCGTGACGGACCGGTGGCCTGCGAAGTCAACCCGGTGCCGCCGAGCGTCCGCACGCCTACGGTGCCGCGCAGGGCGCACCCACCGGGGACGAGCGCGCCCGGGAGGCGGGGTCGCACGGTGACGGACATGCGCAGGCCGGGCGGCGGCCGCCTCACTCGCATCACCGACGGGGTGCACCAGCTGACGCACGCCGGGGTGAACAGCTACCTGCTGGAGGAGGAGGGGCGCGTCACCGTCGTCGATGCCGCCCTGCCGCGCACGTGGCCGCTGCTTCGGCTCGCCCTCGACGCGATCGGCCGGGGGCTGCAGGACGTCGAGGCGATCGTGCTCACCCACGCGCACTTCGACCACGTCGGGTTCGCCCGCCGGGCGCACGTGGAGCTGGGGGTGCCGGTGTACGCGCACCGCATCGAGCACCACCTCGCGGCGCACCCCTACGACTACGCGCACGAGCGGTCCCGGCTGCCGTACCCCCTCCTCCATCCCCGCGCGCTGCCCACGCTGGCCGCGATGGCGCGCGCCGGCGCCCTGCGGGTGCGGGGCATCGACGACGTGCTCGAGCTCGTGCCGGGGGAGCGGCTCGACGTGCCCGGCCGTCCGAGCGTGCTGTTCGTGCCCGGCCACACCTTCGGGCACTGCGCGCTGCACCTCGCCGACCGGGACGTCGTGCTCACCGGGGACGCCCTCGTCACCCTCGACCCGTACACCGGGCGGCGCGGCCCGCGCATCGTCGCCGGTGCCGCGACGGCCGACAGCGTCGCCAACCTGCGGTCCCTCGACGCGATCGCGGCGACCGGTGCGCGCATCGTGCTGCCCGGCCACGGCGACCGGTGGACCGAGGGGGCGGCGGAGGCGGTCGCGCTCGCCCGCGCGGCCGGGCCGGCCTGACCTACCCTGCGCAGATGGCTCAGGTGCTCCGGATCGGCGACGCGGACGAGGGCCTGCTGGCCGTGGTGGCCGGGGAGGCCCGGGAGGCGGTCCGCGGCGGGGTGCCCGCGGCGATCCGGTTCGCCCGCACCCTCGGCGACCGGTCGGTGCTGCCGGGCAGCGGCGGGACGGCCGACTCCCTCTCCGTGCTCGCCACGGTGGCGGCGGCCGATCTCACGGTCGCGCGGGTCGTCGAGCCGCACCTCGACGCGCTCGCGATCCTCGATCAGGCGGGGGAGGCGCCGGCCGCCGGCGGGTACGGGGTGTACGCCGCCGAGCGACCCGGCCTCGAGCCGGTCCGGGCCGACGGCGGGACCCTGACCGGCACCAAGCCGTGGTGCTCGCTCGCGGGCGGCCTCGACCGGGCGCTGATCACCGCTGTGGAGCGCGGGCAGCGCCGACTCTTCGACGTCGACCTGCACGCCGAGGGCGTGCATGCCGTTCCGGGCATGTGGGTGTCGCGCGGGCTCGTGGCGGTGGACAGCGGCGACCTGCGGCTCGACGGGGTCCCCGCGACGCCGGTCGGCGAAGCCGGGTGGTACCTCGCCCGGCCCGGGTTCGCCTGGGGCGGCATCGGCGTCGCGGCGTGCTGGTACGGCGGCGCGGCGGGGCTCGCGACCGCGCTCATCGCCGCGGCGAGCAGGCGCACGCCGGACCAGATCGGCCTCGCCGCCATCGGGGAGGCGGACCGCCTCCTCTGGGCGGCGCGGGGAGCGCTCGAGGGCGCCGCGGCTCGGATCGACCGCGGGCGAGCGACGGGGGAGGCGGGCGCGCTGCTCGCCGCCCGCGTGCGCGGCGTCGTCGCCGATGCGGCGGAGCGGGTGCTGGTGCTGGTCGGCCGCGCGCTCGGCCCGGCGCCGCTGACCTTCGACGAGGACCACGCCCGCCGCGTCGCCGACCTCACCGTCTACCTCCGGCAGCACCACGCCGAGCGGGACGACGCCCGGGCGGGCGAGGCGCTGCTCTCGGCCGGAGGGACGTGGGGGTGAGGCGGCGAGCCCGGCGACCTCCGACGCGCCGCACGTAGGCTCCGGCCATGCAAACCGCCGTGTGGGTCTCGATCGCGGTCGTCGTGGTGCTGCTCGTCCTGCTGGCCCTGTACCTGTGGGTCGCCCGCAACTCGCTCGTCACGCTGCGGGTGCGGGTCGACGAGGCGTGGCGCGACATCACGGTGCAGCTGCAGCGCCGAGCCGACCTGATCCCCGGCCTGGTCGGGGCCGTGCGGCAGTACGCGGCGCACGAGACGGTGGTGTTCGAGGCGGTCGCGGGCGCGAGGGCCGAGTCGCTGGCTGCGGCGTCCCCCGGCGACGCGACGGTCGCGGAGAACCACCTGCAGCAGGCGCTGCGATCGGTGTTCTCCGCGGCGGAGGCGTACCCGCCGCTGCAGGCGAGCCCCGAGTTCCTGCAGCTGCAGGGGGAGATCGCCGACACCGAGGAGAGGATCCGGGCGTCGCGCCGCTTCTACAACGGCGGCGTCCGCGAGTTCAACACGAAGATCCAGGTGTTCCCGAACACCCTGTTCGCGCGGCGGCTCGGCTTCGAGCAGCGGGAGTTCTTCGAAACCTCCGACGCCGCCTCCGTCGCCGAGCCGCCGCGCATCCAGTTCTGACGGGTCAGCTGCTCGCAGCCAGCTCGTGGCTGATCGCGTTCGGGCCGTCGTACTCGCGGTCGGGGATGTTCCCCAGCGCGTCGAGGATCGACTGGTCGGCCCCGGACTCCTTGGCGGTCGAGAGGATCGTGTCCTTCGAGACCGGGTAGTCCATCCCGCCCAGGTGCTTCTGGACCTCGATCGGGTTCGGCATGTCGGCCATGGGGTTCCTTCCTGTCCGACCGGCGGTCAGCCGGTCGCCTCGTGCGCGAACACGGCGTGCGCCGCGTCGACGGATCGGTCCGGGATGGAGGTGGGCGACTCCAGGTGCACGGCCCCGGAGGGCAGCACCCCGGCGCCGCCGAAGCGCTCCATCACCTTCCACTGCGCGGCGACGTCCTCGCCGCCGACGCTCGCGGGCAGGTCGCGCCAGAACTCGAAGCCGCCCACCGCCTCGAGCGCCTCCCGGCGGTAGAGCACGCAGCCCGCCAGCCACGCGACGCGGTACGGCAGCCAGCCCGCATCGGGCAGGTCGGTGCTCGCGGCGATGTGGGTCAGGTTCGCGGCGTTGTGCAGCGTCCACCGCTCGGTGCCGGGGGAGTCCTTGCGCAGCCGCTCGGGCTGCACGCCGTCCGTCCACGCGGCGAACGGGGCCTGCTCGTGCGGGCGCTCGTCGTCGAGGAAGGAGAGCCCCTGCTGGGCGGCGCCGACGACGCCGCAGCCGAGGTCCTCGATCGCGGTGTGGAGCGTCGCGAGCAGCCCCGGCTCCGGCCACACGTCGTCGTCGAGGAACAGCACGAACGGCGCGGTCGCCTGCGCGAGCAGGAACGCGCGGTGCTCCGCGATGCCGCGACGGGGCAGGTGCTGCAGCACCCGCACCTCCCGCCCCTGCGCGGCGAGCACGCGGAGCATCGCCTGCACCGCGGGCGCCTCCGCCATCCCGTGGTCGTCGGACTGGTCGCTGATCGTCAGCCGGAACACCGGGTCGTCCTGCGCGGCGAGACCGGCCAGCACCACGGCCAGCTCGGGCAGGCGTCCGGACGTGGGCAGCAGCACGTCGATCACCGGCTGCGCCGCGGAGGCGGGCCGGGCCCAGTCGCGGGCCGTGCGACGGCTCGTCACCGGGCGTCGCCGGCGGCGCGGACGCGGGCGATCAGGTCGCCGGTCGAGCGCGGGCTGACGTAGTCGAGGATGCGCACCTCCCCGCCGTGCGCCTCCACCACCGGCGTCTCCGCGAGCATCCCGGGCAGGTAGTCGCCGCCCTTGGCGTAGACGTCGGGCTCGATCGTCTCGAGCAGGGGGATCGGGGTGTCGGTCGAGAACACCGTGACGTAGTCGACGCAGGCGAGCTCGGCGACGACGCCCGCGCGGTCGGCGACCGCGTTGAGCGGGCGGCCGGGACCCTTCAGCCGCCGGGTGGAGTCGTCGTCGTTCACGGCGACGACGAGCACGTCGCCGAGCGCCCGCGCCTGCTTGAGGTAGGCGGTGTGGCCGCGGTGCAGCACGTCGAAGCAGCCGTTCGTGAAGACGATCCGCCGGCCGGCCGCGCGCTCCGCGGCGAGGGCGCCGACGAGCGAGCGGTGGTCCAGCAGGTGGGCGCCGTCGTGCAGGGAGGCGGTCAGGTCGGCGGCGGTGCAGACGCTCGTGCCGGGGGAGCGGACGACCACGTCGGCGGCCAGCTGGCCGAAGCGCGCGGCCCGGTGCAGGTCGAGCCCGGCGGCGAGGGCGAGCGTCAGCGCCGCGGCGAAGGTGTCGCCCGCGCCGTTCGCGTTCGCGTCGGGCGCCGGCTTCGCGAGCGTGCGGGTCGGCTCGCCGCCGGTGTGCGTGATGGTGCCGTCGCGGTCGAGGGTGACGACGACGCCCGCGGCGCCCGTCCTGGCGCGCAGCTCGTCGCCCGCGCCGGTCGCGGTGCGCACCCGGTCGGCGCCGAGGGGACGGCCGAGCAGCCGCACCGTCTCCGCCGCGTTCGGCGTCACCGCGTCGGGGTGGAGGGGGGCCCACGGTGCGAGGTCGTGCGCGTCGACGACGAGCGGGCCCGAGCGCTGCAGCGCGCCGAGCGCCTCCCGCAGCGTCGGCCCGGCGACGCCGAGGCCGTAGTCGCAGACCAGGACGGCGGCGCTGCCTGGCAGCACGTCCGGCAGCGCGCGGGCGACCCGGCCGGCGCCCGCGGCGTCGATCGCCCCGCCCTCGTCGAAGCGCAGCAGCATCTGGCCGGCCGACGAGACCCGGGTCTTCACGGTCGTCGCCCGGCCGGAGAGCCGGGTGACCCCGGTCGTGTCGACCCCGGCGTCGGCGAGCAGCCGCAGCAGCGTCGTGCCGGCCTCGTCGGTGCCGACCGCGCCGACGATCCGCACGTCGGCGCCGAGCGCGGCGAGGTTCACGGCCGTGTTCGCGGCGCCGCCGGGCACGTCCTCGTGGCCGTGCACCTGCACGACCGCGGCGGGCGCCTCCCGGCTGATCCGATCGACCGAGCCGGTGATCCAGCGGTCGAGCAGCAGGTCCCCGACCACGAGCACCGGCCCGCCGCGGAAGGCGAGCACGTCCTGCACGAGGCGGTCGTCCTGCGCGCCGCTCACCGGGACCCGCCCGGCAGGCCGAGGTGCACGACGGTGGTGGTGGTCATCTCGTCGAGCAGCTCGGGGCCGTAGCCGAAGCCGGAGCCGCTCGCCCCGCGGGGCTGCGCGCTGCCGCCGGGCGCCCCGCCGAACACCGCGTTCACCTTCACCGTGCCGACCGGCAGGATCGCGGCGGCGCGGTGCGCGTGCGCCATGTCCGCGGTCAGCACCGTCGCGGCCAGGCCGTAGTGGTCGGCCGCCGCGAGCCGCAGGCCCTCGTCGAAGTCGTCGACGACGACCACGGGCGCGACCGGCCCGAACGTCTCCTCCGTCAGCACCTGCGCGCCCTGCGGCAGGTCGGTCAGCACCGTCGCGGGGTAGCGGACGGCCGGCCCCTCCGGCACGGTCCCGCCGGTCAGCACGGTCGCGCCCGCGGCGACGGCCTGCTCGACCTGCGCGACGACCGCGTCCCGCATCCGCACGTCGACGAGCGGCTGGCTCGATCCCGCGGTCCACGCCTCCGCCTCCGCGACGAGCGCGGCGAGGAACGGCTGCGCGATCGAGCGGTGCACGTAGACGCGCTCGACGGCGGTGCAGATCTGGCCGGCGTTCGCGAAGGCGCCGAGGGCGGCCTGGCTCGCGGCCCAGACCGGGTCGACGTCCCCGTCGATCACGAGCGGGTCGTTGCCGCCGTTCTCGCGGATCACGTGGACGTCGTTCGCGGCGCCGACCCGGGCGAGCGCCCGGCCCGTCGCGGTCGAGCCGACGTGCGCGAGCACCCCGAGGCCCGGCTGCTCGGACAGCGCCGCGCCGGTGGACCCGTCGCCGGTGACGTGCACGAGCACGCCGTCCGGCAGCTCGGCGGCCAGGATCTCGTCGAGCAGCGCGCCGGTGTGCGGGCTGCGCTCGCTCGGCTTGTGCACGACGGTGTCGCCGGAGACGATCGCGGCGCCGATCAGGCCGGCCGCCACCGCGACGGGGTCGTTCCACGGCGTCAGCACCAGCACGACGCCGCGCGGCTGCGGGGTCGCGACGTCGACCGCGTCCCAGGCGCCGCGGAGGCGCTTGCCGCGGTGCAGGGGCCCGAGCTCCGCGTACTGCAGCAGCGTGTTCACCGCGGCCTCGACGCCGCCCGCCGCGTCGCCGGCCGGCTTGCCGGTCTCCCGCGTGTTCAGCGCAGCGACCTCGTCCGCTCGGGCGGCGAGCGCCTGCGCCGCGGCCCGCAGGCGCAGGCCGCGCTCGGCGGGCGGGGTCGCGGCCCAGGTGGGGAACGCCGCCACGGCGCGCCGGACCGCCTCCGCCGCCTCCTGCTCGGTCGCCACCGGGAGGGAGCCGACCGGCTCGCCGGTGGCCGGGTCGACGATGTCGATGGTGCGGGTGTCGAGGGCTGCGGGCATGCGGAAGCGGTTCCCCTTCGATCGGTGGTCCCGGGTGGGCGCCGGGAGCCCGGCCACGGTACTGAGCACGCCCCCGGGGGCGCCTGTGCGCGGGCCGGGAGACGGCCGGGAGCCGTCGGGCAGGATCGTCCGATGCCCGCTGCCGCCGTCGCTCCGCCCGCCGAGCCGTTCGACGACGTGCGGCGCATCGTCGTGCTGCGCGGCGGGGCGCTCGGCGACCTGGTGCTCGCGCTGCCGGGGATCACGGCGCTGCGCGCGGCGTACCCGCATGCGCACCTGACAGTGCTGGGTGCCCCGGCGCACCGGGTGCTGCTCGCCGGCCGCGGGCTGGTCGACGACGTCGTGGTGCTGCCGCGCGTCGCGGGCGTCTCCGGCGACCGGACGGACGAGGCGGCCGTGGAGGCGGTCCTCGGCGGGCTGCGCGGCACGCCGATCGATCTCGCCGTCCAGCTGCACGGCGGCGGCCGGAACGCGAACCCGTTCCTCCTCCGCCTCGGCGCGCGGCACACGGTCGGCACGGCGACGCCCGACGCGGCGCCGCTCGAGCGCACGCTGCACTACGACTACTTCCAGCACGAGGTCCTGCGGTGGCTGGAGGTCGCGGGGCTCGCGGGCGCCGCGCCGGCGGACCTCGAGCCGGTGCTCCCCGTCTCCGCGGCGGAGCGCGCGGCGGGGAAGGCCCTGCTCGGCGACGGACCCGTGGTGGTGCTGCATCCCGGCGCGACCGACCCGCGGCGGCACTGGCCGGTCGACCGCTTCGGCGCGGTCGCGGCGGCGCTGGCTCGCGACGGCGTGCGGGTGGCCGTCGTGGGCGACGGATCGGAGGCGGCGCTCGCCGACCGCGTGGTCGCGGCGGCGGTCGCGGCGGCGGTCGCCGGCGGCGTGCCGGAGGACCGCGTCGGCTCGATCGCCGGGCGGCTCGACCTCCCCGGCCTGCTCGGCGTGCTGGCCGCCGCCGACGTGGTGCTCGCGAACGACAGCGGCCCGCGCCACCTGGCGCAGGCCGTCGGCGCGCGCACGGCGGGGATCTTCGTGTTCGGCAACACGATCAACGCGATGCCGTTCGGGCGGGCGCGGCACCGCATCCGGCTCGGGCGCATCACCCGCTGCCCGGTGTGCGGCCGGGACGCGACGCAGGTCGGCTGGACCGCAGCCCGCTGCGAGCACGACCCCTCCTACGTCGCCGACGTCCCGGTGGAGGACGTGCTCGAGGACGTGCGCGCGCTGCTCGGGCGCTGAGCGCCCGCGGCGGATGCGGTGCGCGTTCCCTGGGCATCCGCGGGGGACGCCGACGCCGGTCGTGCGGCCGGGGGACGCTGCCGTGTGGCCATCAGCATCGCGCTCCCCGTCGTCCTCGTTCTGATGATCCTGCTCATCGGGACGTCGATCCTGGTGCTGACCCTGCGCGGCCGCAGCCGGCAGCAGCGGACGGGGGAGGAGTCCGCGGTGCGCAAGCAGGCCCGCGGCGACGAGCACCCGTAGGTCAGTCCCGCCCGGCGCCCAGCCCGCGTGCCGCGGCGACCAGCGCGGCGTTGTCCTGCGCGGTCGAGCCGTCGGGCAGCACCAGCACGTCCTCCAGGCCGATCCGGGTGTCCAGCCCGCGGCGCACCGCGTCGTCGAGCGCGATCCAGGCGGTGCCGTCCTCGCCGTGCTGCAGCCGCGGCGCGAGCACGTCGGCGCGGTCGAGCATCCCGTGGATCTCGTCCGCCAGGGTCACGACGTCCGCCGGCGCCACCTCGATCAGCTCGACGAGCACGCGCTCGACCCGGTCGGCCAGGCCGCTGCGCAGCAGCAGGTCGGCGTCCTCCGCGCTCCACACCCCCGCCTCCACGCGGATGCCCCGCCCGAGCAGGGTGCGCATCGTGTCGATCGACTCGTCGTCGGCCAGGTTCACGCTCGCGGCATCGGGCCCGGTCCAGCGCGACAGCATGGCGACCCGGCGGCGCTGCTCGCCCTCGATCCACAGGCCGGTGCTGACGCTGACCGGCCAGCGGCTGACGTCGTGCACGGCGTTCGCGGCGGCGTCCACCCACCGGGGATCGAGCCGCTCGACGCCGTCGTCGTCGCGCGGGTGGACGTGGAAGCCGTGCGCGCCCGCGTCCCCGCAAGCGATCGCGTCCCCCTGCAGGTCGCTCGGCGTCAGGGGCACCGCACGGTGCTCCTCCCGGGTCCGCCGTCCGTTCAGGGCCGCCTGGAGGAGCATGCGGTGAGGGTAGGCGGGCCGACTGGGGCATGCTCATGGGCGGCGCGCGTGTCGGATGGGAGTTCCGAAGGGTGGACCCGGGAATTCCCTGGACGCGCGAGGCGCTGGACCGACCGAACCGGAGGAGGGCCCGTGAACGTGCTCGAGTGGCTGTTCGACGCCCAGATCGTGATCGGCGACCAGCACGTGCTGTGGCGCGAGGTGATCGGCAACGTCTTCGGCCTGCTGTCCGCGCTCGGCGGCATGCGGCGCAAGGTGTGGGCGTGGCCCGTCGGCATCGTCGGCAACCTGCTGCTGTTCACCGTGTTCCTCGGCGCGGTGTTCGGCACCCCGAACCCGGTGAACCTGCTCGGCCAGGCCGGGCGGCAGGTGATGTTCATCCTCGTCAGCATCTACGGCTGGTACCGCTGGACCCGGCGCAGCGGCGACACGGCGACCACGATCACCCCGCGCTGGGCGTCGTGGCCGACCCGCATCGGGATCGTGCTCGTGATGGTCGGCGGCACCGCGGCGCTGACGCCGCTGTTCACGGCGCTCGGCTCGTACGAGCCGGTGTGGAGCGACGCCTGGATCTTCATGGGCTCGCTGCTCGCGACCTACGGGATGGCGAAGGGCTGGGTCGAGTTCTGGCTGATCTGGGTCGCCGTCGACGTGGTCGGCGTGCCCCTGCTGTTCTCCGCCGGGTACTACGCCTCCGGCCTGATGTACGTGTTCTACGGCGCCTTCACGCTGGCCGGGTTCTTCGTCTGGATGCGCCAGCGGGTGCGCCCCTCCGCGGTCGTCACCGTCGAGGGCTGACCGGGGATCAGGGCCAGCTGGGCTCCTCCTCGTGCATCACGGAGAGCTCGCGGATCTCGGAGCCGCGGGGGCTCGACAGCGCGAACACGACGGCCGCGGCGACGTTGGCCGGGTCGTTCAGGTTCGCGTCCTCGCCCGGCGCGTACTGGGCGGTGCGGCCGTCGAAGAACCGCGTCTTCATCCCGGCCGGGATCAGCGTCGTGACGCCGATCTGCCCGCGGGTCTCCGCGGTGAGCGCGCGGCTGAAGCCGATGACGCCGAACTTGGAGGCGGAGTACGCGGTCGCGTCGCTGACGGCGTGCACGCCGAGCGACGACGACACCGTGACGACCCGGCCGTGCGTCTCGTACAGCGCGGGCAGGGCGGCCCGGACCACCGCGGCGGTGCCGAGCAGGTTCACCGCGATCACGCGCTCCCACACGTCGCCCGGGATCTCGTCGAGGCGACCGGGCTTGTCGATGCCGGCCGCGGTCACCACCGCGTCGAGCCCGCCGTGGTCCGCGACGGCCTGCGCGACGACCGCCTCGATGCCGCGGGTGTCGGTGACGTCACCCCGGTACGCGGCGTAGGGGACCCCCTCCACCGCGAGGTCGACGACGATCGGCGTGCCGCCGGCCGCGGCGACCGCGTCGGCGACGGCCGCGCCGAGCCCGGAGGCGCCGCCCGTGATCAGCGTGCGCCCGAGCGGGGTGGGGGAGGTGGAGGCGGTGGGCATGGGTGTCCTTCCGGCGGGGGTGCGGGGCGAGGCCCCGCGGGGTTCAGGAGACGCGGGCGATGGCCGCGGCGAGCCGGGTGGTCGAGCGGCCCGGGAAGAACGGGACGGTCACGGCGCGGCCGCCCCACTCCGTGATCACGGCCGCCTCGGGCAGGTCCTCGGCCGCGTAGTCGCCGCCCTTCACCCAGATGTCCGGGCGCACGCGGCGGATCGCGTCGACGGGGGTGTCCTCGCCGAACACGACGACGCCGTCGACGACGCCGAGCGCGCTCAGCAGATCGACGCGGTCCGCCGCGGTCATCAGCGGCCGCTCCGGCCCCTTGAGCCGGCGGACCGAGTCGTCCGAGTTCAGCAGCACGATCAGGCAGTCGCCGAGCGCGCGGGCCGCGGAGAGGGTCCTCGCGTGCCCGGCGTGGATCAGGTCGAAGACGCCGCCGGTCGCGACGACGGTGCCACCGGCGGCGCGCACGCGCTCCACGACCGCGAGGGCGTCGTGGTCCGGGCCGGGCAGCTGCGTCGCGGGCGCCGCCTCGAGCGCGGCGACGCCGCCGTCCTCGAGGTACCGGGCGGTCGTGTCCACCGCGTGCTGCAGGGCGGCGCCGGTCGCGTCGCCGCGGCCGAGCGCGGTCGCGAGCGCGGAGGCGAACCGGTCGCCCGCCCCGTTCACGTCGGCGTCGCGCACCAGCGGCGCGGCGGCGACGAGCGGCAGGCCGGTCGCGGAGGTGCGCAGCAGCGCCCCGCGCCCGCCCATCGTCACGACGACCGCGGCGACCCCCCACGAGCGGAGGAGGTGCAGGGCCGCCTCGTCCGCGAACGGGACGCCGCTGCCCTCCACGCCGGAGAACACGCGCGCCTCACCCAGGTTCGGGGTGACGATCACGCCGGGCACCGGCTGCGCGCCCTTCGCGTGCGGGTCCCAGACGACTGGCACGCGCTGCGCCGCCTCGGCGACGGCCGCCCGCAGCGCGGGATCCTCGAGCAGGCGACGGCCGTAGTCGGCGACCACGACCAGCTCCGCCTCGGCGACCGCGGTCAGCATCTCCGGCGTGACGACCGGCGGCTCCGGCGTGCCGGAGCCCTCGTCGATGCGGACGATCGGCTGCTCCCGGCTGCGCAGCCGGGTCTTCACGACGGTGGGGGAGGGGGACCGGCCCGCGACGAGCGCGATGCCGTCGAGCAGCGGCGGCAGCTCCGCCGCCCGGGCGTCCTCGGCCCGCGCGGTCACCAGCGTCACCCGGTGCCCGTCGCGCGCCAGCAGCGTCGCGACCAGGCCGGCGCCGCCGGCGCGCTTCGTCTCGGAGGCGACCTCGACGACCGGCACCGGCGCGTACGGCGCGATGCGCTCGACGTCGCCCTCCACGTCGACGTCGAGCAGCAGGTCCCCGACCACGGTGACGTTCATCGGGTGGCGCCGATCCGCTCGCGCACCACGGCGTCGAACACGCGGCACAGGGCGTGGATCGCGACCAGCTGCGCCTCCTGCACGTTGGCGCCGACGCCGGGCAGGACGAGCGCGTCGTCCGCGGCCTCGGTCACGGGGTTCGGGCCGGGCCCGGTCATCGCCCACACCGTCGCGCCGGCCGAGCGGCCCGCCGCCGCGGCGCGCACGAGGTTGGCGCTCCTGCCGCTCGTCGACAGCAGGACCAGCACGTCGCCCGCCCGCGCGTGCGCGGTCACCTGGCGGGCGAACACCTCGTCGAACCCGTAGTCGTTGCCGATCGCCGTGACGGCGGCGGCGTCGCCCATCAGGCAGATCGCGCTGAACGGCCTGCGATCGCCGTCGAACCGGCCGATGAACTCGGCGGTGAGGTGCTGCGCCTCCGCGGCGGAGCCGCCGTTCCCGGCCGCGAGCAGGCGGCCGCCGGCGAGCAGCCGGTCGGCGAGCGCGCCGCCCCAGGAGGCGAGGCGGGGGGCCTCCGCGGCGAGCGCGTCGATGGTGGGCCGCAACGCCGCCACGTGGTCCGCCGCCACATCGGTCGTGCTGCGCGTCTCGGTCGCCGTCATCCCTCTCCTGCCAGCAGGTCCGCCCGCTCCGCTCGAGCGGCGATGCGCTCGTAGACGCGGACGGTGTCGAAGGCGATCCTCCTCCAGGTGTAGCGGGTCACCGCGCGGCGGTGGCCGGCCACCCCGAACCGCCGGCGCCGCTCGGGGTCGGCGAGCAGCTCCGCGACGGCCGCGGCGAGCGCCTCCGGGTCGCGCGGCGGCACGTGCAGGCCGGTGACGTCCTCGACGACGGTGTCGATCAGCCCGCCCACGCTGGTGGCGACGACGGGACGTCCGCAGGCCATCGCCTCCAGCGGCACGATGCCGAACGGCTCGTACCAGGGCGGCACGACCACGACGTCGGCGCTGCGAAACCAGGCGGGCAGGTCGTCGTGGGGCACCGCGCCGGCCAGCACCACGCGGTCGCGCAGCCCCTCCGCCTCGATGACCTGCCGCAGGCGCTCGGTCTCCGGCTCCGCCTCCAGGTGCTCCGCGTCGCCCGCACCGCCCACGACGACGAGCTCGGCGTCGATGCCGGCCCGCACCAGCAGCCCCAGCGCCTCGATCGCGTTGCCGACGCCCTTCCGCTGCACGAGGCGGCTGACGGTCAGCAGGCGGAGGCGGTCGGTGCGCGGCTGCGCCGGCCCGTCCGGCGTGAAGCGGTCGGTGTCCACGCCGCACGGCACGACCGCGATGCGGGAGGAGGGCACGCCGAGCGCCTTCAGCTCGAACGCCTCGTCGGAGCAGGTGGCGACGACGACGTCCGCGTGCCGCCCGACCCCGGGCTCGAGGATCGCCCGCACGGTCGGGGAGGTGTCGCTGGCGCCCTGCTGGCGGCGCTTCACGACGCCGAGGGCGTGGAACGTCTGCGCGACGGGGAGGTGCCCGCCTAGCGCGGCGTCGACCCGCTCGGCGGCGTCGACCGCGGCGAGGCCGGACATCCAGAAGTGCCCGTGCACGACGTCCGGCCGGTCCGTGATCCACGCGCGCGCCAGCTCGTCGGCGAAGTCGCTCATCAGCGGCAGCAGCTCGTCCTTCGACACCCGCGACGCCGGCCCGGCCGTCACGGGCAGCACGGTGACGTTCGGGGCGAACGGCACGCGGTCGGGCAGGCGCGGATCGTCCCGGCGGGTGTAGACGTCGACCTGGTGGCCCGCGGCGCCGAGCGCCCTCGCGAGCGCGGCGACGTGGACGTTCTGCCCTCCGGCGTCGACCCCGCCCAGGGTGGCGAGCGGGCTGGCGTGCTCGGAGACGAGTGCGATCTTCATCGGTTCACTTCCACCATGCCCCCGGGGGCGCCCGCAACCCCTTGACCACCGGCTGGACGTGTGTGCCCCAGCCGTGCTACGGCGTCGCCGAGCGCCGCGTCCCAGTCCGCGAGGAACCGGGCCAGCCCGTACCGCTCGAGCGCGACCTCCCGCGCGATCGCGCCGCGGCGCCGCGCCTCGTCGGGGTCGCGGATCAGCCGCCGCGCCGCACGCACCAGCTCGTCGACGTCCGCCGAGATCGCGCCCGCCTCGGGCGGCACCGCGCGCGGCGCCTCCGTCGCGGCGAGGGCGATCACCGGCATGCCCAGCTGCATCGCCTCGAGCAGCGACAGGCCGAGCGAGGTCCAGCGGTGCGGATGGAGGTAGGCGCGGCGGTCCGCGAGCGCCTCGTGCATCGCGGCGGGCGGCACATCGCCGACGCCGGTGATCGGCGGTGCGCCGTCGAAGGCGCCGGCCAGCAGGTCGGTGCCCATCCCGAACACGTCGACCGGCGCCGCGGCGGCGAACCGCGGCAGCAGGTCGGTGCCGGTCACCCGCCAGCGCCGCACCGGCTCGTTGATCACCGCGGCCAGCCGGTCGAGGCCGCCCGTGTACCGGGCGCCCGGGTCGCGGACGCCGTGCTCGATCACGCGGCTGCGGGTGCGGCCGGTGTCCCAGAGCAGCGCGTTCACGTGCGTGACGTGCACGAGATCGAGGTCGTCGCGGTCCGCCATCGGGTGCACGGAGGTGGGCACGTCGCCCTTCGGGGTGTTGTGCTCGAGGTAGACGGCGGCGAGGTCGCGCCCGACGCGGCGGCCGGTGAGCCGCTCCGCCGCCGGCAGCTCGTCGGGGCGCTGCAGCACGACGACGTCGACGTCCTCGTCGCGGATCGCGTCCGGCGCGATCTCGCGGGCGGGCCAGTCGCGGCCGCCGCGGCCGAGGCCCCAGCCGTCGCGCGCGGGGGTGGTCGGCAGCAGGTAGTCGTGACCGCCGGCGACGAACGCGTCCGTCCAGCCGCCGTGCAGGTGCCAGAGCAGGACCTTCACGCGGACCTCCCGAGCAGGCGCTCCGCGGCCTCGACGACGGCCTCGGGGGTGACGGAGGCGAGGCAGGGGTGCCCCGGCACCGGGCAGACGCGCGCGCGGGTGCCGCGGCAGGCGGCGTCCTGGTCGCCGAGCAGGGCGACGTCGACGCCCCACGGCGCCCATCTGGCGGCCGGCACGACGGGCGCGAACAGGCTGACGACGGCGGTGCCCGCCGCCGCCGCGAGGTGGGCGGGTCCGGTGTTGCCCACGACGACCGTGCCGGCGTCCCGCAGCACCGCGCCGAGGGACGGCAGGTCGAGCACGCCGCCGAGGTCGGTGCCCGCGGTCCCGGCCACCGCCGCGGTCAGCGCGCGCTCGCCGGGGCCGCCGGTGACGAGCACGCGGTGGCCGCGGCCGGCGAGCAGCTCGACCACCCGGGCGCTCCGCTCGGCGGGGTAGGCGCGCGCCGGCACCGCCGCGCCGGGGTGCACGACGACGTAGGGACCGTCGCCGACGCCCGCCGGCACGTCGGCCGGCAGCTCGACCGCGAGCCGCCCGGCGTCCCCGGCCGGCAGCGCGTACCCGGCCGCCTCGGCGATGCGCAGCGCGCGCAGGGGCTCGGGGAGCTCCTCCTCCAGCGTCTCGCCGGGGATCAGCCGCACGTCCAGCAGGCCGCCGCCGGCGTCGACGGAGGCGCCGGTGATCCGCGTCACCCCGGCCAGCCGCAGCAGCAGGGCGAGCGGCAGCGGGGACTGGTGGAAGGAGGTGAGGATCACCGCCTCCGCCACCCCCGTGCCGGCCACGAGGGCCGCGACCTCGGCGACGAGGCCGGCGTCGACCGGGCGATCGGTCGGCGTGATCCAGGGCGCGGCCAGCACCCGCACCTCCGCGACGCCGGGCAGCAGCCGGGCCGCCGCGGCGCCCTGCGGCCCGGCCAGCAGGACCACCTCGGCGGAGGCGGCGACCGCGCGGACCGCAGGCCCGCTGACGAGCACGTCGCCCATGCTGTCCATCCGGGCGACGAGCACGGGCCTCATCCGGCGTCCCCGGCGAGCGCGATGCGCACGGCCTCCTGCAGGTCGGCCGCGACCGCGGCGGCCGCCCACACCTCCTGCTGACGGGTGACGGGCGTGGGCACGAGGATCGCCCGCCCGCCGGCGGCGTGCGCGGCGCCGACGTCCGCACCGATGTCGCCGACGACCACGACGTCCGCCGGGTCGACCCCGAGCGCCGCGGCCGCCCGCAGCACCATCCCGGGCGCGGGCTTGCGGCAGTCGCAGCCGTCCTCCGGCCCGTGCGGGCAGATCTGCCAGGTGTCGAAGCCGCCGAAGATGGCGTCGACGCGCGCGTTCACCGCGTCGACCTGCTCCCGCGTCACGATGCCGCGGGCGATCCCGGACTGGTTCGACACGACACCGATCGGGACGCCTGCGGCACGCACCGCGGCGACGGCCTCGATCGCGCCCGGCATGGGACGTACAAGGGTGGGGTCGCCGTTGTACGGCACGTCGACGACGAGGGTGCCGTCGCGGTCGAACAGCACCGCGGCGGGGGAGGAGGGCGTGGGCATCGGAGCATGGATACCCGTCCGCAACGCTCAGGTCCTGAGTGATTCATGGGAGTCCTCCGGTACCGCCCTGGGAGGATCGCCGCATGCAGCGAGCGGACGCCCCCGCCGATCGGCCGCTGGCCGTGACGTTCCGCGCGCTGCAGCTGGGCGATCTGCTGGTCGCGGTGCCGGCCCTGCGCGCGCTGCGGCGCGGGCTGCCGGAGCACCGCCTGGTGCTCGCGACGTCGGCCTGGCTCGAGCCGGTCGTGCGCCTGATCGACGCCGTCGACGGGCTCGTGCCGGTCCGGGCGCTCGGCGATCCGCTGCCGTTCGCGCCCGGCGCGATCGACGTCGTCGTGAACCTGCACGGCGGCGGGCAGCAGTCCGCGGCCGTCGTCGACGCGGCGGGCGCGCGGCTCGTCGTGCGGCACGCGGTCGTCCCCGGCGAGCCCGGCCCGAGCTGGATCGAGGAGCAGCACGAGCGGGAGCGGTGGGTGCGGCTCACCGCCGCGTTCGGCTTGCCCGGCGACCCCGCCGACGTCCGGATCGCGCGGCCCGCCGCCCGGTCGCCCGCGCAGGGCGCCGCCGTGGTGCACGTCGGCGCCGCGTTCCCGTCGCGGGAATGGCCGGCGGACCGGTTCGCCGCCGTCGCCCGGTCGCTGGCCGCGGAGGGCCGCCGGGTGGTGTTCAGCGGTTCCGCCGCGGAGCGGCCCCGCGCGCTCGGGGTCGCCGCGCTCGCCGGGCTGCCGGACGCGGCGGTGCTCGCCGGCGCCACCGACCTCGAGGGCTTCGTCGCCCTGATCGCGGACGCCTCCCTCGTCGTGACCGCGGACACCGGCGCGGGGCACCTCGCCTCCGCCTTCGCGACCCCCTCCGTCGTGCTGTTCGGCCCGGTGCCGCCGTCGCGGTGGGGACCGCCGCCGGGGCCGCACGTCGCGCTCACGCATCCCGAGCTGCTGCTCGGCGACGCGTTCGCGGCCCGGCCCGACCCGGCGCTCGCCGCGGTGACCGTGGCGGAGGTGCTGGCCGCGATCGAGCGACTTCCCGTTCTGTAGGTCTGCCGGACCTGCAGAACGAAGAATCGGTCAGGCGGAGGCGACCGCTGCGGCGAGCGCGGGCGCCAGGTCGCCGGCGCCGGCGACCTCGATCGCGTCGAGCCCGAGCCACCGCGCGGCGTCGCGCAGCACCGGCGCGACCCGCTGCGGCACGTCGCGCCCCGCGCCCTCCTCCGTCCACGCCGCCTGCACGAGCAGCCGGCCGCCCTGCCGGTCGGACTTCAGGTCGACCCGGCCGACCAGCCGGTCGTCGACCAGCACCGGCAGCACGTAGTAGCCGTGCACCCGCTGCGCCGCCGGCGTGTAGATCGAGATCCGGTAGTG
>NZ_CAXTOQ010000003.1:0-75586 GCF_964245895.1 uncultured Amnibacterium sp.
CGAGCAGCGCGTGGAGGGCGTGGCCGCGATCGCGGCCTGGACCCGTCTCGTCAGCGGGCTCGGGGCACCCGCGCCGGGTCCCGCGCCGGCCGGCATGCGCACCTTCCCGGACGGCCGGGCCTGGCTCGCGGTCCCCAGCTGGACGTGGCGGCAGGTGGGGGTCGACGCGAAGCGGGCCGAGACCGTTCGGGCCGCGGCCGCCGTCGATGCGAGCCTCGGCCGGCTCGTCGGCCGACCGCTCGCCGACGTCGACCGGGCGCTGCGCAGCATCCGCGGCGTCGGCGCCTGGACCTCCGCGGAGGTGCGGCAGCGCGCCTTCGGCGACGCCGACGCGGTGTCGGTCGGCGACTTCCATCTCGCCGCGATCGTCGGCCAGACGCTCGCCGGCCGCCCCTTCACCGATCAGGAGCTGCTGCCGTTCCTCGCGCCGTGGCGACCCCACCGGTACCGCGTCGCACGCCTGATCTACGCCACCGGGGTCGAGCGCCTCCCCCGCCGCGCGCCTCGTGCGCCGCGCAGACGAGGCGCGGAGCAGCGCACGGACGACCCGTGGACGCGAGCGGTCCCCGGTCCGTGATGCGAGGCGGGGGTCCGGTCAGGCGAAGCGGCGCCCGACCAGCGCAGCGCTGACGGGTCCGGCGACCAGCCACGCGCCGAGTTCGATCGTGAGCCAGACGATCCACTCCTGCAGCGCCCCGGTCCGCTCGGGCGCGGCGATGGCCGCGATCGCGAGAGCCAGCAGCCCGACGGCGACGACCCACGCCGTGACGGCGCGCCGCCACGACCGCCACGCCTCGCGCACCGCGCCGGCGCCGCTCCGAGGAGCGCGGACCGGGACGGGTCCTCCCGCCCACCGGTGCGCGACCCGCTGATCGATCGCGCGGATCGTCCGGTGCCCGAACACGACGGAGAACGCGATGTAGCCGGCGGCGAGCCCGTGCGCGGCGGACGCGGTGCCGCCGCCGCGCAGGTCGAGGACCGTCGCGACCAGCAGCACGACGTCGACCGCGGGGACGGCGGCGAGCACGATCGCGCCGGCCCTGGGGACGCGGAGCGCGTACCGCAGCAGCAGCCCGGCCGCCAGCAGCACCCAGAACCCGACCTCGCACGCGACGATCACCGCGATCAGCATGTCCATCCCTTACGAATGTATTGCTTCGATACCATACACTCGTATCGTGATCGCGCTGCCGGACGAGCTGAGCCAGGACCTGACCCCCGGTGCGCGGCGGATCGCCGACGCGGCGATCGACCTGATCGCCTCCCGCGGGTACGAGGAGCTCTCGGTGCGCGCGGTCGCGGCGACGGCCGGGCTGACCGGCGGCGCCGTGCAGCACCACTTCCCGACCCGAGCCGCCCTGCTGCACGCGGCGTTCGTGCGGACGGCTCAGCGCATCGCGGCGAGGGTGGGCGACGCGCCGGGGATCGACGACCCGCAGGCGTTCCTGGCCGTGCTCGGCGAGCAGCTGCTGCCGCTCGACGAGGAGCGCCGGAAGGAGTGCAGCGTGTGGCTGGCCTTCAGCGTCGCCGCGATCACCGATCCCGACGTCGCGCGCACCCACCGCCGCGCCGTCGATGCCTTCCAGGGGATCGCCGAGGCAGCGATGCATGCCCGCTCGCTGCCTCCTGAGGCGGCGATCGCGTTCATCGCGGTCGTCGACGGGCTCACGATCCGCTGCCTCACCGGCGGGCTGGCACCGGAGGCGGCGCTGCGGATCCTGCGCGAGCGGACGGCGTACGGGCGCTCCGGGGGCCGTCGGTGACTCGGGGGGCGATCCGCCCACCCCCTTCTGTCGCGCAGGGCCGCCGGAGCGGCGACGTCCCGTCGGGCGGCGTCAGTCCGTGATCCGCCGGCGCGGCCAGTCCGGGTAGAGGTCGGCGCCGTAGGGGTTGCCGGCGAGCTGCGGCCCCCAGCCGGTGAGCAGGCCGGTGTCGCGTCCGTCGTTCCAGACCTGCTCGAGCGCCGCCAGCAGGGTGGGCATCATCGCATCGACGAGCCGGTAGGGGTCCTCGGTGTGCGGTCGCGCGCGCAGCACGAGCGCCTGGTAGAGCCGGTCGGCGTCCATCACCGCGAGGAGTCGCCCCGCCGCCCCGGGGGACGCCCGGGCGTCGACCGGTCCTGAGCTCGCCGGCTCGCCCTCGGATTCGCGCGCATTCGCGGAACCTAGGGGTTCGCGCGCTCGAGCGCACGGGGTTGACGCCGACGGCTACCAGCGGTGGAACTGCACCGTGCCGTCGACGATGGGGTACGGGTGGGCGTGCTCCTTCTCGTACTTCGACGAGATCGCGACCCGCCCCGGTCCCGCCAGGGAGAGCCAGAGGTGCCGGTTCTCGTAGTTCTGCGTGCCGAACCACGCGCGCCAGCCGGTCGTCGAGGGGTACTCCGCGACGAGGTAGGGCGTCACCGACAGGTCCCGGTACAGCAGCGCCTGCGGGGGGATCCTGATCGTCTCGCCGGCCCCGAGATCGCGGAACATCGTGTTGCCCGGCGAGTGGAGCAGCAGCAGCCCCGGTCCGCCCTGCGCCTGGAACAGCTCGTCGTACCGGCCGAGCGGGTACTCGACCTCGTACTCGGTGTCCCTGCCGCTGTCCTTCCGGAACTTGAGCCACAGGCCGTTCTCGTGCGGCCGGTAGGCGATCGTCGGCGTCGCCGCGAGGAAGACGTGGTCGCGCACCCAGTAGCCGTGCCCGTCGTCGACGGGCAGCGCCACGATCTCGCCCATGTGGTCGTCGGACAGCGCGATCCGGCCGGGACCCCGGGCGCTCAGCAGCGTCGTCGTCACGGTTCCCGCGCGGACGCGGTTCAGGAAGCCGTTGCCGTCGGCGTGCTTGGCGAGCTGCACCTGCTCCTCGGCGTAGGTCAGCTTGTGGTGGGGGAACCAGATCGCGTCGCCGTCGACCAGCGTGAACTCGGCGATCGGCACGGAGTCGCCGGCGACCTGCACCGAGGATCGCCCGATCTGGATGTGCGCCAGGTCCTCCGCACCGGGCAGCTCCTCCCAGCCCGAGTCGGACACGATCTCCTGCAGCCGCGCGTGGGCGCCGCAGGAGCGGCACTCGCCGCGCGGCCCGAGGGCACCGGTCCGCCGGCAGTACGGGCAGCGGTAGGTGCCGGAGGGGGTCGCCGCGGCCTCGGTCCCGCCCGCGGTCCCGCCCGCCTCCGCCGACGCCGTCGCGCCTGCCGTGCCGACTGCCGTCGTCGACGCCGTCGCGCCTGCCGCCTCCGACGCGCCCTCCGCCTCCGAAGCGCTCGCGGTCGTCGGCGCCGGCTGGAGGGGCTGCGACCGCACCCCGTCGCCGCCGGCCGCGGGGTCGTGGATCCACTCGGTCCAGCGCTGCCCGTCCCAGTACCGCTTCGCGCCCCGGCCGTCGTCGTACCAGCCGGCGGGCGCCTGCTGCTCGCCGCTCATGGCCGCTCAGTCCTCCGAGCTGCTGTGGTGGTACATCGACTGGATCCCGACCCGGCCGGGGCCGACCATCTCCGCGACCCACATCTTGCCGAGCAGCCCGACCTTGATGCCGGGCACCGCGAAGGTGTTCATCGCCACCGACGAGTCCTTGTAGAGGAAGCGGCCCGGCTCCACCAGGATCCGCTCGCCGGACCCGAGCGTGCGCTGCAGCACGTCCCCGTTGCCGTGCAGCATCAGCATCCCCGGCTGCCCCTTCGCGAAGAAGCGGTCGAGATACATGCCGCTGCCGCCATGCAGCAGGTTCGCCAGCCCCTTGATGCGCTGGAACGTGTAGTCGACCGCGTGGGAGGCGAGCAGGAACGCGTGCTCCCGCACGTCCAGCTCGGTGTCCGCGTGGATCGGCATCACCACCAGCTCGCCCGGGGCGTCGCGGGAGAAGGCGATGCGTCCGGCACCCCCCGCGCTCAGCACGGAGTACGGCATGCCGTGCGCCCGACGCCTGGCCGGCAGGTCGAACTGCGACAGCGGGACATGCGGGTCCTTCCAGAGCATCGTGTGCTGCTCGAAGTACACGTGATCGTCCTGGTGCAGGTCGATCTCGGCGACCGGGACGTACTTCCCCTCCACCTGCAGGGTGGATCCGGAGAAGCTGAACTTCTCCATGTCCCGCAGCCGCGGGGCCTCGCGCCACCCCGAGTCCGACACCTTGTCGTCGGCGTCGAGCGGGGCGCCGCAGGTGGCGCACTGCAGCGCGTCGGGCGCGTTGTTGAGCCGGCACCAGCTGCAGACGATCAGTTCCATCGAACCTCCTCGGCCACGACCGACCTCTCCATCGCTGCGGGGATCGGGGCCGTCATCGGACCCGACATCGACGACGGTAGTGATCCGTCCCGGTCCGGGCAGGGCTGCTGCGATCCGGTCAGGTTGCGTGCAGGTGGCCCGGGAGGCGGACTCGCTCGACTTCTGAGCCGCTCGCGCGTTCGCAGACACGTTCGAATGCTCGAGCGGTGCCGACGCAGTACTCTTCGCCCACCATCAGCACCTGCACCAGCACCTGACGACGCGGGCGTCCCACGCCCCGAGACGGGAGCAGTCGGCCGTGTCCGCCCCGCACGTCGACCGCGCGCGCCTCGTCGATCTGATCGTGGGCGGCGGCGTCACGGTGATCACGGCGCCGCCCGGCTGGGGCAAGACGACGCTGCTGCGGCAGACCGCGGCGCGGACGGGCGGTCGACTCCAGGAGCCCCCTCGCCCGACGGAGCCCGACCTCGACGCCGGGCTGCTCCTGGTCGACGACCCCGGCGAGGCGTCGGTGGCGTGGCAGGTGGGCGAGGGCCACCCGGGCGGCCTGGTGCTCGCGACACCCGCGAGCCCCTCCACGCGACTCCGGGCGGACCGGGTGATCGGCACGGCGGACCTGGCGTTCACGACGGCCGAGATCGCCGAACTGCTCCGTTCGGCGGGTCGCGACGACCGGTACCGCCTCGCCGCCCGGATCCGTGCGGAGACCTGGGGCTGGCCGGCCCTCGTCGTCGCCGCGATCGATGCGCTCGACGGCCGGATGCCGCTCGACGACTCCGACCCCGATGCGCTGGCGCTCGGTCCGACCCGCGACCGGCTCGTCCGGGCCGCGCTCGAGGTGCTCGACGAGCAGGACGAGGTGGACCTGCGGATGCTCGCCGTGCTCCCCGGGTGGTCGGCCGGCGGCGTGCGGGCCGTCCTCGGAGCCCGCTCCGCGTCCGCCGTCGCCCGCCTCGAGCAGGCCGGGCTGCTGGTGGTGCACGGGCCGCCGCGTCGGGTCGCGGTGCTGCGCCCGATCAGGGACGCGCTCCACGCCGCCGGAGCCGGGTCGTCGGCCGAGCTCGACGTGGTGCTGCAGCGGGTCGGTCCTGCGGAGCCGGAGCTCGCCGCGCTGCGGGCGCTCGCCGGCGACTGGACCGGCGTCGCGCACGCGCTGGGGCGCGACCTCCGCGCCGCGCTCGAGGGGCCGCGGGACTGGGCGCTGTCGCTGCCGGGGCAGAGCGGCGCGTTCCGGCGCGCACGTGCAGCGGCGGTCGCCGATGCGGGGCGCACGGCGTCGATGCCCGCCGACGACGGGGCCGTGGAGGGTCCGCCGCCCGCCGCTCCCGCCTCGCTGGCAGCGGGCTTCGAGCTCGCCCCCCACCTCCTCCGCGCGATCGGGGTCCTGCTGTCCGGTGACGTCCGCAGGGCGCTGCGACTGCTCGGGGCACCGGCCGCCGACCAGCGGACGGCGACCGTCGCCGAGCTGCTCGTCGCCGCGCTCGGGTCGGCGAGCGGGTCGGACGGCGATCGGCGCCGGCTCGAGGCCGTGGCGGCACGAGCGGAGGCCGGTGGTCTCGATCGGATCGCCCGGATCGCGCTGGGTGCCGCCGCCGCGACGGGCCCCGGACCGCACGAGCGTCGGCTCCTCCGCGAGATCGTCGACGACTGCGAGCGATGCGGCGACGACGCCGCGGTCGCGCTTCTGGAGGCCTTCGACCTCGTCCGACGGTCGTTCGCGGGCACGCCGGCCCGCCGGGAGGCGACCGCGCTGCTCGGCCGGATCGAGCCGTACGGGTCCCCGACGGCCACGGCGTGGATCGCCGCGCTGCTCGCGCTCGCCGCGATCGGCGACGCGGATGCCCCGGTCCTCCTCGAGCGGGCCGAGCGCTCCGCCGCGGTCGCGAGGGCGCCGGGACCGCTGGCGCTGGCGCTCGGGGCCCGCGCGATCGTCTTCGACGGGGATCAGCCGCGGCTCCGGGCACGGGCACGTCAGCGCGCGCTGGAGGCGGGGATGCTGCGGCTCCCGTTCCCCGACCGGTGGCGGCCGGCGCGCCCCCCTCTGCAGCCCCTGGTGGGTATGGGCCAGGGGCCGAGCATCCGGATCCGCTGCTTCGGCCGCTTCGCCGTGTCCCTCGACGAGGTCGAGCTCGACCTGCGCAGGATGCGTCCTCAGGCCCGTCTCGTCCTGCGGGTCCTCGCGGCCTCCTCCGAGCGCCCGGTCCATCGCGATCTGCTCCTCGACCTGCTGTCGGCGGAGGACCGCGAGCCCGCGTCGCTGCACGCGCTGCACGTGCACCTGTCGAGCATCCGCAGCGTGTTCCGCGACGCGACGCCGCAGATCCTGGCCCGGCACGGCACCGCGTACTCGCTCGCGACGGCCGAGCGCTCGACGTCCGACGTGGCGGAGTTCGACGCGTCCGTCGCCCGTGCCCGACCGGCGATCGTCGCGACGGACCATCCGCTGGCGAAGTGGCACCTCCGCACCGCGCTCGACGCGTACCAGGGCGACCTGCTCCCCGAGGACGGCGGCGCGGAGTGGGTGCTCGCCCTGCGGGACCGGTACGTGCTCAGGGCTGCGGAGGCGGCGTCCACGCTCGCCGAGCTGGAGCTCGCGACCGGAGACCTCGACGCGGCCGTCACCGCCGCGACGCGCAGCTGCGACATCGCGCCGTGGCGCGACTCGTCGTGGCGGCTCCTCATCGACGCGCACCATCGGCGGGGTGACGCGTCCTCCGCCCGGCGCGCGCGCAGCGAGTACCGGGACGTCCTGCACTCGCTCGGCGTCTGAGGCTCAGCGGCCGCTGAACTCGACCTCGGCGATCGCGACCCGGGCGTTCGGCGGGACCATGGACTGCAGCACCGTCACGCGGACGGTCTGCACCTGGTCGACGCCGAGGTCGAGCCGCTGCGGCCCGGGCTGGTCGTCGAGGTGCATCGTCCGCACGACCGACGGCGCGCCCGACCGCTCGATCGTGACCCGCAGCTCCGTCGGCCGCCCGTTCTTCAGGAACGTCTGCTGGTCGGTCGCCGCGCCCGGCAGCACCTGGAGGACGACGAGCCGGAACGGCTTGCGGAACGAGAAGGTGAGGCTCTCCCCCGTCGCAGGCCCCGGCTGGGCGGCCTCCCACGCGATGTTCGACGCCCCGTCGTGGGCGGCCGTCGCGGGGTGCCCGCTCGCCGACCCGGACGCGGTGACCTTGCTCGGGTTGACGGCTCCGACCCCGAAGACGCGATCGACCGCCGATGCGGCGAAGGACGCCAGCGGATCGCGCAGGAGGTAGCCGCCGACCAGCAGCGCGAGCACGATCGCGACGACGACCACCACCGCGACGATGCGGCCGCCGCCGGACCGCCGGCGGAACGTGGCGGCGGCGGGCCGGGGCGCTGCGGCCGACGGCTGGGGCGCTGCAGCGACGATCTCGGCACCGCAGGAGGTGCAGAAGTGCCGCCCCGCCGTGTTCCACGCACCGCAGGAGGCGCACCGGACACCCGTGCCGCCGCCGCTCGACCGCGCTGCCGACGGCGAGACGCCGGAGGGAGGCGCCTTCGGTGCCGCCCTCCCCGGCAGCATCGCGACCGGGTCCCCGTCCACGGCCGAGGCGGTCGCCGGCTCGTCGTCGAACGGCCACGGCGGGATCGTGATGACGGGCAGCGAGGCGGCGGGCTGCGGCGCATCGGGCTGCTGGGCCACTTCGGGTCCGGCGTCCGTCTTCGTCGCGCCCGCAGCAGGACGGGGATCCTCGGCCCGCGGCGCCGCCTTGGACGGGGCCGACCGCTGCGGCACCGCACCGGCCGGCCGTGCGCCGCCCGGCTGGTCCCACGCGAGGTAGGCGTCGCACTGCGGGCAGAAGTCGACGTCCGCGGTGACCATCGCACCGCACTCCGGGCAGGTCACGCTGCACCGTCCGACGGGAAGCGGACGGTGAACGGCACCGACGCCGGCACGGCCGCCGCCACGACGGATCGGAGCCGCTGCTGGTACTCCGGCGCCGCGGTCTCCGGCCCCGTGACCGTGACCGTCACGCGAGCGGGACCGCCGGCGGGCGGGCGGCCGTCGGGCACGGCCGACACGGCGACCCCGCCGGTGTCCTCGACCACGACGACCGCGTCGGCACCGGCGGCGACGCTCACAGCGAACCGCACGCCCTCGATCGTGCCACGTCCGGCGTGCATCGCAGTAGCGCGGGCGATGAGGGCACGGGTCCGATCGGCGCCCCAGCCCGCGCCGGAGTCGAACCCCACCCAGGTGCCCAGCCAGGGGAGGAAGTCCTGCGGCGTGAGCGCCGGGTCGACGTAGGCCTCGAGCGAGTCGAGCGTCAGCAGCACCGGGGCGAGCAGCTCGTCGACGGCACCGCACAGCAGCTCGATGAAGGCGTCGTCCTGCAGCACGCCGGGCAGCCGCGTGCTGAGCGGTGTCGCGACCCCGAGCCCGTCGACCGTCCCGCGCATGTCAGACCGCCGCCACCACGCGCACCCGGTGCTCGAACGGGTACACCAGCGCGTTGGCGGCGAGCTCGATCCGGCCGGTCTGCTCCCCCCGCTTGCCCGTCACGGGATCGGCCGGGAAGAGCAGGACCTCCTCGACCAGCTCGACGCCCGGCAGGTTCTGCAGCACCCCGAACAGCTCCCCGGCGACGAGCGGCCGCCCGAACGGCCAGCCCCGCCCCTCCGGGCCGCCGTCGACCGGGTCGAGGTAGCGGTACAGCGCGTCGGTCGCCCGGTTCGCGAGGTCGTCCGCGTCCACGCCGCCGCGGGCCGCGATCCTCGTGATGACCGTCACGCCCTGGAACCGCGGCGGCTCGACCAGCACCCGCGTGCCGACCAGCCTGCGCCGGTCGAGTCGTTCCGCGATCGCGTTCAGCAGCTCGATCGGAGGATCCAGCGACTCGAACGGGATCCTGCCGTGCTCGTCCCTGCCCGGTGCGGGGACCACCAGCAGGCGCACGAGGCCGGCGTCGGCCGGGCTCGCGGCGGGGGCGCAGCGCACCCGCGCGATGCCGGAGGCCGCGTCGCGGGCGATCGACTCGAAGTCCTCGACGGTGACGGCGCGATCCCGCGTCCGCAGCGCGACCGGGGCACGCCGCTTCGCCTCGTCGACCGTCTCCCCGGCGGTGCCGCCGTGGGCCGCGAGCCGGTTCCCCGCCCCCGAGACGAACGGGATGGTCCGGCGCAGGACCGTCAGCGTGCCGGCCGCGACGTTCCCCTCCGCGCCACCGCCGGTCCGGTAGGAGCGCACGCGCAGCGGCGCCCCCTTCGGCGGCACCGCCCCGTAGCGGCGCAGCGATCCGTCCTGCTGACGGAGGGCCGGGCCGAAGACGACCACGCCCTCGGCGCGGTCGAGCGTCACGACGCGGTCGTCCGGGCCGGCGCCCGCGAAGTCGGGGACCTCCATCCACTCGGTCCACCCGGCGCCGTCCGCGACCTCGACCACGACCGGGTCCCGGTCGGCGACCACGGGACTGCGCTGCAGCGCGAACCGCTGCCCCGGCACCCCCTCCGACAGCCCGACGACCTCCCCCGCGATGCGCTCCGCGTGCAGCGCCGCCACCCGGCCGCCGACCGTCGCCGCCGTCACGGCGGTGATGACCGGCGACTCGCTGTAGAACGGGTACCCGGCGGGCGGCGCGACGGTCCGGCAGCGGACCCATCCGGCGCGGACGCCGGCGACCAGCGAGACGGCGTGGGAGGCGGGCAGCAGCAGGACGACGTCACCGTTCCGGTTGAGACCGCCGGTCCCGTCCTCCACCACCTCGCACGCCTCCCAGGTCGCACCGGTCCATCCCTCCCACCGGATCGGCGGCTGCCGCGGGTCGACCCCGACGCCGCGGACCTCGCAGCCGAACCGGAACCGGACGGCGCAGTCCGGCGCGGCGCCGTCGAGGCCGAGCAGCATCGCGTCGCCGACCTTCGGCGTCTCGGAGAACGCGGAGAAGCGACCGCCGGCCGCGCCGACGACCGGTGCACCGGCCCCGGGCGGAGCGGTGCCCGTGGCGACCAGCTCCCGCGGCGGCATCGCCAGGTCCGCGGTGGTCGCGAAGACGATCGGCGGCGCCTCCGGCACGCGCCGCGTGCCGACCTCCGTCCCCTCCGGGATCGTGACGACCACCTGCTGCGGCGCGGCGAGCCGGAACACGAGGTCCGCGACCGCGGCCGCCGGCGGATGCAGCTGCACGCCGATCAGGTCGAGGAAGGTCACGTACAGCCGGTCGGGCACACGGTTGAGCCGGTAGAACAGCTCGTCCACCATGAACGCGACCGTCTCGATCAGGGTGACGCCCGGGTCCGACACGTTGTGGTCGGTCCAGTCGGGCGACCGCTCCTGGACCAGCCGCTTCGCGTCGTCCACCAGGTCCTGGAACCGCCGGTCGTCGAGGTCGGGGGCCTTCATGCGGCGCCTCCTTCGTGCTGCGGGATGACGTAGAACGGGAACACGAGGTTGCGCGGGTCGTTCGTGCCGCGAAGGCGGTACCCGATCTCGATCTGCAGCACGCCCTCGTCCGCGCGGTCGAAGAGGACCCGCACGTCCTCGAGCTCGATCCGCACCTCCCAGCGCTCCAGCGCGAGCCGCACCGCGTGCGCCATGTCCCCGGCCGTCGCCTGGTTCGCGGGGGCGAACACGTACCGGTGGATCGCGCAGCCGAACTCGGGCCGCATCGGCCGCTCCCCCGGCGCCGTCGAGAGGATCAGGCGGATGCTCTCCATGATCTCCCGGTCGCCGGTCGACAGCTGCACCCCGCCGGTCGGCGACATCCGGACCGGGAACGACCACCCCGCGCCGACGAAGTCCGCGGCCATCAGTTGATCCTCACCGTGGCGCCGCGCACGGTCGTGACCCCCGACGCGGAGAGCTCGGCGGAGGCGGTGCCCGCGACCTTGACCGACGCCGCCGACGCCTCCAGCTGCGACGTCGCCGTGATCTTCACCGACGCGGCCTTCACCGAGAGGTCGGTTGTCGCCTCGATCGACACCGACGTCCCCTTGAGGGCGACCGCGCCGCGCGCGGTCACCGACGCGTCGCCTCCCGCGGTCACCTGGACCGGTCCCCCGGCGGTGACCTGGATGCTCTGGTCGCCCTTCTGGGTGATCCGCAGCTCCTGGCCGTCCGAGGTCGTGACCTTGACGCACTCCGCGCCCTGGTCCTCGTCGAACTCGACCGTCATCCCCGTGCGGGACGTGAACGACCGCCGTACGACCTCCCCGCCGCGGACGTGCTGCCCGGGACGCGGATCGCCGCTCGGCACGATGCCGCCCAGCACCACCGGGCGGTCGATGTCCCCGTGCTCGAAGACGACGAGGACCAGGTCCCCGACCTCGGGCAGCGCCATCGCGCCGCGAGCGCTCGCCGCACCGGCCTGCACGACCGGGCACCACCGGCTGACGTAGTCGTCCGACGACTCGGGCAGGGCGACCCGCACCCGTCCGGCGTTCCCGGGGTCGTCGATGTCGCTCACGATCCCGACGACCGGCGCCCAGCCCTCGCCCGGGGACCGCAGGGTCCCCGGCACCGCCCCGCCGGAGGTCCGCGCGGCGAGGCCGAACAGGGACCGGTCGTCCTCCCCGCTCACCACCACCTCGGTCGTGTACGCGTGACCGGGCAGGAAGCGGTGGACCACCTCGCTGACGGTGTGCCTGCCGTCGAAGGGGGCACCGAACCCGGACACGGCGACCGCGCAGCCCGCTCGCAGGGAGGCGTTGCCCCGCACCTCGGCCCGCACCTCCGCGATCGCCGCGCCGACCCGCTCGGCGTACGCGCGGGCCGCGGCGTCCACCGCGGAGGGCTGGTCCCGCACCGGTGCCGCGATGACGAGCCGCGGCGCCCCGGCCGCGGAGGCGGCGCGGGCCGGGTCCATCCCGTCGACGAGGACGGCGGCGCTGCCCGCGGAGGCCCGGCCGACAACGACCCTCGCCTCCTGCGGGTCCCAGCCCCGCACCTCCACGTCGGGCACCTGGTGCGCATCGGTGACCGTCGCCTGGAACCGCAGCACGTTCACCCCCTGCTCGAGCACCAGCGGGTCGCTCGACGCGGTCGCCCCCGCCGCCGGAGCGGAGGACGCCGCATCGGGCCGGGCGAAGTGGAGGGTGCCGTCGCGCCAGAACAGCGCCGCCCCCGTCATCGCGGCGAGATCGGTGAGGAACCGCCAGTCCGCGACGCCCGCCTGCGACAGGTGCTCGACGACCGGCCCCTCCACCGAGACGACCACGTCCACCCCCGCTCGGCCGGCGACGCGGCGCACGATGTCGCCGACGGTGCAGTCCAGGTAGGCCTCGAAGCGCGCGCCGCGCTGCAGCCGGTGACCGCGGTGCAGTCCCCGCACGACCGTGCAGAGCGCGCCCACCTCGACCTCCCGCTCGAGCGCGGTCACCTCGGCCTCGAGCAGCGGCTTCGGCGCCGGCGTCCGGTTCGAGGTGACCGAGAGGCGCACCTTCGCGCCCAGCCGGAACCCGGCCCGCGCGAGCAGCGTGCCGGTCGCGTCGCTGAACCGCAGGAAGAAGCCGTCCGGCAGCCCGAGCCCCGAGGTGACGGCGCCGCCGAGCACCGTCGCGGCGTCGCGGTCGGACAGCGGGGTGCCGTCGACCTCGATCACCAGCTCGCTCGCGGTGTCGTCACCGAGCGGCACGGCGCACCTCCCGCTCGACCGCGGCGCGGCGGGCGCCGTCGATCAGCTCGACCGCCGCAGGGAGGAAGATCGGCGTGCCGCTCGGGATGCGCTGCGGGTCGTCGATGCCGTTCACCTCGGCGAGCCGCCGCCACAGCGCGGGGTCGCCGTACTCCGACCAGGCCAGCGCGGCGAGGCCGTCGCCCGCGTCGAACACGTGGACCCGCTTCGGCAGCAGCCCGCCGGACGTCGGGTTCTGCTTCGCCGTCTCCCCCGCGATCTCCTCGAGGTTCACCGTGCAGACCGCGCGCAGCGGCATCCCGCTCGGGGAGAAGAGGGTGTACTTCGCCGAGACGGACCGGACGAACGCGTGGAAGCCCGTCAGCTCCCCCCACCGGAACATCACCCAGGGCGCCGAGCTCGCCGCCTTCCCCCGGGTGTCGCTGGTCGGGACGCAGCACTCGAACAGCGCGTCGACGCTGTCCTTCACCGCCGAGCCCGGCTTGTCGCTGGTGTCGAAGAACATCTCCAGCGTGAGCTTCCCGGGCTCCGGTCCGGTGTACTGCGGCGGTCCGCTCGACTTCGCCCGCTTCGTCTTGTGGTGCTCCCAGTGGGCGGACTTCGTGAACGTGATCTCCTTCGGGTTGAACTGGAAGGTGATCTGCTTGCGCTCGGGACCCGGCGCGTCCAGCGAGTCCTTCCCCGGCTCGAAGACCCGCAGGTAGGCCTTCTCGAGCCCCTCGACGGCCACCGGCTCAGCCCCTGCTCGCGGTCACGCCGTGGTGCGCGATCTCGAGGGTCTCGGTCACGACCTTCGGGGAGTCGTTCGTCAACGACGGCCCGGTCCAGCGGACCGGGACCACCCCGTCCAGCGACCACACCACGACGGTCCTGCCCGCCGCGGTCATGGCGGAGATCGTGCCCGTGCCGCGGCGGTAGCCGGACATCAGCTTCGACATCCAGGTGACCACCGCGGCGCTCTCCGCACCCAGCGGCCGCGTGAGCTTGACGTTCGGGAACTTCAGCCGGGTCGGCAGCTGCCAGACGAAGCCGTTGTTCCCGCCCTCCTCCCGCGTCTCGAGCACGACCTCGATCCCCAGCCCCTCGCAGGAGGAGAAGGTGCCCAGGTCCGCCTCGTCGAGCTTGACGAGGTACCGCACGCTGACGGCGGTATCGGTGTCCTCGAGCATGCTGCGCTCCTCAGAATCGGTTGGAGCGCACGCCGCGGCGCTCGCGTTCGGTGACCAGCTCGGCCTTGATCCGCCAGAGCAGCGCCGGCATCAGGCCGGCGGCGAGGCGGTCGAGGTCCTCGCGGGACGTCGGCACCTGCGGCGGGGCGGCCGGTCCCCCGGCGGTGCCCGCAGCGGGCGCCCCGCCGGCGGGAGGGGCCTCCATCGCCACGGGCTCGGGCGGCACCGGAGGCGGACCGGCCCCGTCCGGCCCCTCCCGCTGCACGACGGGATCCTCGGCCGTCGCGGGCGAACCGACGCGTACGGCCGGTCGCGGCAGCGGACGCGCGGGCGCGGAACCGCCGGCCGGCTCCGGCCACGAGCGCGCGACGGGGAGGCGCTGCAGCGGCAGCGCGCCGACGGGCTCGGCCTGCCGTGACGGCTCACCGAACCGCAGCGTCGGAGCCGGCCGTCGACCCGATCCCGGCTCCCCCGCGTCGGGCGCGCCGACCGGGACGGGCGTCCGGTCGACCCACCGCGCCGGGAGGGGAGGCGCGTCGTCCACCTCCCACGTCCGTCGCTGGAGGTCGACGACGGCGGCCGACGCCCGGGGCGCCGACGTCGGCAGGGTCGACCACGCCGGAGTCTCTGGCTCGTCCGCCGCTGCAGGCGCCGGGCTCCCGGCGACGCCCGGCGCTTCGAAGGTGAGCGGCTGGACGGGCGCGAACGGCTCGACGCGTTCGGGCAGCGCGACGCGGGCGGCCCGGATCGGCGCTTCCGGGAGGTCGGAGTGCGCGCGGGACGGCCCCGGCCGACCGAGCCCGACGGGCTGCGGCGCGTCCGGCGCACCCTGCAGCACGCCGGGCGCGACACCTCCAGGTGTCGGAGGAGCGGACTGCCGGGCGGCCACCTCGGTCGCCTCGACGACGTCCGACGGGCTCGCTCCGCCTCCCCGGACCGGCGCGACCGGATCGAGCCGCGTCCGCTGGATCATCGGCCCGGACGGGTCCAGCCGGTCGATGGTCGCCTCCGGTGACGACGACGGCAGCTCGAGGTGCGGCTCGAGGAACGGGTCGGACGGCGGGGTCGGGGGTGCGGCCTCCGGCGTCGACATGGCGGGCTGGAGTGACGGCTCCTGCCTCGCAGGTCGCGCGTCGATCGGCCGGACCGCCCGGGCACCCGCCTCCCGCTGCACCGGGGTCGGCGCGGAAGCCGCAGCCGACTCGGCAACCCGGCCGCGCGCGCTCCGCTGCACCGCCTGCTGGATCCGTTGCGCGATCGGCCGCCCAGGTTTGGCGGCGATCGGCCCGGGCCCGGCGGACGGTCCCGACGTCCATGCCGCGGCGGGCATGGATGCGGCCGCCGGGCGCGCGGACGCGACCGGGATCGCCGGGGGCCCGGCGACGTGCTCGCCCTCCGGCTCCCGGGTCGGGATCGCGGTCGCGATCGGCGGCGCGGCCGCCTCCGCCGTTTCCGCGTCCAGCTCCGTCCGGGGCTCGACGACCGGCTCCTCATCGCCCTCGGCGGCGAGGTCGCGCGCGGCGGCGCCGGTCGGGGCAGGCGCGGCGCGGACCATCGGCGCGGTCGACGGGGCGAGCGCTCGCGAGACCGTCGGCCCCCGCCGCTCGGGGGCGTCGAGCTCGATGACCCCGCTCGGTCCGTCGAGCCTCCGGCCGGAGCCGATCGACGGCGCGACGAGGCTCGGATCCGACCAGGCCGCGAGGCGACCGGGGAAGGAGGCGGGTGCTGACACCAGCTCGATCGAGCCCACCGTCCGCTGCAGGGGCGGCAGGAAGCGCCAGCCGGCCGGCGCCGGAGGCCGGGTCACGGGTGCCGGGGGCTCTGCGTCCCGGCGCTGCCACGGCCAGCGCATGCGTCAGCCGCCTTCCGCGGAGCGACGGTTCAGCTCCGAGATCGCCTCGACGTAGCGCAGCCGCTCGCGGTGCTCCAGGTCCAGGATGTCGTCGAGCGGCCAGTGGAAGTGGTAGGCGATGTACGCGACCTCCTCGCGGATGCGGTCGGTCGCGTACGTCACGATTCCCCCAGGCGACCACCTGCCAGGTCGGCCGTGAACCGGTGCTCGCACGCCGGGCAGGTGATCGCGATCCGCGTGTGGCCCTCGGCGTTGATCCGCCGGTAGAAGTCCTGCAGGAAAGCGACGTCGGACGCGTACATGCGCTCGACGACGCCGGCGTCGACCTTCGGCAGGGAGCCGAGCCGGGTGATCACCCGGCCGAGCAGCACCACCGTCGTCCAGGCCGCGTGCTCCTGGACCTTGGCGTCGAACAGCGGCAGCAGCTCGTCCCTGGCCGTGGCGAGCCGCATCGTGCCGGACCGGTGCACCGCGCCGTCGTCGCCCAGGTAGCCGCGCGGCAGCTCGAAGTCGAACTCGGTCCGCAGCGCGGCCTGCTCCTCCTCCGCGGCGACGGACACCGTGCGCTGCATCAGCCCACGCTCGACTCGTCGTAGCAGACCGTGAACTTCTCGGTCGCCTGCTCGGCCGCACCCGCCTTCAGCGAGTTCAGCTCGACGCTGCGCACCCAGCAGTTGGTGAAGCTGTACGTCTTGATGGTGTCGCCCTTGTAGTCGAGCAGCGCCACCGACGCGGTCTTCCTCGCCCCGGCGACGTCGCCGTCCATGACGACCTTCAGCCAGTCCGTGACCGTCTTGCTCTCGGTGAGCCCGCGGGTCACGGTGAACTCGCCCGCCTTCACCCGGCCGATCAGCTGCCGCACGATGTACTTGCCGTCCGAGGTCTGCTGCTTCAGCTCGATCTTGTCGACCTCGCTCTTCAGCCCGCTGACCTCGGTGACCTTCGGCACCTCGATGCCGTCGATCTTGACGATGAAGCCGTTGGCCGGCGACGAGTCGAACTTGTCCAGCGCCATGTCGGGTCACTCCTCTCGATCAGGGTCGGTCACTCGCCGACCAGGCCGGTGCCGCTCGAGAACTGCGCCAGCTGGAACACCACGAACTCCGCCGGCTTCACCGGGGCGACGCCGATCTGGCAGATCACCTGGCCCGCGTCGATGACCTCGGGCGGGTTGGTCTCCGCGTCGCACTTCACGAAGAACGCCTCCTGCTCGAGCGAGCCGAACAGCGAGCCCGCGCGCCACTCGTTCAGCAGGAAGGCGCGGATCGTGCGGGTCAGCCGGCCCCACAGCGCCTGGTCGTTCGGCTCGAACACCGCGAACTGGGTCTGGGTGAGGATCGACTTCTCGAGGTAGTTGAACAGCCGCCGGAGGTTGACGTAGCGCCAGGCGGGATCGCTCGAGAGGGTGCGGGCGCCCCAGACGCGGATGCCGCCGCCGGGGAAGCTGCGGATGACGTTGACCCCGATCGGGTTCAGCAGCTCCTGCTCCGTGCGCGTGATCCTGGTGTGCAGGTCGACGGCGCCGCGGACGATCTCGTTCGCCGGCGCCTTGTGCACGCCGCGCTCGGCGTCGTTCCTGGCCCAGATCCCGGCCACGTGCCCGGAGGGGGGCACGAACCGGATCGTGCTGGTCACCGGGTCCTGCACCTTCACCCACGGGTAGTACAGGGCGGCGAACTTCGAGTCGTAGCCGGCGGTGCTCACCCGCCACTCGCGCACCTGCTGCGCGTTCATGCCGGGCGGGGAATCCAGGATCGCCAGCCGGTCGCCCATCAGCTCGCAGTGGCTGATGACCCCCAGCTGCACGGCCTTCACGGTCTCGAGGTCGATCGCGCCCTGCTCGTAGGCGGCCATCAGGTCCGGGACCGTCACCATCGTGACCTCCTCGATGGCCTCGAGGCCGCCGAACCCGGTCCGCTCGGCGGCGTCGCCGATGTAGCTGGCCGCGTCCACGGCACCGGGGACGGAGAGGTCGGTCGTGGCCGCCGTGGTCAGCTCGTAGGTGCCCTGGAGGGGGCCTGCGGCCGGCACCGGCTGCGACGCGACCTCGATGGCGACGAGCTTCGACTCGGCCGTGACCCTGGTCGCCACGAAGTCGGGGCTGGTCGGCGTGACGGACAGCCGCTCCCAGCTCTCGCTGCTCTTCCCCTCCGCCGACACGGTGACGTTCACGAGGTCGCCGCCCGGGTCGTCGCCGGTCGCCGGCTCGAACGCGACCTTCACGCCCTTCGTCGACGCGGCCTTCGCGGTCAGCAGGTAGCCGCCGGTCGACGCGGCGGCGAGCGCCGCGGTCGGCTTGGCTCCGCGTGCCGGTCGGCTCTTCGCCGCGGTGATGCGGACGATGTAGCAGTTGCCGCCGCCGTTGTTGAAGTACCCGTAGACGGCGTACCCGAGGTAGGAGCCGGCGGCGAGCCCGCCGAAGGTGTCGACGAACTGCGTCCAGTTCGACACGAGCGTCGGCGTGTTCTCGGGCCCGATCGGCGCGACGCCGACGAACGCGGCGACGGCGGTGCCGACGCCCTCGATCGGGCGCGTGCCGGCCTCGACCTCCTGCACGTACACGCCGGGCGACAGATAGGTGGGCATCAGGCTCCTCCGGGCGTTCTCACCGAGTCGGTGGGGCCAGCCTCCCCGGCGCAGGATCGCCGCACCCGTGCCCGCTGGTCCCGTGCGCGGGCACGCCGATCGCCCATTCGGGCGGTGCGCGGGGGCAGCCGGTCACGAAACCGGTCGTTCGGGTCCGCATTCCGCGGCGCGGGGAGAACACACGTTCGAAGGTCTGTCGGTGGGTGGTGGTGTGATGGCCGTATGGAAGAGGAGCGAGCCGCCGAGCCGGCCCCGTCGTCGACGGCCGAGCGTGATACGTGCTTCCTGCACACGCTGGAGCACACCGACCGGCTCGCGAACACGGCGGACGCGATGCGGTTGCAGGTGATGGCGGCCGGGTTCGAGGCGATGCTGCTGGACGAGGAGGAGCAGACCGGGATCATGCCTGCGCCGGATGATCCGGCGGTGCGGGCCTTCTTCCTCGACCAGTCGATCCGGCTGCGCACCACGCGGCAGGCCGTGGAGGCGCGGATCGCGACGGCCCGGGTGCTGCAGGCGACGCTGCCGGCCACCTGGGCGGTGTTCCTGAGCGGCCGGGCGACGGAGCGCGGGGTGACGGTGGCGGCCGAGCAGGCCGAGGGCCTCGACGCGCAGCTTCGGCCGGCCTACGACACCAGGGCGGCCGAGCTCGTGCAGACGGAGCGGCCGAGCGTGCTGGAGCGGGAGCTCGGCGCGATCCGTGACCGGCTCGATCCGGACGGGGCGACGGCGCGCCACCGTCGGGAGACCGAACGGCGGCATCTGCGCGTCCGCGCGGATCGGGACGGGCAGGCGACGTTGACGATCCGGTCGACCGCGACGGACATCGCCGCGATGGTCGACAAGGTCCGCCGCGACGCCGTCGTCGCCCACGGGCGGCAGGGCGAATGCCGCACCCTCAGCCAGTTGGAGGTCGACCGCATCGCCGACGCCGTCCTCGGCGCCCCGACGATCGACGCGAGCGAGGCGCAGAGTCCCTCCTACCCGCTCGAGCGACTCGGTTCGAGCGAGCATCCGAGCGGAAGACGATCCAGGCGACGATCCTGGTCACGATGACGGCGCAGACCGCCACGGGCGCATCGGACGAGCCGGCCACGGTCGCTGGGATGGGCGCGATCGACGCCGACACCGCCCGGCACCTCCTCGCCCACACGCTGACCTGGACCCGGGCTCTGATCGACCCCGTCGACGAATCCGTCCTCGGAATCGACACCCACGAGCGCTACATCCCGGCCGGGTTGCGGAAGCTGATCCACCTGCGGATGCCGACCTGCGTGGGTGACGACTGCGGGCTGCCATCCCACCGCACCGACCTCGACCACCTCGTCCGCCATGAGCACGACGGCCGCACCCGCCACGACAACCTGCAACCGCTGTGCCGCAAGGCCCATCAGATGAAGGACGAGGGCTTCATCGACGTCGTGATGGGCTCGGACGGCATCCCGGTCCTGCGAACGAAGTGGGGCGCCACGCGGCGCGCCAGGGTCGCCTTCACGGCGAGACCCCGCGCACCAGGGATCGAGCTCCCCGACGATCCGCCCTTCTGACGACCGGTGCGGGAATCGGCTCCCTTGGCGCGCACGGGCCTTGCGTTGAGACGATGACCGCGTCGCTACTTCGAGAGGGCGATGCTCTCCCGGTAGCCCCTGGCCCAACCGAGCAGGGCCTGCTGCCAGCCCGACGAGTTCGGCGAGTACCAATGCCCGGTCAAGGTGACTTTGGCTAACCCGGAGATACCGATCGCATTCAGTCGATCTTCGATGTCCGTGCCGACGTCGTACTTGTAGTCATCGGCTGCCTGGGGCGCGGTCGGCGACTTACCACCCTGGGCGGCGCCGACATCGCGCCTCATCTTGGCGATTCCGGCGGCGGCCGCCGACTCCCTCAGGATCCACGCTGCCCACATGTACCGCTCGTAGATCTTCGCGATCTCCCCCGCGGACAGCAGCTCCTCCGCCCCCGAGCAGATCGAGGAGATCTCCGTGAACAGCTGCTGATACTCCGCCTCGGTCCCCGCAGCGTCGAACTTCGCAACATCGTCATCCGACATGGCCGCCAGACTCGTTGCCCGGTCACTGAAGCTCGCCTCGACCTCCCGCTCGTATCCGGCGAGCGACTCCAGATTGGAGGTGAGGAAGCCGACCGCGGTCTGATCGACGGCGGCGCCGGGAGTCTTCACCCCGAGATCGTTGTTCGAGGGAGCCTCGGGCACCTGGCCGGCCTTCGAACTCGCGTTCGCGACCTGGTTCCCCCGGATGTTCGTGACGTAGCCGCCAACGGCCGCAACAGCCGGATTCTCCGCCGTCTCGACGATCTTCTTGATCCGTCGAGCCCGCAGCCCGAGCGTGGTGAACTTCTTACCGAGCGCGCCCAATCCGGCCATCGCGAGCGGCTCGAAGGCACCGGCGGTGCCGACCGCGATCACCAGACCGATCACCTGAGCCTTCATCGCGTCGGTCTGCGCTTGCGCGGACTGCGCAGTCTGGAATCCGGCCGTCGCCTGATCGATGCCGTTCGTGATGCGATAGATCGCCTGCTGATAGCTCGCGCGGCGCTCCCCGAACTTCGCTCGCCACTTCACGTCGATGGCCAGGGCGTTCGACCTCGCCCGATCGGCGGCTCGCGCCTTCTCGAGATCAGCGACCCTGGAGTCGAGCGACGGCTTCGGGGGCTCGCGTTGGATCGCGGAGACCGGTCCGCGAGCCGTTGTCGTGCTGCGAGCGAGCATCGCGATCGTCGCCTGGTTCCCGGCCTGCTTCTGCAGGCGCAGCATCTCCGAGGCCGGCGGCGCGCTCGTCGACGATCTGGACTCGACGGCCGCGGCCCGGGCAGTCCGCTGCCGCTCGTGGTTCGGCTCCTCGCGACCCAGGCGTTCAGCCATGGCAGTGATCCCCTCCGCTCGACGCCAGCGGCTTACAGATGCGAGAGCGCTCCGCCGATCCACGCCTCAACGCAGAGCGGCTCACCCCTTCGCCCCCGGGTCCTCCTGCATCGCGCGGTCGGCCGACGCCACCGCGGCGCGCTCGAACCGGTCGCCCGGATCGCTGACGCTGACGCCGTCGCCCGTCGGGGTCCCGTCGACGGGACCGGAGCGCTGCTGGACCACGTGGGTCAGCTCGTGCGCGAGCGTGTGGCGGCCCTGATCGGAGGAGGGGTCGTACCGGCCGTTCTGGAAGACGACGTCGGATCCGACCGTGTAGGCGCTCGCCCCGACGGACGTCGCCGACTCGTGAGCGTCCGCGCCCGTGTGCACGCGCACGTCCCCGAAGTCGGAACCGAGCCGCCGCTCCATGTCGCCACGCACCGGCGAAGGCAGCGGCGATCCGCTGCCGCTCCGCAGCAGGCTGAGGACGGGCGACTCCTCCTCCCGCTGCACCGCCTCGGGCGAGCCGCTGTCGCTCCGGAGGCGGCTCATCTGCAGCTCCTCCTCCTCTTCCGGCTGCTCCTCCCGCTGCACGACCTCGGCGGTCGCCGCGTTGCCGACGGCGCGCTGCAGGGCGAGCACACCGTGCGGGCTCACATGTCCGGCGGCCGCGAGCTGCAGCGCCTCCGCCGCCTGGGCGGTGGACGCGCCGGTCCTGGAGGGCCGGCCGAGCTCCTCCGCCGACTCCCGCTCGTCGCGGTGCTGCCGCTCCATCGCCATGTCCCCGGTCCACCTCCTCAGCCCTGCGCCGCGAGTCCGCTCGAGGGCCGCTCCGGCGCGATCAGATCCCAGTATCGACCGAACTCGCCCTCCAGCGTCAGGCGGCCGAGCTTGCGGTACTCGCGCTGCACCCCGCCGATCAGGTGCCGCATCGCGACGGGCTCGTCGCCGGCCGCTGCGAGGTACGCGCTCGTGACCGCGGCGGAGCGGATGGCCCCTCCCGACAGCTCGAAGGACGCGCCGAGGAACGTCAGATCCAAGTCGTCGCCGCGGGGCACGCCGCGGGCGAGCGAGATGTCCCACAGGCGCGAGCGGTGCGCCGCGTCGGGCATCGGGAAGTCGATGAGCACGTCCAGTCTGCGGAGGAACGCGTCGTCGATGTTCGCCCGCAGGTTCGTCGCCAGGATCGCGAGTCCGTCGAACGACTCGATCCGCTGCAGCAGGTAGGCGCTCTCGATGTTCGCGTACCGGTCGTGGGCGTCCTTCACGTCGCTGCGCTTGCCGAACACCGAGTCCGCCTCGTCGAACAGCAGCACCGCGTTCGTCCGATCCGCCGCGGTGAAGATTCGGTCGAGGTTCTTCTCCGTCTCGCCGATGTACTTGTCGACGACCGACGCCAGATCGATGACGTACAGGTCCAGCTCGAGCTGCCGCGCGACCACCTCCGCCGCCATCGTCTTGCCGGTGCCCGAGTCGCCGGCGAACAGGGCGACGACCCCGTGCCCGCGCCCACCGCCCGGCCGCATCCGCCAGTCGCCGAGCACCCGTTCCCGGTACCGGGCCCGGATCTCGAGCTCGTGCAGCGCGGACAGCGCCGTCGCCGGCAGCACCAGGTCGTCCCAGCCGACCGCGGGCTGGACCCGCCGGGCGAGCCGGTCCATCGCCGCGCCGTTCTGCGCCCGCGCGCCGGCGGCGAGGTGCGCCTCCGTCACGACCCCCTGCTCGGACGCGGCCGCCTGCCGCACCGCGGACCGCGCCGCCATCCGGATCTGGCCCGGATCGAGCCGGAACTGGGCGGTCGCGGCGCCCACCGGCAGGTCCCCGGCGGATCCGCCGAGCTCCTGCTGCCACAGCGTCGTCCGGTCCGCCGCGCCGGCGTCGACGCCGTCGACGACCAGCACCGGATCACGGACCCAGTCCGGGTCCCACGGGCCGTGCCCGACGAAGACGGTCGGCAGGTCGCCGGCGCAGAGCGCCTGCAGGCAGAGCTCCTGCAACACGGCCGGGTCGGGAGCGGGCACGGGATGCGCGACGAGCCCGCGACCGGAGAGCAGGGCCTCGCGGGCGACGATCCGCGCGGTCCGCCTGGCCTCCTCCCGGGTGCCCGTCGACATCGCCGCCAGGTCGACCGTGAGCGCGCCGAAGCCCGCCTGCCCCAGCGCGGTGGCCGCGAGCCCGACGGAGGAGGAGAGCGACGACTCGCGCAGGTAGAGCAGCCGCGCGCCCGCCCGCACCGCCCGCACCACCGCCGTCGTGCTGCCCCAGGCGATCGCCGGCTCCTCGGTCAGCGCCGGCGTCGCCGCCGGGTCCGGGGCGTTGTCGCCCAGGAGGTGCGCGACCACCCGATCCGGCACGGTCAGCGCCCGGCTCGGCAGCGGCCGATCCGCGTCGTCCACGGTCAGCAGCAGGCCTGTCACGAGCGGCCCGTGGAGCAGGCGCCCGCGCGCGGAGGCGGAGGCGAGCGACGCGCCGGCGAGCTCGAGCGCCAGCCCGATCGAGGGCCGCCGGCGGGTGACGTCGTCGTTCAGGTAGCCGAACAGGGGCTCGAAGCGCGGATCGAGGTCGGCCGCGAGCGCGATGAGCAGCAGCTCGACGTCCAGCGCGCCGAGGTGGAACCGCCGGGTCAGATCGCGCAGCCGCAGGCGCTCCCCCGCCGCCTCCGCCTCGTCCGCGCGCCGCTCGCAGTCCTGCAGCATCGGCTGCACCGCGGAGGCCGGACTCGTGCCGCGCTCGCCCGCCAGCAGCCGGTCGGCCATCGCGTCCGTGATGTACAGGCCCCGGAACGGGTCGTCCGGCTGAGGATCCGACGCCCGACGCGACGCGATCAGCCGCCGCACCCGGTCCTCCACGACGCCGACCCGGGCGAGGAGGTGCGTGGTGCTCGCGTCGCTCATCTCGCCCGCCGTACGGGTCGTTCGAGTCGTTCGACGACGGACCCGTCGAAGGTCCGGATCTCGGGAACGGGCCGGCTCAGGACCGGCGGTCCGAGCGCGAGGGCGACGTCGGCGAGCGCCGGCGCGATGACGACGAGGTCCAGCGACGGCTTCAGCTCGCCGCCGAGCGACGACCAGACGTCGGCGAAGGCGCGGTCCTCGGGAGGCGGCAGCGCGATGCTCACCGGCACCGGGCTGGCGATGTCCGCGAGCGACCCGGTCAGGGTCTCGGGCGGCAGCGCGTCCAGCCGGTCGAACGAGGTCAGCATCCGGTCGAGCAGGCGGTGCTCGTCCTCCGGCCGCTGCACCCACGCGGTGAGCAGGTAGGACAGCTTGAAGTAGCGGGCCGGTCGGCTCCTCGTGCGGACCGTGCCGTCGTCGCTGCGCCGCTCGACGACGCCGTTCTCCCGCCGGCGGACGTCCTCGCGGATGTCGTAGAGGAACGCGTCGATGGTCGGGCCGCTCCGTCGCGCCGCCCAGTCCGTCGTCGGCGCATCGAAGGCCAGCTCGACCTCGCCGTGACCGAGGACGGCCCCCAGCACCTGCTTGATGGACTCGTCGACCTCCGTGATCACCGCGGCCTCACCCTCCCCCGGACGAGCCCGGCACGACGAGCAGGGGGGCCCGCGCCGTCGTCGGCGTCGGTGCGGCCGCGCCGTCGGTCCCGCCCGCGACGAGCAGCGTCCTCGGCCCGAGGGGGTCGAACTGCAGGATCGGGAAGGAGGCGTCGATCACCCCGCCGACCGCGCGGAACGGGCCGACGGGCGCGACGCCCTGACTCCACGACAGCCGGTAGTCGCCGTCCGTCGGCAGGCCGCTCACCACGACGCGGACGACCCCGCCCGGTGCCACCACCTCGGGCGAGTAGGTCACGGCGAACCCGGGGCCGACCGACAGCACCGCGGTCTCGGTGGGCCCGACGTCGACCGCGGGCGAGAACTCGGCCTCGTCCGCGTCCCGGTGCTCGGTGATCGCGGCCTGGACCTCGGCGTCCGCGGAGCCGGCCGCGACGTCGACGGAGAAGGTGACGGTCGAGACCAGGCCCGGCTCGCCGCGCAGCAGGCACACCCCCTCCGCCACGTCGGTGCACCCCGTGAGCGCCCCCGGGACGACGGTCGCGCCACCGGTGCCGGTGAGGTCGACGCCCACCCCCTCCTCCGCGACCGAGAGGGGCAGGGCCGGATCGACCGGCACCGCCGCGGTCCCGTCCGCCTGCGGCCGGTCGACGGTGAGGGTGACCGTCACCGTGCCGCCCGCGGCCGGGGTCGGCGCGTCGCGCGACAGGGTGAGCCGGTAGGGGGTGCCCCCGCCGACCGCAGCCGGGACCGCGGGGGCGCGTGGGGCCGGGGCGGCTGCGATCACCGGGACCAGCAGCAGCGCAGCCGCGGCGACCGCCCGGATGTGCACACGCCACCACCCTCCTGCGATCGACCGTGGCCGCCGCCGGTCCGCCGGTCACGACCGACGGAGGCAGACCGAAGGGCAGCGGCCGTGCCCGATGGCGTCAGATCAGGCCCTCGCGCAGCGCGAACGCGACGGCGTGCGACCGGTTGCGCAGCTGCAGCCTCGTCGTCACGTCGTGCAGCACGTTCTTCACGGTCCGTTCGGAGTACGCGAGCTTCGCCGCGATCTCGCCCGTGTCGTAGCCGTCGGCCACCAGGCGCAGGACGTCGATCTCGCGCGGCGCGAGCTTCCGCATGCCGAGCCCGGTCGGGTCGAGCAGGGTGCGCTGCAGCCGACCGACCTGCCCGAGCAGCCGCCCCAGCAGGTCGGGCGGCAGGCTCCCCTCCCCGGCGGCCGCCGCCCGGATGCAGGCGACGAGGCGATCCGAGCTCGCCTCGCTGCGGCGCAGCACCCCCACGACGCCGCACTCGATCGCGATGATCAGGTCCTCGTCGTGGAGGGTGGTGCAGACGAGCACGACCCGGCTCTCCGCGGTCCGCTGCAGGGAGCGGAGGCGGGTCACCGTCGCCTCGTCCAGGGTGTCGGTCACGACCAGCACGACGACCGCGGCGTCGTCGGCCTGGTCCAGCCGGATCTCGGAGCGGTGCCGCAGCTGGGATCGGACCCCCGCTTCGGAGATCGGGTCGGTCGCCTGCACGGCGACGCTCGGGCGGTACGCGGTGGTCAGCATCGGCGGTCCTCTCGGGGCGGGTCGCCCCAGGCTGGAGCACGGTGCTCTTCGTGCAATCAACATCCGCTCAACGGGCAACCCGGCTGCCCCGCGGGGAGACCGGGCAGGCGACCCCGGAGGCGGGGCCCGCCGTACGGTCGGCCCGTGACAGCCGCGACGATCACGCCCGCGTCGATCGACGTCACGCCCGGGCTCGTCGCCGTCGCGACCATCGCGATCGTGAACGACGGCTCCGTCGTCGAGGCCTACACGCTGACGGTGCTCGGCCAGTGCGCGGCCTGGACGACCCTCGCGCCGCAGACGGTCTCGGTCTACCCGGGCGAGACCGGCTCGGTGACGGTCACCATCACGCCGCCCCGCAAGCCCGCGCCGCAGGCAGGCAGGATCCCCTTCGCCGTGCGGGTGCTGCCGGCCGAGCACCCCGAGTCGGCGACCGTCCCCGAGGCCGCGGTGGTCGTCGCGCCGGTCGCCGAGACGATCCTGGAGCTCCTGCCGCGGATGTCCACCGGCACGATGCGGCCGGACGTGCGGCTCGGCATCGAGAACCGCGGCAACGCTGTGCAGCGGGTCGTGATCACGGGAAAGCCGCAGACGGACGGCATCACCGCGGCGCCCTTGCAGCCCGAGGTCCAGCTGGCACCTGGCGGTATGACGTTCGTCGACCTCGACATCCGCGCGGTCAAGCGGGTGTGGCGCGGCGCGCCGATGATCCACCCGTTCTCGGTGACGGTCGAGCCGGACGGCGGCCAGATCGCCGCGGTGGATGGGACCTTCCGGCAGAACCCGGTGCTCCCGTCGTGGTTCGGGAAGGCGGTCGTCGCGACGATCGTCGCGATCGGCGCGCTCGTCGCGCTCTGGTTCGCGCTGCTCAAACCGCAGGTCGAGTCCGCGGCCGTCGCGGCGGTCGACCAGCCGCTCGCCTCCGCCAACACCGCCGCGCAGCAGGCGCAGCAGAACTCGAACCAGGCGCTGCAGGCCGTCGGGCAGACTCCCTCCCCCCTCCCCGGCCAGCTCGCCGGCAAGCCGACCGTGAGCACCCCGACCTCGCTTCGCCTGCAGATCGACGTGCCGACCGGTCAGACCAGGACGAGCGATCCCTACACGGTCGCACCCGACGCGACGCTGTCGATCACGGACGTGATCCTGCAGAACCGCCAGGGGGACGCGGGCGTGCTTGACATCCGCGTGAACGAGCAGATCGTGCTCACGTTCGGGACGGAGAACTACCGCGATCTCGACCTGCACTTCTCGACCCCGATCCAGGTCGCCTCGGGCGAGAAGCTCACGATCGACCAGACCTGCCGCGCACCCGGGCAGCCGCCGGCGCTCGATCCCCCTCCCGACTCCTGCGACGTGAGCGCGCTGTTCTCCGGCACGACGGTCGCGCCGGTGCAGGGCTGAGATGCCGGCGGGCCCCGCGCTGCGCGCCGGCGACATGGCGATGTGCCCGATGGTCGACGGGGTCACACCGCACGTCGGCGGCGCGGTGACGCCGGCGACGACCGTGCCGACGGTCCTGATCGGCGGGACCCCCGCCGCCGTGTCGGGCATCCCGGCGGGGATCGTGTGCGCCTCCCCCGCGCCGAACGGGATCGCGATGGGCAGCGTGACCGTGCTGATCGGCGGCATGCCCGCGGCGCGCGTCGGCGACCTGTCGATGCACGGCGTCCCGATCACGCCCGGGCCCGGGTGCCCGACCGTGATCATCGGAGGATGAGCGCCGGCCGCTCGGGCCGCCGCTCGGCGCGCCTGCCCGAAGGGGCAGGCGGGGTCGCGCGCCCCCGATGCGGAGGCTATGTTCCGACCGTGTCCGCTGCGCGATCCGCGCCCGGGGGTGCCGCCCCGCTCCTCGGCGTGAGCGATCGTACGGAAGGGCCGGCCGATGGCCGCCGCTGAGACGGGGGACCGCGCCGACACGGCCCTGCGCGCGCTCGAGCGGGGCAGGTCGAGCGCCGGGGACGCGATCGGCCGGGACCCGGCGCTCGCTCGCCGCGTGCTGGAGGAGCAGCTGCCGCAGGACCTCGCCGCGGTGTCCGTGCTCGTCGCCGCGGTCCGCGACGGCGTGCCGGACCGGTTGGCCGAGGACCTGCCCGGTCAGCCCGCCGACCCCGTGCTGGCGCGGCTCGCCGACTCGCTCACCACGCGCGAGTCGCTCGCTCCCGAACGGGCCAGATGGGCGGTCGCGGTCTGGGCGGTCGCGCTCGGGCTCGCGACGGCCGCGCCTCGCACCGCCACGGCCACGACGGCGGTGCAGGCGGCCGCGCCCGTCCGGCGCGATCCCTCGCCGCCGACCGCGCCGGTGCCGCCGCCGCGCGACGACCGGGGCGCCGTGCCTCCGGGACGCCGGCGCAGGCGCTCCTTCGTGCCGCTGATCATCGCGGGCGGCGTCGTCCTGGCCGTGATCGTCGTGGGAGGCGGGCTGCTGGTGCTGCGGCCGACCGTCGCGCCGGCCTCGGTCGCGAAGCCGGTCAGGCCGTCGGCCGGCGGCTCGGCCACGCCGACCCCGACCCCGACTCCCCTGCCGGCGATCGTCGTCGCCGCCCACCGAGGGGGCGGCGAGCTCTACCCGCTCGAGACCGCGGAGGCGATGCTCGACGCGGCGAGACGGCCCGGTGTCGCCGTCGAGACCGACATGCGGTTCACCTCCGACGGCGTCCCGGTGCTCGTCCACGACCAGACCACCCCCGCGTACATGCCCTGCACCGGAGGGGTCTCCCGGCCGGTGATCGCGACCAAGACCTACACGTGGCTGAGCGCCAACTGCCGCACGCTCGCATCGGCATCGCCGTCAGGTGGGCAGTACACGATTCCGAGGGTCGAGGACGTGGCGCGCCAGCTCTCCGCCATCGCCGGCGCGCAGTGGCTCCTCGAGATCAAGACGACCCTGACCCCGACGCAGGAGACCCGTCTCTTCGACATCCTCGCGAAGTACAAGATGGTCGACCGCACCGTGCTCACCTCCTTCTTCGCGCCCGAGATCGCGAAGGCGAGGGCCGAGTCGACGCGTCGCGGGCACGACATCCGGCTGATGCAGTTCGTGCAGAACACGGCGATGAGCGGGCAGAAGGCGGCGAACGACGGGTTGTGGGCGGTCGGCGTGCAGAGCCCCGCGGTCACCAAGGACTACGTCTCGGCGCTGCACGGTGAGGGCGTGAAGGCGGTCGTGTGGACGCCGAACACCCCGGCCGAGTGGCAGCGCGCCGAGACCGCGGGCGCCGATCTGGTGATCACCGACAAGCCCACCGCCTGGCTGACCTGGGAGGCCTCGGATCGCAAGTCGGCTCCCGCGGTCGCCAAGCCGCGCGCCGTGGTCCCCCGACCGGTCACGAGCAGGCCGGCCGTGGCGTCGCCGTCGGCATCGCCGTCGCCGTCCGCGGTGCTCACGCCGGTTCCGACTCCCACCCCGAGCCCGGCCGAGGGCTGACGCCCTCGCGACCCCTGCAGGCCGGTCGTCTCGCGCTCAGTCGGCGGTCGGCGCCGCGGTCGCCGACCGGTGGACCAGGGCGAACGGGTCCCGCGCCGGATCGCGCTGCACCTCGAGCTCGACGTGGGTGGTGATGCGGTCGGCGACCTCGTCGCCGTGCAGGTGCCGGATGAGCGCGGCGGTCATGTCCATCCCCGCCGCGACGCCGGACGACGTCCACCGGTCGCCGTCCTCGACCCAGCGCGCCTGCCGCTGCCAGTCGACCCGGTCGCTGCGCGAGGCGGACCAGTCGAAGGCCAGCTTGTTGGAGGTGGCCCGGCGGCCGTCGAGCAGACCGGCGGCGGCGAGCAGACCGGACCCGGTGCAGACCGAGGTCACCAGGGAGGCGGACAGCCCGAAGGTGCGGAGCCAGTCGAGGAAGCCGGGGTCCTCCGCGAGTCGCCGCGTGCCGATCCCGCCCGGCACGAGCACGATGTCGGCCGGCGCCGCGTCGGAGTAGGCGTCGGTCACGGTGACGGCGATCCCCTGCGAGCTGCGCACCAGGTCCCGCGTCGGGCCGAGGAACCGCAGCTCGAACAGCTCGGGCGCGGCGGCGAGCAGCTCGACCGGCCCGAACACGTCGAGCAGCTCGAACCCGTCGAACAGCACCACGGCGACGCTTCGTCGATCCGTCATCCCCAGGTCCTTTCCCGCGCGGAGCCGCATCGGGCCCCTCGTCGGCTCGCCGCCATCGTCGATCCGTCACCGTCGGACCGAGCCGATTCCGACGTTCCACACCTATTGTCGCGAGTCGAGGAGGAACGGCGATGCCTGTGCTGCACCGGACGATCGACACGTCGGACCTCGACGAGGCGGTCGAGGTGTTCAGCGCCGCGTTCAGCGGAGGCGGCCTCCGCCTCTCCGACACCGACGACCGGTTCCGCTACCAGCAGGACTTCATGGGCACCTCGGTCATCGGAGCGGTCCGGCAGACCCTCCCCGGCAGGCTCGAATCACGGGCCGACGAGGGCGACGATCTGTGGATCGGCTGGTCGGAGCAGGGCAGCGCGTCCTACCGGGTCGGCCACCGAGACCTGTCGGCGGACCGTGGTCTGCTCTGGTCGGGCGAAGGACCGGTGGAAGCGTCGGTCCAGCAGGCGCAGATCGGCACGATCCTGTTCGACCGCGCCGAGTTCGAGGCACGCGCGCGCCTCCTCCTCGGCCGACCCGAGTTCCGACTGCCCCGGTTCGCGTCGGTACCGTCATCGCAGCACGTGGCGCTGCTGCGGAGGCATCTCGCCGCACTCCGCCACGGCCTGCTGAGCGACACCGTGGTCGACAACCCGCTGGTCGCCCGCGCAGCGACCGACCACACCGTCGCGGTCGTCCTCGCCGCGGTCGGGCTCGACGAGGTGATCGAGGATCGAACGCGGATCCCCGCGTCGATCCGTCGGGCGATCGCGTACATGGACGACAACCTCGGCCGCGCACTCACCCTGGCCGACCTCGCATCCGCAGCCGGTATGTCCGCTCGCGGGCTGCAGGCCGCATTCCAGCGAGAGCTCGGACACACCCCGATGCAGCACCTGCGACGAGCGCGACTCGACGAGGCGCGTCGGGACCTCATGGCCGTCGACGCGGGCCGCACCTCCGTCGCGGCGATCGCAGCACGATGGGGCTTCCTCCACGCCGGGCGCTTCGCGCGGGAGTACGCCATCGCGTTCGGCGAGCCGCCCAGCAGCACGCTTCGCGAGTAGCAGCAACGGAGCGAGCGGTCGACGGCCGCTCCCGCCGAGCCAGGACCGGGCGCCGGCACCTGCCGCCGAACGGCCCGCCCCGCCGCGGTCAGCGGTCGGCCGCGCGGTCGTCGGGGTCGTCGGGCCAGTCCTCGGGAAGCAGGGAGAAGAGGTGCGTCCTCGAGCGGGCGTCGAACTTCCGATAGATCTGCGTGAGCCGCAGCTCCACTGACCGAAGCGACATGAACAGCGCGGCCGCGATCTCGCGGTTCTGCGCGCCACGTCGAGCCAGCCGCAGCACCGCGCTCTCGGTGTCGGTCAGCATCGGCAGCACGGACCGTTCAGCGGTGCTCGCGCCGGCGGACCGGTGCACGAGATCGACCCAGGCGGTCGCACCGAGACGCCGGAAGGCCTCCATCGAGGCCCGCTGCTCCTCGCGGGCCATCTCGGGCAGGCCGGCACGCGCGGCCGCGAGCGCCGCGACGGTGTGCGTCCGGGCGCGCTCGAACGGCAGCTCGGCTCCGTCGAACACGAGGAAGGCCGCGGTGAAGGCCGCCTCGACATCGGCGGCGAGCATCGCGCGGCATCGCCGCAGCGTCAGCTCACCCCATCGGGAGGGCGACCGCGCCACGCCGTCGGCCATCCGGTTCGTCACCGCGGCGGCGGCGGCGAGATCGCCGCTGCGCCACAGCGCCTCCGCGAGATCGGGGTGGCACCAGAGGACCGCGGGGTTGACGTCAGCGGTCGACTCGAGCGCCTCACGGAAGCGCTCGGCTGCGGCGGAGGCGTCGCCCTGCAGCAGCGCGAGGGTGCCGCGCAGTCGCGCCAGCCCTTGACCGGACCCGCGGCGGCGCTGCCGATCGAGGTCGCCCTCGCACGAGCGGATCAGGGCTTCCGCGCTGCCGAACCGTCGCTGATGCATCTCGATGCCCGCGAGCATCACCCGCTCGCCGAAGCTTCGAGGACCGCTCATCCGCCCGACCTGCCGCGCCAGCTCCACGGCATGGCCGAACTCCCCGGCGCGCAGGTCGTTCTCGACCGCGAGCACGACCGCCCGGGAGGCCCAGGGCGACCGCGCACCCCGCCACCCGCTCGCCACGATGGCGAGGTGCTCGCGTGCGGCGGGATACCGCTCCTCCCACATCAGGGCCAGCGCGGCGGCGACCCGCGTCTCGACGTCCGCATCGGCCGGCACCCGGTCGTGCAGGTCGGCCCCCTGCCTGCTGCCGTCGAGGAGGGCGTTGCGGAGCCGGTCGGCCCAGTGGTGCAGGGTGCGCCCGGTGCGCTCCGGCGGCGACAGCAGCCCGGCCGCGTGGATCCGCCATGCGCCTTCCAGCAGGGCTCCGTCCATGATCAGCAGGAGGCCGGCGAGCGAGAGCAGGTCGGCGCATTCCTCGGGCAGCTCCACCCGGAACCGACCGACGAGGGCGTCGACCGGTTCCATGGCGAGGTCGTCGTCGACGAACGCCCGGACCTCCAGCTCGAGACGCGTCCGCTGGAACAGCTGGCGTCGTGTCATCGACGCGCGATCCGGTGGGAGGTGCCTGGCAGTCAGATCCGCGCAGCCGTGCAGCAGCAGCTCGCGCGCGAACTCCAGCTGCTGCTGCACCGGGGTGCTGAAGCTCGCGAACCCGAGCGCGCGTTCAGCGACCTCGAGCGCGCCGGCCGTCAGCCCCTTGCGCAGCATGGACGCGGCGGCCGCGTACAGCGTGGACGACGTGGTGTGGTCGAGCTCGACATGACTGCGGTGCCAGTCGCGCAGATCGGGGTCGCCGGCCTCCTCCGCAGCGGCTCCCTCCACGTGCGCGGAGGCCCGGACCGAGGCAGCCGTCTGCCAGTACAGCTGCGACCGCAGCTCCGGCAGCGGTACGGAGACGAAACCGCTCTCACGGGACAGGAGCCCTCGCGCGATCAGCGACTCGAGCCGTTCGGCGGCGACCCCGCCGAACGCGGGCAGCGCGTTCATCGAGACGGCCGGTGCGGTCGCCACGCGCTGCAGCAGCTGCCACTCCTCCGGATCGAGCCCGAAGCGGCGCTGCGCGTTCATGGTCTCGCTGGGGAACGCGGCCGGCAGCGGGACGGTCAGCGGCGCCCGACCGGCGCGCTGCGCAGGGGTGAGGCGCTCGAGCTGAGAGACCAGCACGCCGGGCACGCCGCCGCAGAGCCGCGCGACGAGATCGGCCGTGGTCGGATCGAAGCGAGGGTCGGGCCGGTCGACGGCGATTCGCCGCAGCTCCTCGTCGGTGAGCGGATCGAGCCGCATCATCGGCAGTCGCGCGAAGCGGTCGTCGACCGGTGGCCACGCGATACCGGCGAGGAACCGCACCGGCACGCCCCTCATCCGGCTCGCGAGCACGACGAGGGCGTCCTGGCTCTGCTCGTCCTGCAGGTCGGCATCATCGACCAGCACCACGATCGGCTCGATGGAGGCACGGCTCACGGAGCCCAGGAGCGTGAGGATGCGGCGAAGGCGCTCGACCGAGCCGACCTCGGCATCCGGGTGCTCCTCCGGAAGGGCCTCGGATGCCGCGCCTCCGACCGCCTCCAGCACCGCGGTCGTGCCGGCCCACGGCGCGTTCGAAGCCGCGGCTCGGCCCCGCACGAGGACCGTCCGCTCCGCCCGGACGCGGTGGAGCTGCTGCAGGAGTCGGGTGCGACCGCTTCCCCGCGCACCGGCGAGCAGGAGCGCGGGCTCCGTCTGGCCGTCGACGAACCGCTGCAAGGAGGCGAGCTCGAGGCCGCGCCCGACCAGCCCGTTCGATTCGGCCTCGCGCATGGACGTCCGGCCGGACTCGCTGCCATCGGCCCATGCCTGCGCGGGAACGAAGTCCCTGCGAACGGGGCGGGGTTCGATCATCGTCGTCCGCGCGGCGAGCGCGTCGCGTCGAGCTGCATGAGCACCTCCCGCGCCCGTGTGCGGTCTCGGACCTTCTGGTGAAGGGTGCACACGGCAGCGTGTGCACGGAGGCTAGCCTCGCGCCCAGCGGAGCGAAAGCATTCGGGGTCGCGCATGAGCGCCGAACGCATCGGCTATCCGATGGGCGCACTTCACGCAGACGCGGGTGCGAACCCTTGCGTACTCCTACCGACGATCTCGCCGGTCGCGCAGGAGCGCCCGGACCGGCGCACCTCCGCGGTCACCCCTCTTGCATGGCCTCGGCCTGCACAGCAGGCGAGTGCTCGCCCGCGTGCGATCACGGCACAGCGCAGCCTGCGGCCGGCGCGCGCCTGGGACCGCCGACCCGGCGCGATCCACGCACACGAGGGCGACAGCGCGCTGACCGATCGCGGTCGAGACCTCGACCACGATCGACTCTCGGGCGCGCCCTCCCCTTCAGCCCGCTTCGGGACGTCTCCGGATGGGCGGCCGGGTGATGCCGGACCCCGTTGCTACGCTCCCGACATGTCGTCGGCGGTGGTGGATGAGGCGCCGACGCTGTCGCGCGAGTACCTGTCACCGATCTACTCGCAGCAGGACATCGCCCGGATCGTCGGCGCACCCCAGTCGACGATCAACCGTTGGACCGAGACCGGCGGAGCGGCCGCGACGCCCCTGATCACGACGGCCCGTCCGGGCCAGGGACTGACCGTGCCGTTCGTCGGGCTGACCCAAGCGTTCGTGCTGTGGTCGTTCCGCCGAGCCGGCGTCCCCATGCAACGGATCCGTCCCGCGGTGGAGGCGCTCGAGCGCGAGCTCGGTCTTGAGTACGTGCTCGCCAGCAACCGGCTCGTCACGGACGGAGCCGAGGTCCTGCTGCGGGCAGAGCCGGGCGCGGAGGACGACCGGTTGATCGTCGCGAGGAGCGGTCAGGCCGTCTTCAACCCGGTCGTCGATCAGTACCTGCGCCAGATCAAGTTCGATGACGGATATGCGGCGTCTCTCGATCTGCCGCGCTTCGAGCGCACCGCGGTGAGCGTGGATCCGCACGTCAACGGCGGAAGGCCTACGGTGCGTGACCACGGGGTGGCCCTCGCCGACGTCATCAGCCGTATGCGCGCGGGCGAGCCGGCAGCAAGCGTCGCGGACGACTACGGCATGGCCGAGGAACAGGTGCGCTCGCTGCTCTTCCAAGCGGCCTGAGGCTTCCCGCGTGACGGAGGAGCAGCCGCGCTTCTTCCTCGACCGAGGTGTTGGTTCACAGCAGCTGCCGGCCTTCCTGCGCGGTCTCGGCTGGCGCCTGACGACGATGAACGAGCGCTACGGCAGCGCAACAGGTCAGCGGCTGGCCGACGCGGACTGGATACGAGACGCTGCCGAGCGCGGCGAAGCGATCCTCTGCAAGGACAAGGCGATTGCGAAGAACCCTCTCGAGGCCGAAGCCGTCTGGTTCAGCAGCGCGAAGGTATTCGCGATCGCGTCAGCACGGATCACGGGCGAACAGATGATCCAGCGAGTCGGAGCCCATCAGCTCACGATCATCCGCTGGGCCAGGAAGACGCCAGGCCCATTCGTCGCTGGGATCTACGAGAGCGGGCTGCGGCGACTGGACCTGCGCACGCCCTGACGTGCCGAAGCCCCGGCGTCATCGGTCCTCCTGAGACCGCCTCGACGAGGTCCGGACCCATCGCGTCAGCAGGCGCTTCCTCAGAAGTAGGGCTTCAGACGGGGCGGGGTCCCGCAAGACGGAGGGGCCGCGTGCTTCCGCGGATCGGGGGGTATGAGGGTGGCGGAGGATGGGGGATTCGAACCCCCGAGGCTGTTACACCAACACGCTTTCCAAGCGTGCGCCATAGGCCACTAGGCGAATCCTCCTGGTCGCGGCGGACCGCGAGGCCGGGGAGCAGCCTACCGGCCGCGACGCCTCCGTGCGCCGTCCGGTACGCTCGTCTTCGGCTCCCCGCGTGGCGCCATCCAGGCCAACTCCCCCAGGGCGGAGACGCAGCAAGGGCAACCGGGCTCTGGCGGGTGCGCGGGGGGTCCTTCATCTCCTCGCCCTGTTCGCGTGCCCCTCGCACGTGGAGCCCGCCGTCTGGGGGATGCGCCGGCCTCGGGTCGACGCATAACGTCCACGGCATGAGCACGGCCATCGCCACGGGGCGCACGCTCCGCCCCCTCCGCCACCTCCCCTGGCGCAGCACCGCGGCCGGCAACATCGCGCTCTTCGCGCCCGGCGGCGCGATCGCGATCGGGCTCTCGATCATCGACGGCCGGCCGATGGCCGCCGCCGCCGTCGCCGCCGTGGTGCTGGCGGCGACCGCCTTCATCGTGATCCCCGCGCTGCGGATCCGCACCCGGCTCGACGCCGACGGCATCACCACGTTCTGGACGCGCCGCCGATTCCTCCACGTCGACCGCGACCAGGTGAGCCGCGCCGTCGTCCGCACGATCTACAACGGCGACGGGATCAGCACGAACCGGCACCTGTTCCTGCTGGACGACGAGGACCGCGCGATCTTCCGCATGTCGAGCCGCTGGTGGACCGACGAGCAGCTGCTGACGGTCGCGCACCACTTCTCGGTGCCGCTGGACTCCCAGCCGCACCCCGTCCACCTGGCCGAGGTGCGCCGCACCGCTCCCGACCAGCTGCGGTGGAGCGAGCGGCACCGCGTGCTCGCGGTCGGCGGGACGATCGCCGGAGGCTTCCTGATCTGCCTGGCGTTCGCCTGGCTCGTCACCGCCGCGATCTGACGCGGACCGCGGTCAGCGCTCCGACAGCCCCCAGGGCTGCCCGTAGCCGCCCTCGGCGACCGGCTTGGCCATCAGCTCGAGGTACGGCCGCGCGTCGAACGCCTCCGGCCCGAGCACCCCGGCACCGGCCCAGACGCCCTCGGCGAGCAGCTCCAGCGCGATCACCGGGTTGAGCGCGGTCTGCCAGACCACGCACTGGCTCTCGAAGTCCCGCATCGTGTCCTCGTTGTCGGACACGTGGTACAGGTACACGGCCCGCGGCTTCCCGTCCTTGCCCGTGCCGGTGACGTAGGTGCCCGCGCAGGTCTTCCCCGTCATGCGCGGACCGAGCGTGGCCGGGTCCGGCAGCGCCGCGGCGACCACGTCGCGCGGCGCGACCTCGACCGGGCCGCTCGCGCTGCGGACGCGGATCGGCGTGGTGGACGCGAGCCCGAGGTCGCGGATCGTCCGCAGGATCCCGATGAACTCGGCGCCGAGGCCGTACTTGAACGTCACCCGCTTCGCGTCGAGCCACTTCGGCATGAGGAGCACCTCCTCGTGCTCGACGTTGACGCACTCGACCGGGCCGATCCCGTCCGGGAACTCGAACACCTCCGGCTCGCTGAACGGCGCGGTCGTCGTCCAGCCGGTCTCCCGCTCGAAGATCACCGGCGGGTTCAGGCACTCCTCGAGCGTCGTCCAGATGCTGAACGACGGCGCGAAGATCTCGTTGCCGTCGTCGTCGCGGACGACGAGGTTCGCGCCGTCGCGCACGTCCAGCTCGTCGACGGTGTCGAACAGGTGGTCGACGGCGTAGCGGGCGAACACGTCGCTGAGCCCCGGCTCGACCCCCATGCCCACGAGCGCGAGCCGGCCGGCCGCCTCCCAGTCCCCCGCCTGCGCGAACTGGTCGTCGCCCAGCTTCACCCCGACCGTCGTGTACGGATCCGTCGGATGCGGCTCGGACAGGCTCATCGCCATGTCGAGGTAGTCGGCGCCGGCGGCGAGCGCTCCGGCGAAGATCGACGGCACGAACTTCGGCTCGACCGCGTTCATCACGTGCGTGACACGGTTCGTGCGGGCGACCGCCGCGACCGCGTCGGGGTCCGAGGCGTCGACGCGGCTCGTACCGAACCTCGCCGCGACCTCCGCGCCGTGCCGCTCCGCGATCCAGGCCACCGTCCGCTCGGCCTTCGAGACGTCGTAGTCGCTGACGACCACGGCCTCGTAGAACGACCGGGTGGCCGCGATCTTCGCGATCGCGTCCCCGACTCCCCCGGCTCCGACGATGAGGATGCGCACGCGCCGAACGTATCGGGTCTTCCCCTCTGCGTTTCGAAGGCGATCTGGGCGGCTGCGCCGCGCCAGATCGCCTTCAGAACGCGACTCGTCGTCAGGCGCCGGCGGTCGCCGAGCCGGACGACAGGTCGTAGACCGTCACGCCGCCGACGGTGCTCGAGGAGAAGTTCGCCTCCACCCACGCCGCGATGGAGGAGGACGCATCCGAGCCGCCGTTCGACCGCCCCACCCCGCCGCTCGAGATGAACCAGTGGATCTCGCCGCTCGAGACGTACTGCTGGAACTCGGCGAGCGTCGGGGACGGGTCGCTGCCGTTGAAGCCGCCGATCGGCATCACGGCCTCGCCCGAGGCGAGCTGGTACGACGCCGCGTTCTGCGAGCCCACCGCGGCCGCGGCCCAGGTGTAGGCGGAGGCGTTCGACTGCAGCGCCGTGACGAGCGCCGACGACACGGCGGTGCTCCCGCCGAGCAGGCCGCCTCCGCCGCCCATGCCCCCGAAGCCGCCCCGCGTGCCGCCCGCAGCGGTCCCGCCCTGCGTCGTGCCCTGGCCGCCGCCGAAGCCGCCCTGCGTGCCGCCGAACCCGCCCTGCTGCTGGCCGAAGCCGCCGCCCTGCTGGCCGCCGAAGGCCTGCCGCGCGCCGCCGAAGCCGCCGCCGCGACCGCCGAAGCCGGCTCCCGCGACCGCGGGGCCCGCCGTCGGCAGCGACCCGGTGTGCGCGGTGACGGTCGTGTTCACGGACCACGCGAACGGCGCGGCGAGCGCGGCGACGAGCGCGGCGGCCGCACCGATCACGGCGAACCGCCGCACGAACGGGGCGAGCAGCAGCGCGACCGCGCCGAGCACACCGGCCATGACCACGACGACCCGCAGCCAGGGCAGGAAGTCCGTGGCCTGCGACATCAGGGACACCGACCACGCCGTGGTACCGAGCAGCACGACCGCCGCGACCACGCGCGCCCACCAGGCGCCGCGCCGCTGCCAGAGCAGCCACGCCCCGGCGCCGACGAGACCGCCGATCGCCGGCGCGAGCGCGACCGCGTAGTACGGGTGGATGATCCCGGCGCCGAAGCTGAAGGCCACCCCGGTGACGACGAGCGTGCCGCCGAGCAGCACCACCGTCGCCCGGGCCGGGTCGACCCGCGGGCGCCGCCACAGCACCACCAGACCGACGACGAGCAGCGCCAGCGCCGCGGGCAGCAGCCACGCGACCTGCGTGCCGAACTCGCTGGAGAACAGTCGGGTGATGCCCGTCTGCCCCCACATCCCGCCACCGGCGTTCCCGCCGCCTCCGCCGCCCGTGACGGAGCCGGTCTCGTCGCCGGTCAACCGGCCGAGGCCGTTGTAGCCGAACGTCAGCTCGAGGAACGAGTTGCTCTGCGAGCCGCCGATGTACGGCCGCATGCTCGCGGGCACCAGCGTGACGATCGCGACCCACCACCCGGCCGACGCGATCAGGGTGCCGAGCGCGGCGAGCAGGTGCAGGAAGCGGCTGCCGATGCGGCGCGGGGAGGCGTACAGCACGACGCCGATCAGCACCGGGAGGATCAGGAACGCCTGCAGCTGCTTCGTCAGGAACCCGAGGCCGACGGCCGCGCCCGCCCAGAGCAGCCACCGCACCCGCCCGTCCTCGACGTACCGCAGCGTCAGGTACGTCGCCAGGGTCACGAGCAGCACGAGCAGCGCGTCCGGGTTGTTGAACCGGAACATCAGCACCGCGACCGGGGTGAGCGCCGTGGCCGCGCCGGCGATCAGGGCCGCCTGCGGGGAGAAGTGGCGCCGCACGAGGGCGTACACGAGCGCGACGGTGACCACGCCCATGATCGCCTCGGGCAGCAGGATGCTGAACGACGAGAGGCCGAGGAGGCGCACCGACAGGGCCATCACCCACAGGGAGGCGGGCGGCTTGTCGACCGTGATCGAGTTGCCCGCGTCCGACGAGCCGTAGAGGAACGCCTCCCAGTTCGACGCGCCGGCCTGCACCGCCGCGGAGTAGAACGCGTTCGCCCAGCCGTTGGCGGAGAGGTTCCAGATGTAGAGGACCGCCGCCAGCAGCAGCAGCCCGAGGAAGGCGGGCCGGACCCAGGCGGCGTCCGCGGCGCGACCGCGCCAGAGCGCCCGTGGCAGGGCCCGGGCGCGCGCGCCCAGACCGCCGCGGCGGCTGCCCGCCGCGATGGGGGTCGGGGTGTCGGTGATGGTCGAGGTCACTTGATGAGCTCCAGGTGGGGTTCGGTCTCGGAGGACGAGGAGGAGGACGAGGGCGCCGCGCCGGCGACCCGGCGCTCGGGGCCGATTCGGCGGGTGCGGAACACCCAGCCGCGCAGCAGGACGAAGCGGACGACGGTCGCGACCAGGTTCGCGGCGGTGAGCACGAGGATCTCCGCGAGCGGGGAGGCGTCGGGCCGCGCGGAGTGCAGGGCGAGCAGCGAGCCCGCGGTGATGGCCCAGGCGATGCCGAACACCACGAGGCCCTGAGCCTGGTGGCGCACGGCGCCGAGCCGGCCGGTGACGCCGAAGGTGAACCACCGGTTGGCCCAGGTGTTGCCGATCGCGGTCAGCAGCAGCGCGAGGAAGTTCGCCGCCTGACCGCCGACCAGCAGCCGCAGCACGAAGTAGAGCAGCGCGTAGGCGAGCGTGGAGGCGCCGCCCACGACGCAGAACCGGATCACCTGGCTGCCGAAGCCCGGTCGCTCCGCCGCAGCGAGCGGCGACCGGCCGAGCTCCTCCGCGATCGCCTCGACGGGCAGCCGGTGACGGGAGAGGTCGGTGAACAGCCGCCAGATGCCGCGCAGGTCGTCCTTGGCGGTCTGCACGATGTCGACGCGGCTGTCGGGGTCGTCCTGCCAGTCGACCGGCACCTCGTGGATGCGCAGCCCGGAGCGCTCCGCCAGCACGAGCAGCTCCGTGTCGAAGAACCAGGCGTCGTCCCGCACCAGGGGCAGCAGCCGGTCAGCCGCCTGCTTCGTGACCGCCTTGAAACCGCACTGCGCGTCACTGAACGACGTGGCCAGGACGGTGCGGACGATGCCGTTGTAGGAGCGGGAGATGAGCTCGCGCTTCGTGCCGCGCACGACCCGGCTGGTCCGGCTGAGCCGGGTGCCGATCGCGACGTCCGAGTGCCCGGACAGCAGCGGGGCGATCAGCGGGGACAGGCCCGCGAGGTCCGTGGAGAGGTCCACGTCGAGGTACGCGACCACCCGGGCCGAGGACGCGCTCCACGCCGAGCGGAGCGCGAGTCCCCGCCCCTTCCGCTCGAGCCGCAGCACGGCGACGTCGGGGAGCGTCTCCGCCAGGCCGCGCGCGACGTCGACGGTGCCGTCGGTGCTCGCGTTGTCGACGATCATCACGCGCCAGGTGACCGGCAGGTGCTCGGTCAGGTAGCGGTGCAGGCGCCAGATGCTCTCCTGCAGCACGTGCGCCTCGTTATGGACGGGGACGACGATCTCGACATCGAGCGACGGCTCAGGTGGCATGGGAGGAGGCTGGATGCCGTTCCTATGCCGTTCCGATGTCTCGGCGATGAGGCGGGTACCGCTTGTTGGCAGGGTCCGATGAGGACGCCCCGCCCGTGTGCACCGCCAACGGCCACGTGCGCGCGCTGCAGCCGGTGCATACGTCCGCAGGCGGTGCACCCGGTGCGTCAGGCGGGCAGGGCCTCCTCGGCCTCGGCGGACTGCTCCGCCGCGAGCCGCGCGTACAGCCCGCCGAGCCGCACCAGCTCGGTGTGGGTGCCCCGCTCGACGATCCGTCCGGCGTCCACGACGAGGATCTCGTCCGCGTCGACGACCGTCGACAGCCGGTGGGCGATCGCGATCGTCGTCCGGCCGGCCGAGGCGGCGTCGAGCGCCTCCTGCACCACGCGCTCCGACACCGAGTCGAGCGCGCTGGTCGCCTCGTCGAGCAGCACCACCGGCGGGTTCTTCAGCAGGACCCGGGCGATCGCGATGCGCTGCTTCTCCCCGCCGGAGAGCCGGTAGCCGCGCTCGCCGACGACCGTGTCGTACCCCTCGGGGAACCGCTCGATCGTCGCGTGCAGGTTCGCGGCGGTCGCGGCCGCGCGGACCTCCTCCTCCGTCGCGTCCGGCTTCGCGTAGCGCAGGTTGTCGCGGATCGTCGCGTGGAAGAGGTACGTCTCCTGGCTCACGATGCCGATCGAGCCGAGCAGCGACTCCTGGGTCAGCCGCTTCACGTCGACCCCGGCGAAGCGCACCGCGCCGCTCGTCGCGTCGTACAGCCGCGGCACGAGGTAGCCGATCGTCGTCTTCCCGGCGCCGGACGGGCCGACCAGGGCGACGGAGGCGCCGGGCTCGACCGTGAAGCTGACGTCGGTGAGGATCTCGACCGGCTCCTGGCCGGGCCCGCCCGGGTACGCGAAGCCGACGTGGTCGAACTCGACCCTGCCGAGCCCGCTCACCGGCGCGGTCACCGCGTCGGGGGCGTCCGCGATCGCCGGCCGCAGGTCCAGGTACTCGAAGATCCGGGCGAAGAGCGCGGAGGAGGTCTGCAGGTCGAGCGCGACGCGCAGCAGGCCCATCAGCGGCCAGGTCAGGCGCGCCTGCACGGTGGTGAAGGCGACGATCGTGCCGGCCGTGATGTCCGCGCCGTTCGACAGCAGCAGCCCGGCGCACAGGTAGACGAGCGCCGGCACGATGAGCAGGAAGATCTGGATCGTCGCGAAGAAGCCCTGACCGGTCATCTCCTGCCGCACCTGCAGCCGCAGCTGCCGGGTGCTCTCGGCGGTGTACCGCTCGGTCTCCTGCCGCTGCCGCGTGAACGCCTTCGCGAGCAGGATCCCGGAGACGGAGAGCGCCTCCTGCGTGATCGCGGACAGCTCGGACAGGGACTCCTGCGTCTTCGTCGCGATGCGGGCGCGCCGCTGGCCGACGCTGCGCTGCACCACCGCCAGCACCGGCAGCAGCACGATCGCGATCAGCGCCAGCTGCCAGCTGAGCAGGAACATCGCCACGAACGCGGCGATGACGGTGACGGTGTTGCCCACCACGGACGACACCGTGTTCGACAGCACGTTCGCGACGCCGCCCACGTCGTTCGCGAGCCGGGACTGGATGACGCCCGTCCGCGTTCGGGTGAAGAAGCCGAGCTCCATCTCCTGCAGCCGGGAGAACAGCCGCTGGCGCAGGGAGGCGGTCACCCCGTTGCCGATGGTCGCCGTCAGGTACGTCTGCCAGACGCCCAGCAGCTGCGACACCACCCAGATCGCGACCATGCCGCCGACGATCTCCGCGAGCCGCGGCAGGTTCGGGCCGCCGCCCGGGAACAGTCCCTGGTCGAACGCCTCCTGCGTCAGCAGCGGCGGCACGACGGTGAGCGCCGCGGTGATCAGCACGAGCCCGATCGTCAGGGCGAGCCGACCGCGGTAGGGCTCGAAGAGCCCGCGGATCCGACGGCCGAAGTCCGGGATCCGCGGCGCAGCCGCGTTCTCGGCGCGCGCGAGCGAGGCGTCCTGACGCGACCCCCGGATCGCCCGCATGCTCACTGCAGAAGGGTAGGGTCCGCCGCCGACGGCGCTGCGCATGCCCGGGCGAGCATCTCTCGGGGAGCGGTCAGCCGGAGGTGGGCCCACTCGCAGACGACGCTCCTACGGTCCGAGGATGAGTGACATCCATCCTGGAACGCCGCGCGACGACGCCGACGACTCCCCCTTCACCGTCGAGGACACCGGTTCCACGACGGACGCGGCCGACCTGGTGGGCGGCGAGCGAGCACGACAGCACGACGCCGCCTTCGGCGGCGATGACGACGCCTCCCGCGTCACGAGCACCGAGCCGATGCCCACGACCGACGGCGGCGGAGCCCATGCGGTCGGCAGCGGCGACGCCGTCGGCAGCCGCGACACCGTCGGCAGCGGCGACGCCGTCGGCAGCCGCGACACCGTCGGCAGCGGCGACACCGTCGGCAGCCGCGACACCGTCGACACGTCCGCGTCCGTCGAGGCGACCGACGCGGCGACCGACGGAGGCGGCGGGCTCACCGCGCTCGACGACGACGGTTCCATCGCGCACGTGTTCGACCAGACGAACGGCGTCATCGACGGCCTGGAGGGCGAGTCCGACGGCGAAGCGTCCGGGGACGAGGAGAGCCTGGGCGACCGGTCGAGGGGCGCCGTCCCGATCGGTCAGCAGGACGCCTTCGAGGAGGACCACTACGGCCGGGAGGGCGAGCGGGGCTCCGGGGCGTAGCGCCCGAGCGCCCCGCCGCGGCCCGCGTACCGACGTCCGCGGGTGCTCGGCGGGGCCTCGCCTAGGGTTGGCGGGTGTTCGCGCTGCCGGAGTCGTGGGTGTGGGACTTCTGGATCGTGGACGACGGCGACCGGTACCACCTGTTCTTCCTCTTCGCGTCCAAGGCGCTGCGGGATCCGGAGGCGCGCCACCATCGCGCTTCGGTCGGGCACGCCGTCTCCACGGATCTGCGGACCTGGAACCGGGTGGAGGACGCGCTCGTCCGTAGCGACCCGCCCGCGTTCGACGACCTCGCGATCTGGACCGGCTGCACGGTCCGGCATCCGAACGGCACGTGGTTCCTGATCTACACCGGCGCGCACCTCGTCGACGGCAGGAACGTGCAGTCAATCGGCGTCGCGACGAGCGCCGACCTGGTCAGCTGGGACCGGAGGGGGCAGGTGCTGGCCGCCGACCCGCGGTGGTACGAGACGCTCGACGACGGCCCGTGGCCGGACGAGGCGTTCCGCGACCCCTGGGTGTACCGCGACGGCGAGCGCTGGCGGATGCTGATCACGGCACGCGCAAGGACCGGACCGCTGGACGACCGCGGCATCATCGGGACGGCCGTGTCCGACGACCTGCTGTCCTGGACCCTCGAAGCCCCGCTCACGGAACCGGGCAGCGGGTTCACCCAGCTGGAGGTCACCCAGACCGTCCGGATCGGCGGCGAACCCTTCCTCGTGTTCAACTGCCTCGCCGGCGAGCTGTCGGACACGCACCGGGCGACCGGCACGACCGGAGGGGTGTGGACCGTCCCGACGCGACCCGGACCCCGTCCGTGGGCCCCGAAGGACGCGACCCTGCTCGCCGGGCACGACCTCTACGTCGGGCGGGTGGTCGAGACACGGGAGGGCGCGACCGTCTTCCTCGCGTTCCGCAACTTCGACGAGCAGGGCGGATTCGTCGGTACGATCACCGATCCGATGCCGATCGGGCTGCAGGACGGCCGCCCCCACCTGCTTGCTCGTTAAGGCTGGATTCGCGGACTCGCCGGGCGCGAAGGCCCGCGAGCGGCGTGTCGACGAATCCGGCCTTAACGAGCAAGAGCGGGGTCGCGGATCCAGGCGGTCGCGTCGGCCGGGAGGATCCCCTCGGCGATCGGTGCGCTGGTGATCAGCACCTCGCCGGGAGGCAGGGGCGCCGGCGAGCCGAACGTCGTGATCGACCGCCATCCGCCCTCCCGGATCACCTCGATGACGTGCCCGGTCGCCTCGCCGAACGTCACGCCCTCGCCGATCGTCACCTCCGCCCGGGTCGCGAGCGCCGCCCGGTAGAAGGCGAGCGTCGATCCGGGGTCGCGCTCCTGCGCCTCGACCGCGAAGTCCGCGAACCACGAGGGCTGCGGCAGGTGCGCGCCGCCGGCTCCGAACCCGAACGACGGCCCGCCCGTCGTCCACGGCAGCGGCACCCGGCACCCGTCCCGGCCCTTGGCCGTATGCCCGTGCCGCTCCCAGACCGGGTCGGCGAGGGCGGCGATCGGCAGGTCCGCGACCTCGGGCAGCCCGAGCTCCTCCCCCTGGTACAGGTAGGCGGAGCCCGGCAGGGCGAGCAGCAGCAGCGTCCCCGCCGTCGCGCGTGCCAGCCCGAGCGCGCGGTCCTCCACCGGCTCCGCTCCGTCGCGCAGCAGCCACGCCGACAGATCGGTCCCCCGCGGCAGACCGAAGCGGCTCGCGTGCCGCACGAGGTCGTGGTTCGACAGCACCCACGTCGACGACGCACCGACGACGCGAGCGCGCTCGAGCGCCCCCTCGATCGTCGACCGGAACCGCTCGGCGTCCCACGGCTCGAGCACCAGGTCGAACTCGAACGCCTGACCGAGCTCGTCGGCCCTGGCGTACAGCGGCAGGCGGGACGGCGGCGCCCACGCCTCCGCCACCGCCGCGCGCGGCGGGTCGTACTCGTTCAGCACGCGACGCCAGCCGCGGAAGATCTCGTGCACCTCGTCCCGATCGAACAGGGGATCCGACCCGTCATCCGGGACGACGTCGCGGCTGATCCTCGGATAGCTGCGCAGCGGCTCGTCGAGATCCTTGGCCAGCCCGTGCGCGACGTCGACCCGGAAGCCGTCGACCCCACGGTCCGCCCAGAACCGGAGGATGTCGTGGAACTCCTCGCGTACCTCCGGGTTGGACCAGTCGAAGTCCGGCTGCTCCGGCGCGAAGAGGTGCAGGTACCACTGGCCGCGCCGTCCTGAGGCACTCGAAGGGTCGGGCACCCGGGTCCACGCGGATCCGCCGAAGTGGCTGACCCAGTCCGACGGCGGCTGCGAGCCGTCGGCGCCGAGGCCGTCGCGGAAGACGTACCTGGCCCGCTCGCGCGATCCGGGCGCGGCCGCCAGGGCGGCCCGGAACCAGGCGTGTCCGGAGCCGGAGTGGTTCGGCACGATGTCGACGACGATGCGGATGCCCTCGGCGTGCAGGGCAGCCACCAGGTCGTCGAACTGCGCGAGCGTGCCGATCCGCGGATCGACGTCGCGGGGGTCGTCGACGTCGTAGCCGCCGTCCGCGAGCGCGGAGGGGTAGAACGGGCTGAGCCAGACGGCGTCGATGCCGAGCCGGCGCAGGTACGGCACCCGCTCGATCAGCCCCGCGAGGTCGCCGATGCCGTCCCCGTTCCCGTCGGCGAAGCTGCGCGGGTACACCTGGTACACGACGGCGGAGCGCCACCAGTCCGGATCGGTCAGGTCACGGGTCCGGGGCGGCATCCGAGAACCCTACGGTGCGACCGTCGACCGGTCCGCGGCCCCGCTGCCGACGTGCGGGCATCGCGACGACCGCGGCTCAGTCGGTCGTGACGCGGGCGCTCCAGACGACGTTGCCGCGCGTCGTCCCGACCGCGACGAACGGCCGGCCGCTCGCCTCCAGGGTCTGACGCAGCACCGCTCGCCGCTCGGTGCAGCGGAACGTGAAGACCGCGCCGACGGCGATGACGACCCGACCGGCCCCCTGGCAGCGGATCGCGACGTGCAGGGTGCGCGCCGTCGGCTGGAACACCTGGTACCCCTGCGGCTGGTACGTGACGACCCCGGGCGCGATGCGCGGATCGGAGGCGCGGAACAGGATCGTCAGCGTCCGGCCGGACGCGGCCGGAGCGTCGAGCTGCTGCGGGAAGGGCGGGTCCCGCTGCTGGAGCACCACGGCCACGACCAGGCCGGCGATCACCGCGGCGACGCCGAGGACGAGCGCGATGCGCTGGGTTCGCGACGGCCTCGAGCGACTCGTCGGCGCCGGGTCGGTCACCGCCGTCCGGGCGGCGGGCGCCTCGGCCGCGAGCGGCGGGGCGACGAGGCGACCGGCGCCGACCAGCCGCTCGTACTCCGCCAGGTCGTCCGCGGAGGCGTCCGGCCGGTACACGCGAAGCCGGGCCGCCTCGAGGGCGGACGCGGAAGGGCCGGGCCCCGCAGGACCCGGCCCCTCTGCCGTCATGGTCGGACTACTTCACCGAGCCGGCGGTGAGGCCCCGGACGAAGAAGCGCTGCAGCGAGAAGAACACGATGAGCGGGATGATCATCACGACGAAGGAACCCGCCGCGACGAGGTTCCAGCCCTGGTTGTACTGCCCCTTCAGCGCCAGCAGCCCGACCTGGAGCACCGGGTTCGTGGTGCCGGCGAAGATGAACGACACCAGGTAGTCGTTCCACACCCAGATGAACTGGAAGATGGCGAACGAGGCCAGCGCCGGGATCGACATCGGCATGATCAGCCGCCAGAAGATCTGGAAGTGGCTCGCCCCGTCCACCCGGGCGGCCTCGACCAGCGCGTTCGGCAGCGTCGACATGTAGTTGCGCAGGATGAAGATGCAGAGCGGCAGCGCGAAGGACGAGTGGACGATCCAGGCCGCGGGATACGTGCCCACGATCTGGATGCCGGTCGCCTTCGTGATCGCGCTGTAGGTCTGCAGCACCGGCACCAGCGAGATCTGCACCGGCACCACGAGCAGGCCGACGACGACCGCGAAGAAGAACTCCTTGCCCTTGAACTCGAGGAAGGTGAACCCGTATGCCGCGAACGCCGCGAACATCAGGGGCAGCACCGTCGCCGGCAGCACGATCGCGACCGTGTTGAAGAACTCGGACGCGAGGCTCTGCCCGGTGCCGCTCGTCGCGCCCGACAGCGCGTTCGCGTAGTTCTCGAACGTCAACGACTTGCCGAGCACCGTCCACCAGCCGGTGGACAGGGCATCCGTCGTCGTCCGCAGGCTCGTGATCAGCAGCCCGAGCACGGGCAGCAGCCACAGCACGGCGAAGACGCCGAGGATGACCGTCAGCAGCACGCGCCGCTTCGGCCTGGCGGTCTTGGTCGCCGCGGAGACGGCGGACGCGTTCCGCGTCTGCACGACGGTCGGGGTGACCTGGGTGCTGCTGGTCATCGAAGCGCCTCCTGCTCACGGTAGCTGCGGATCTGATAGATGATCACCGGGATCACGGCGACCAGCAGGATGACGACGACCGCGGACGCCTTGCCCTGGTTCTGGAAGCTGAACAGCTGGTTGTAGAACTCGAGGCCGAGCACGTTGGTGTTGTACTGGCCCGTCGTCATGGCGAGCACGATGTCGAAGACCTTCATCACGCTGATCAGCACCGTGATGAACACCGCGACGATCGTCGCCCGGATCTGCGGCATGATCACGCGGAAGAACGCCTGCTGCTCGGTCGCGCCGTCGATGCGCGCGGCCTCGATGGTCTCCTCCGGCACGCCCTTGATCGCCGCCGAGAGCAGCACCATGGCGTAGCCCGCGTTCAGCCAGATCATCACCGCCATGATCAGGAAGCTGTTCAGGCGGAAGTCGGGCGTCGCCAGCCACGACACCGGGTCCGCTCCGGAGATGCCGGTGAAGATCGCGTTGAGCAGACCGATCTGCGGCTGTCCGGGCGAGTTGTAGAAGTAGACGAAGCTCCACATCGTGCCGGCGGCGATGCCGCTGATCGCGAACGGGATGAAGATCAGCGTCTTGAACAGCTTCTCGCGGTTGGGCCCGAGCCGGTCGGCGAGCGTCGCGACGAAGAGCCCGACGATCACCGTGAGGGCCGGCACGAAGATGATCCACAGCAGGTTGTTCAGCAGCGTCTGCAGGAACGGCCCCGACGAGAGCAGCTGCACGTAGTTCGTGACGCCCCCGAAGGTCTGCAGTCCGAACGAGTCGTAGTGGATGAGGCTCTGGAACACGGTCAGCGCCGTCGGCGCCAGGATGAAGACCGCGAGGAGCAGCAGGACCGGTCCGAGGAAGACGTACGGCAGCAGCCGGGCCTTCCACTTCGTGTTCGTCTTCTCGACGACGAAGTTGAGACCGAGGTAGATCAGGTACGAGATGACCAGTCCGCCGATGACGGAGGCCAGCACGCTCACGATTTGATTCAAGGAAACACCACCTGACGACGCTGTAGGGGGGCTGACTGGACTGTAGCGGAAGGCGGCTCACGCCGGCTGGTGGCAGGAGTGGGCGGCCCGGTCGGACTCGGCCGGGCCGCCCACTCCTACTCGATCACTGGGGCCAGGAGGCGTCGATCGCCTTCAGGGCGTCGTCCAGGGACTGCTGTCCGGCGGTCCACTGGGTGAGGTTCGACCACTCCGTGCCGGCGCCGACCGCACCCGGCATCTGGTCGGAGGCGTCGAAGCCGAACACCTTCGCCGACTTCACCGCGTCCTGCGCGACCTTCTGGAACGGCGTCGCGTACAGCGACGCGTCGAAGTCGTTGTGGGCCGACAGCGCCGAGCCCCAGTCCTTCGCGTAGCCGTTCGTGCCGAAGTCCTTGCTGACCAGGTAGCTGATGACCTTCTTGGTCGCCGCTGTGTTCTTGAACGCGGAGACGAGGTCACCACCGCCGAGGGTGCCGCTGGTGACCGCGTCGGACGGGGTCGGCAGCACGAACGCGTTGATGTTCGTCGTGTCGTTCTTCGCGATCTCGGCCTGGATGTCCTTCGGGAAGAACCCGGTGATGAACGTGCCCTGCCGCATCATGAAGCACTGGCCGCCGGACTTGCCGGTGGTCTTGAACAGGTTGTTGCCCGCCGCACCGAAGTCCGTCGACGCCATCGCCTTGCCGCCGCCGTTGACCTGGCCCGGCTGGAAGATCGTGTCCTCGACCTTCTGCGCCGCCTTCTTCACGAGCGGCGAGTCGAACTTGATCTTGTGCGTGATCCAGTCGTTGTACTGGTCGAGGCCGCCGTACCGCAGCACGTACTCCTCGAGCCAGTCGGTCATCGGCCAGCCGTTCGAGCCCTGCGAGCCGATCCCGACGCACCAGGGGTAGCCCTTGTTCTCGTCGATGATCTTCTTCGAGAGCGCCTGCATCTCCTCGTCCGTCGTCGGCACGGTGAGGCCGGCCTTCTTGAAGGCCGCCGGGTTGTACCAGACGAGGGACTTGACGTTGATGTTGTAGGGCAGGCCGTACGTCTTCCCGTTGACCTTCGCGATGTCCGGCAGGCCGGAGGCCTCGTCCGCGGTCGCCGCCTTGACGTCGGTCAGGTCGTCGAGCGGGACCATGCCGCCGCTGATCAGCGACTTGAGCACGCCGGGCTGCGGGAAGATCGCGATGTCCGGGGCTGTGCCGCCCTTGACCTGCGCGACGATCGAGGTCTGGAAGGCGTCGCTTCCGGTGTACTTGACAGTGAGCCCCTTGGCGTTCTTCTTCGCCCAGGCGGTCAGGTCGTTCTGGAACGCGGTGCCCTGATCGCCCGTGAAGGCGCCCGCGATGGTCACGGTCCCTGTGGCGTCTCCGCCACCGTTGCCGCCGCCGCCGCTGCTCGAGCAGCCGGAGAGGGCGAGCGCGGTACCGACGGCCATCGCCGTCAGCACGACTGCACGCTTCCGAAGCCTCATTACTTCGACCTTTCGTCATTGAACTGGTAAGCCAAAACGTTTTACCGCGAGGACCCTAACCCCGTCCGGGGGGTGTGCAACCCGACGGCGAGGACACGAATCCGTAACGATTGCAAACGATTGCAGTGGCGTCGCCGCGAGCCTAGACCCGAACGTCGACCGACTCACGCACGACCTCTGCGCAGACGATCGAGACGACCTCGGGCTGCGTGTCCAGGCCGTCGAGCGCACGGACGGCCCGCGTCACGGCCCAGCGGCCCATCTCGTAGTGGGGCAGCTGGAAGGTCGTCAGCGCGGGCAGCAGCTGCGCCGCGATCAGCTCGAGGTCGTCGACGCCGACGACCGACAGGTCCTGCGGGATGCGCAGCCCCAGTCGTGCCGCGGTCTGGTAGGCGCCCATCGCCATCGGATCGTTGAAGACGAACGCCGCGGTCGCGTCGGGGTCCGCTGCGACCGCGAGCTCGAGCGCCTCCCGCCCCGCGCGGGCGTCCGCCGGACCGCCCACGGCGACGACGTGCGGAGGGAGGCCTGCGCCGAGCATGGTGTCCCGGTAGCCCGCGACCCGGCCCTCCACCCCCAGCCCCGGCTCGTCGATGGTGAGGTGCACCACGCGCCGGTGGCCCGCGTCGAGCAGCAGCCGGGTGGCGTCGACGCCGAGGCGGTACTCGTCCGGCGCGATCGAGCTCACCGCCGGGCCGGCCTCGGCGTTCACGAGCACGAGGGGGCCACTGAAGGCCGGCACGGTCACCCTGCGGTGGAACATCGTCGCGTAGAGCAGCGCGTCGACCTGCTGCGCACGCAGCACCTCCACCTGCTGCGCCTCGACCCCCGGATCCCGGTTCGAGTTCACGACCATCAGCGTCATGCCGGCCGCGGACGCGGCGTCCTGCGCGCCGAGCACGATGCGGCCGGCGAAGGGGGTCGTGGCGATCTCGTCCGAGACGAACCCGAGCACGTCCGTCCGTCGCCTGCGGAGCGCGGTCGCGACCCGGTTCGGGGCGTACCCGAGATCGCGGGCGACGCGCGCCACCCGCGAGCGGGTCTCCGCGCTGACCTTGCCCTGGCCGCTCAACGCGTGGGACACGGTCGTCGCCGACACGCCCGCTGCACGCGCCACGTCACGGATGCCAACCCGGCCCATCGTCGGACTCCTCGATCGCGGACACCGTAACGCGGAATCGGCCGCCGGCGAGGGCCGACCGGCTCGTCCTCGGCACAGGTACCCATCCGCGGGGGTGGACATACTCCATCCGCGGGAGTAGACCTTCGACATGCCGCACCGTCTGCAGGAGCCCACCTACTGGATCCTCACCGCGCTCACGGGTGGGCGCCTGCACGGCTACGCCATCCTCACCGAGGCGGCCACCCTCTCCGGTGGGCGCGTCCGGCTCAAGGTCACCACCCTGTACGCGGCCCTCGCCAGGCTCGAGCGCGAGGGCCTCATCGCGGCCGACGGCGAGGAGACCGTCGGTGGGCGACGCCGTCGCCACGTCGTGCTGACCGATGCCGGAGCCGCTGCCCTCGCGGCGGAGGCGGCCCGGCTCGACGCTGATGCGCGGGAGGCCACGGTGCGGTTGCGGTCCCACGGCTGGGGACAGCGGCCCTCCTCCTCGGTGAGCGCCTGATGCATACCGACGAGGAGCGGCGACCGACGATCCCGGCCGCATACCGTTCGCTGCTGCTGCTCCATCCCCCCCGCTTCCGCGAGCAGGACGGCGAGGTGGTGCTGAGCACGCTGCTCGAGGTGCACGCCGCCCAGCGCCGCACGGCGCCCAGCCTCGCCGAACGGCTCCGCTTCGCCGTCGACGGGCTGTCGATGCGGCTGCGTCGGCCGTCCCGCACGCGCCTCCCGGCCACCCGGTGGTCCGTTCCGCTGAGCGCGATGGATCACTTCGACCAGGCGAACGGTGCGGTCGCCGAGCGGTTCGTCGATGCGACGGAGCAGTTCCACGCGAACGTCGGCCGGTTCTCCGCCGATGGTGAGCGGCGGATCGCTGAGCGCGGCTGGATCGGGATGAGCTGACCGCCGCACCGTTGGCGCGGCCGGAGGCTCAAGCGGCGCGCTTGCCCTGCAGCGTGCGGGTCCAGGCGGTCACCGGCCGCCGGTACAGGACGATGGACGCCGCGATGAGCAGCACGATCACCACCGCGTTGTACACGTTCAGCGCGAGGACGGTGAGCAGGCTCAGTGAGGCGAGCGCCACGAACGCGGCCCTCGCCCAGGGGCGCCCCGCGCGGAAGAGCAGCGCCAGGACCGCGATGCCGGCGGCGTAGAGCACCGACAGCGCGACGACCACCGCGACGAGGGCCGGCGCGACCGGGAGGCCGCTCGCGGGAGCCGCGATCGCCACCATCACGCCGATGGACACGTTGACCGCGGCCGCGGCCAGCACGAGCAGCGTCGCCACGTCGACGAGCCGGGGTCGACCGTCCGTCCGGATCGACACGGGGGCAGGTGCGGCGTCCATCGCCGGAACCCTACACAGGGCCCCGGCGCGGGCGCGGCCCGATCGCGGTGTTCCACGCCGCGGACCGCGCGATCGGCCTAGTCTTCCGGTAGCGCACCTCCGCCCGTCGGCGCGGACGGGCGAGCAGTGCGCGACGATCGCGAGCGAGGCATCGATGGCCAGCATCCATGACGTCGCGCAGCGGTCCGGTGTCTCGACCGCGACCGTGTCGCGCGCGCTGCGCGGGCTGCCGAACGTGTCGCCGGTGACCAGGCAGCGGGTGCAGGAGGCCGCCGACGCGCTCGGCTACATCCCCTCCCCCTCCGCGTCCGGCCTGTCGAGCGGCCGGACCGGCGCGGTCGCGGTGGTCGTCCCCTCCCTGACCCGCTGGTTCTTCACGGAGGTGGTGGAGGGGGTCGACGCGGCGCTGCGCGTCGAGGGGTACGACACGTTCCTGGTCGACCTGGCGGTGCGGCCGGGCGAGCGGGAGCGGCTGTTCTCGCACACGCTGCTGCGCAAGCGCGCGGACGCCGTCATCGCGCTCGGCATCCGGTTCACCGGGGCGGAGCGCTCGGAGCTGCGGTCCCTGCCGGTTCCGGTCGCGATCGTCGGGGCTCCGCTGGCGGGACTGCGCGGCATCGGCGTCGACGACGCGGCCGTCAGCCGGTCCGCGATCCAGCACCTCGTCGACCTCGGGCACCACCGCATCGCGCACGTCGGCGGGCACGACCGGTTCGGGCTCGACCGCTCGGTGGCGGACCTGCGCGAGCGCGCCTGGCGCGCCGAGCTGCGGGACCGCGGCCTGCCGCTGCTCGACCACTGGTTCGCCTCCGGCGGGTTCCTGCTGCCGCAGTCGAAGGCCGCCGCGCTGACGATGCTGCAGCGGCCGGACCGGCCGACCGGCGTGTTCGCGGGGTCGGACGAGATGGCCTTCGGCGTCCTGCTCGCCGCCGCCGAGCTGGGCATCCGTGTGCCGGAGGACCTGTCGGTCGTCGGCATCGACGACCACTCCTGGAGCGCCGCGTTCCATCTCACGACCGTCCGCCAGGATCCCCACGAGCAGGGCGCCGCCGCAGCGGCGATGGTGCTGGCGCAGCTGGCGGGGACACCGCCGCCGATCGCGCCGATCGCGGCGCCGCACGAGCTGATCGTGCGCGGCACCACCGCGGCTGCGGCGCGGAGCCGCCGGCTCCCCGCGGACCGGGACGCCTGAGCGCCGGGGCGCGAGTCTCGGCCGGTCCGCCCGGGGAGCGCCGCGTGGGCGTCGGCACGGTCGGCCCGAGCCGGCCGACTTCGGCTCAGTCCGACCGATCGCGATCCGCCCTCCGGGCGCTTGCGGCCCGGAACGGGCGGCCGCGGACGCCCCGATCGGGCCGAACACGCCCGCTCGGTCGGCGTGATCATCGCCGGCTGGTCATGACATCCTCCGGCGTCGCTCGTTCAGGCGCCCGTTCCGGGATCAGGACGGAGGAGCCGCTTCCGTCCTGAACGCGGAACCGGTTCCTGCGCACGGCACGGCGCCCGCTCGTCCCTCGACTCGTCCGATCTGAAGGTCTTCTGCGCGGCGAAGCCGCCAGAAGACCTTCACAACGAAGGGCGCCGCACCCCGGTGGAGGCGACGCCCTTCGCAGGGTGCAGGACCGACTACTTGAGGGTCACCGTGGCGCCGGCGGCCTCGAGCTGGGCCTTGGCCTTCTCGGCGGTCTCCTTGTTCGCGCCCTCGAGCACGGGCTTCGGGGCGCCGTCGACCAGCGCCTTCGCCTCGCCGAGGCCGAGGGAGGTCAGCGCGCGGACCTCCTTGATGACCTGGATCTTCTTGTCGCCGGCGGCCTCGAGGACGACGTCGAAGGAGTCCTTCTCCTCGACCTCCTCGACCGGGGCGGCGGGGCCCGCGGCACCGGCGACCGCGACGGGCGCGGCGGCGGTGACCTCGAAGACCTCTTCGAACTTCTTGACGAACTCGGAGAGCTCGATGAGCGAGAGCTCCTTGAAGCCCTCGATGAGCTCGTCGGTGCTGAGCTTGGCCATGGTGGCCTCCTTTGGTTTGGGGTGTTCGGTGCTGGGCAGGACGGCCGTCAGGCCGCGACCTGCTCGTTCTTGTCGCGCAGCGCGTCGACCGTGCGAACGGCCTTCGACAGCGGCGCGTTGACCACGTACGCGGCCCTCGTGAGCGTCGCCTTCATGGCACCTGCGGCCTTGGCCAGCAGGACCTCGCGGCTCTCGAGGTCGGCGAGGCGGTCCACCTCGGCTGCGGAGAGCGGCGCTCCGTCGAAGTAGCCGCTCTTCACGACGAGGAGGGGGTTCGCCTTGCTGAAGTCACGCAGCGCCTTCGCGACGGCGACGGTGTCACCGTGCACGAACGCGATCGCGGACGGACCGGCCAGCTCGTCGTCGAACGACGAGATGCCGGCGTTGTTCGCCGCGATCTTGGTCAGCGTGTTCTTCACCACGGAGAACGAGGCGTGCTCACGGATCTGCGAGCGCAGCTGCTTCAGCTGCGCGACCGTGAGGCCGCGGTACTCGGTCAGCAGTGCGGCGTTCGAGCTGCGGAAACCCTCCGTCAGCTCGGCGACCGTCGCTTCCTTCGTCGCCATGCGTCTCCTTCCGTCTTCTTCTCGACCGAAGGACCCGACGCGTGGGGCCAAGAGAAAGGCCCCGGGCGCAGGAGGCCACGGGGCGGGACGCAGGCGGAGCCTGCATGTCGTTCCGGTGATCCTGCGCTGGTCGCCGGGCTGGGCCCGGGCCTTCGGTTCCTGCGCGCAGGAACGACCGGCGGTCTTCGGTTCACGGACGACTGTACCGGATGGATCCACGCGCCCGCGCTGCCCAGCGGGGCCCGCGCTAGATTCGCGGGGCCGCGAGGAGGAGGAGTCGATGCCCGCCGCCGCCTCCACCGTCGCCGCGCGCAAGCGCTTCGGACCCGCCACCACCGTGCTCGTCGGCTACGGCGCCGTGGTCGGATCCGGGTTCGCGCTGCTGTCCCTGCCGATCGCGAAGGTCGGTCCGGGTGGCGCCGCCGTGCTCGACGCGCTGTTCACCTCCATCTCGGCGGTGAGCGTCACCGGGCTGACCACCGTGGGCACGGCGGAGCACTGGACGCTCTTCGGCCAGGCCGTGATCCTGCTGCTCGTCCAGACCGGCGGCCTCGGCATCATGACGCTCGCCTCGCTGATCGGTCTCGCCGTCGCCAGGAGGCTGTCGCTCGGCTCGAAGCTCTCGACGTCGGCCGAGACGCAGGGGGTCGGGCTCGCGGACATCCGCCGCTTCATCACGGGCGCGATCGTGGTGTCGCTCAGCGTGGAGGCGATCGGCGCGGTCGTCCTGACGGTCTGGTTCGCGACCGCCTCCGGCTACCCGCCGGCGACCGCGGCCTGGTACGGCCTGTTCCACGCCGTGTCCGCGTTCAACAACGCCGGCTTCACGATCCTGCCGCGCGGGCTCGTGCCGTTCGTCGGCGATCCCGTCGTGTGCCTGGTGCTGTCCGCGCTGGTGCTGATCGGCAGCCTCGGCTTCCCGGTGCTCGACGAGCTGCGGCGGTACCCGCGGACGCCGCTGCGCTGGAGCATGAACACGCGGCTCGTGCTGTGGGGCACAGCCGTCCTCACCGTGGTCGGCATGGTCTTCATCACCGCCGTGGAGTGGGCGCGCGCCGGCACGTTCGGGCCGCTGGACTGGCCGACGAAGCTGCTCGCGGGCTTCTTCGCGGCGGCTCAGACCCGCAGCGGGGGCTTCACGACCGTCGACATCGGCGGGTTCGACGGCGCCTCCCTGATCGTCATCGACGTGCTGATGTTCATCGGCGGCGGCCCGGCGGGCACCGCCGGGGGCATCAAGATCACGACCTTCGGCGTGCTGTTCTTCATCCTGATCGCGGAGATGCGGGGCCGCGCCGCCGTGAACGTGTTCGGCAAGCGGCTCTCGCGGGCCGTGCACCGCCAGGCGATCACCGTCTCGCTTGTCGCGGTCGGGGTGATCATCGGGTCGACCATCGCGCTGGCGCTGCTGTCCGACGAGCCGGTCGACCGGCTCGCGTTCGAGGCCGTGTCGGCGTTCGCCACCGCGGGCCTCTCGACCGGCATCACCGCTTACCTGCCTCCGGCGGCGCAGGCGCTGCTGCTGCTGCTCATGTTCGCGGGCCGGCTGGGCCCGATCCTGCTCGCCTCCGCCCTCGCGGTGCGCACGCGACCCCTCACGTACGAGTTCCCGAAGGAGAGGCCGATCATTGGCTAGGGACGAGCGACCATCGACGAGCGGAGGCCGGCCGTGGTGAGGCTGCGTGGATTCGGGACGGGCGAGCACCTCGCCGCGGAGGCGGACTCGGTCGCCGTGATCGGTCTCGGCCGGTTCGGCTCCGCGCTGGCCCTGGAGCTGATGGCGTCGGACACCGACGTGCTCGGCATGGACACGAGCGAGGAGCTCGTGCAGGGCATGAACGGCCGCCTGACCCACGTGGTCCGGGCGGACAGCACCCAGGAGGAGACCCTGCGCGAGCTGTCGATCCCCGACTTCGAGCGCGTCGTCGTCGCGATCGGCTCCGATCTCGAGGCGAGCATCCTGACGGCGTCGCTGCTGCTCGAGTTCGGGGTGCCGCAGATCTGGGCGAAGGCGGTCAGCGACCAGCACGGCGCGATCCTCGAGCGGCTCGGCGTGCACAACGTCGTCTACCCCGAGAAGGACATGGGCAAGCGCATCGCCCACCGGGTGCGTGGCAACCTGCAGGACTTCGTCGAGCTGGGGGACGACTTCGCCGCGGTCCGCACGAAGCCGCCGGCCGACCTGGTCGGGCGGACGGTCGCGGAGGCGCGCACGCGGGACAGCCGCGGGGTCACGATCACGGCGATCAAGCGGCCGGACGGCGGCTGGCACCACTGCACCACCGACTCGGTGATCGGTGCGGACGACCTGCTGCTCGTCACCGGGCCGACCCGGAAGGCCGAGCGGTTCGCCTCCGGGCGGTGACGCGCCCTTCGTCCTTCGGAACGTCCATGCGCCGTGCGCCCTGGAGCCCCTGAGAGGCGGAGGCGCGTCAGCGCACCTCCGCGCAGACGCTGATCTGCGGCTGCCCGTCCGCCTCGAACTCCTCGACCAGACGGAGCCCGGCCTCGCCCACCTCGATGCGGGAGGCGGCCGTGCCGGACACCCGGCTGCCGCCCTGGGCGAGAGCATGCACGAACGACACCGTCACCCGATCGCCGTCGCGGGTGCCGACGAAGCGCCCCTCCGCGACCGTGTCGCCCGTGTAGTCGCCCCAGATCACGCCGGCGGACTCCGAGTACCGGAACCGCGTCGGCGCCTCCGGGTCGACTCGGCTCGCGGTCGACGAGACCAGGTCGAAGACGCGGCCTTCGAGCGACAGGTCCATGCTCAGGACGGGATGTAGTTGAACTCGTCCGGGTTGGGGCCGGTGCGCTCGTCCTTGTTCAGCGTGGAGATGTCGGTCACGTCCTCGTCGGTCAGCTCGAAGTCGAAGAGGGCGAAGTTCTCCTCCACCCGCGATCGCGTGACCGACTTCGGGAACACGATGTCGCCGCGCTGCGCGTGCCAGCGGAGCACGACCTGCGCGGGGGTGCGCTCGACGCGGCGGGCGATGCGCTCGATCACCGGATCGCCCAGCACGCCGCCCTGCGCGATCGGCGACCAGGCCTCCGTCGCGATGCCGTGCTCGGCGCCGTACGCGCGGAGGGGCTCCTGCGTCAGGTACGGGTGGACCTCGATCTGGTTCACGGCCGGCGGCACCGTCGTCTCGGCGCGCAGCCGGTTCAGGTGGTGCTGCTGGAAGTTGGAGACGCCGATCGACCGGACCTTGCCGCCCGCGTACATCTGCTCCATCGCCTTCCAGGTGTCGACGTAGTCGCCGACGGCCGGCAGCGGCCAGTGGATGAGGAACAGGTCGAGGTAGTCGATGTCGAGCGTCGCCAGGGTGGTGTCGAACGCGGCGAGCGCGTCCTCGGGCGCGTGGAACCCGTTGTTCAGCTTGCTGGTGACGAAGATCTGGTCACGGGGGATGCCGGACTCGCGGACGGCCTGGCCGACCCCCTCCTCGTTCCCGTACATCTCCGCGGTGTCGATGTGGCGGTAGCCGACCTCGAGCGCGGTGAGGGTCGCGTCCTTCGTCTCGGCCGGCGGGATCTGGAAGACGCCGAAGCCGAGCTGCGGGATCGTCGCACCGTTGTTCAGGGTGATCGTGGGGACGGAGGGGGTGCTCGTCATGCCTCGAGGCTAGGGCGGGGCGACTGGGCGCCTCCGGGACGCCGGCGGCGCGGGGTCACGCCCGGGAGAGGTCGACGGTGACGGCCTCGTGGTCGGACAGGTCGTTCCCGGAGACGAGCACCCGGTCGATCACGAACTCGGTGGGGACGAGGAAGTAGTCGTCGTTCTCGTGCGACGACGGGTGCGACTGGTAGCTCGCGATCGACGAGGTGAGCACCGCGTCGTGCCAGAGCGCCGCGTGCCGCTCGAGGTGGTCGACGTTGAAGTCGCCGCCGAGGATGCGCCGCTCCCCCTTGTCGCGCAGGATGCCGAGCACCTCGCCCAGGTGGTGCAGCGCGTAGTCGTCCCGCACCGAGAGGTGCACGTTCGCCAGGGGCCACACGCCGTCCGGCGCGGCCACGTCCAGCAGCTGCGCGATGCGCTGGTGCGGGTCGCCCTGCTCGTGCTGCAGCGCGAGCGTCTGCGTCGCGGTGACCGGTGCCTTCGACAGCACCGCGAGCCCCTCCCGGTAGACGGGGTGGGTCCGGCCGTGCTGCAGCCGGGTGATCGCCTCATGCCGCTGCGGGTATGCGAGCGCGCGGTTCAGCAGCTCGACGGGCGAGAACGGCGAGACCTCGGGCAGGAAGACGACCTCCTGGAACAGGATCACGTCCGGGTCGAGGCCGCGGAGGTACTCGGCGACGGTGGAGGCGCGGTGCTCCCAGTCGAAGAACCCGCGCAGGTTCAGGGTGGTGATGCGCACTGCGGAACCCTCGCACCTCCTCCCTGGACCTCCGACGGCTGACCGCCCCGGGCCGTGCCCCCGAGCCGCGTGCAGGATGACGTGCCGGGTTCAGGACGGAAGGGCCCAGCGGGTCCTGCACGCGGGACCGGGGCCTGCACACGGCACGGACTCAGTGCTCCGGAGGGCGGACCAGGTCGTCCCAGCCCTCCTGCGGCCGGGAGGCGCGCTCGCGGAAGACGTACTGGGACGGCAGCTTCCGCTCCGAGCTCGTCCAGTCGATCGCCGGGCGCCGGCGCTCCTCCGGCAGGTAGCCGAGCCGGTACACGGCCATCAGCTCGAGCCCGTCCGGCACGTCCAGCAGGGCGACGATGCGGTCCCACTGCCCCGGCACCTCCATCGGGAAGGAGACGAACTGGATGCCCATGCCCAGCTCGACCGTCGTCAGCCAGAGGTTCTCCATCGCGGCGCCCATGCTGAACAGCGAGTAGAAGGAGGAGAGCTCGCCCGGCCGGTACTCGGCCCGGTCGAGCATCACGCCGATCAGCAGCGGCGAGGAGGCGACCAGCCTGCGGTTCTCGCTGCCGAGCGTCTGCGGCACGTGCAGCGAGTTCATCAGCTTCTGCCCGCGGGACGTGAACGCCTGGGAGGTGAAGGGCCGCAGGGGCGCGGGCAGCCGGTCGAACAGCATCCCGCTGCGCTGCCGCGCCATCTCCGCCTTCGAGAACCGGAAGTACGGCTTGTACCGCTCGAAGAAGGTGCCGTTGCTCATCGCCGTCGTCATGCTGGAGCCGGAGATGTCCGCGATCGTCTCGATCGTCTCCCGCGACTCGATCAGGACGAACCGCCACGGCTGGCTGTTCAACTGGCTCGGTGCGCGGCCCGCCACCTCCATCAGGATCCGCTGATGCTCCGCCGAGACCCGGTCGGGCAGGAACGCGCCGTTCGTCGTGTGGCGGCGCCGGATCGCGTCGAGCAGCTCCATGGTCAGTCCTTCCCGTCGGCGAGCAGCGCGCCGGCGTACCAGGGGGCGGCGGCGAGCCCGGTCACCGCGTGCGCCTGATGGCCGACCCGCGGCAGCAGCGCGAGCGGCAGCAGGGCCGGCGCGAGGAGGAGGGCGCGCGGCGAGCGCAGCGCGATCCCGCCCGCGACGGCCGCGACCGTGAGGGTCGACGTCACGATGTACAGCGCGTGATGGGTCCACCGATGGCGGCTCGTGTCGATCAGCCGCGTCTGCACGGCCGTGCCGAGCAGCACGTTCGCCACGTACGCGCCCGTCGCCGCGGCGACGAGGGCGCGAGCGGCAGGCACGGTCCGATCCTGCTCCCTCGACCTGAGGTGTGCGTTCTGAAGGCGATCCGGTCGGCTCCGCCGTACCGGATCGCCATCGAGACGCAGAACGGTCGTGTAACACGAGCGCAACCCGGGATGGGGAGGATGGGCCGATGGACCTGCCGACGCTGACCGAGGTGCGGCTGCCCCGTTCCCGCGCCGACCTCGAGCTGTCGGCGACCGTGGTGCCCCTCGCGGGCGGGACGTGGCTCTTCTCCGAGCCGCAGGACCACCTCACCGGCCTCGTCGACCTGACGACCCTCGGGTGGACGCCGTGGGAGGCGCGCCCGGACGGCGGCCTGTCGGTCGCGGCGACGTGCACGATCGCCCAGCTCGTGTCGATCCCGGCGCGGGAGGGATGGCGCGCGATCCCCCTCCTGCGGCAGTGCGCCGAGTCGCTGCTGCAGTCCTTCAAGGTCTGGAACACCGCGACGGTCGGCGGCAACATCGCGACCGCGCTCGCCGCCGGCGCGCTGATCGGGCTCGGCGGCGCGCTCGACGCCGACCTCGTGATCTGGACGCCGGACGGCGGCGAGCGCCGCGAGCGCGTCGCCGACGCCGTGCTGGCGCAGCGCGTGACGACGATCCGCCCGGGCGAGGTCGTCCGCTCGATCGAGCTGCCCGCGGCGGCGATGGCGGCGACGACCGCGTTCCGGCGCATCGCGCTGTCGCCGCTCGGGAGGGCGGGCACCGTGCTCGCCGCCCGCCTCGACGAGGACGGCGGGTTCGTGCTGTGCATCACGGGCGGCACGACCCGGCCGGAGGTGCTGCGCTTCGCCGCCCTCCCCTCCGCGGCGGTGCTCGACGCCGCGGTGGCCGACGTGCGCACGTGGTTCTCGGACGCGCACGGCGCAGCCGACTGGCGGCGCGCGGTCTCCCGGCTGCTCGCCGAGGAGATCCGGCAGCAGCTCGCGGGACCGGAGCCGGCGCGATGAGGTTCGACGTCAACGGGGTGCCGGTCGACGCGGCGCCGTTCCCCGGCCAGTGCCTGCGGACGCTGCTGCGGCAGACCGGCCACGTCGAGGTCAAGAAGGGGTGCGACGCGGGCGACTGCGGCGCGTGCGGGGTGCTCGTCGACGGCGACCCCGTGCACTCCTGCATCGTCCCGGCGCACCGGGTCGCAGGCCGCAGCGTCACGACCGTCGCAGGCCTCGGCACGCCGGAGGGCCTGTCCCCCGTCCAGCAGCGGTTCGTCGACGCCGCGGGCTTCCAGTGCGGCTTCTGCACCGCCGGCATGGTCGTCACCGCTTCGACCGACACCGTCCGCGACGCCGACGAGGCGGACCTGCCGCGCCTCTTCAAGGGGAACCTGTGCCGCTGCACGGGCTACCGCAGCATCCGCGACGCCCTCGCCGGCACGGGGTCGACGGAGGAGCGCGGCATCGCTGGCGGCATCGGCCGCGCCGTCCGCGCCCCGGCCGCCGAGCGCATCGTCTCGGGGAAGGAGCCGTTCACGCTCGACCTCGAGACGCAGGCGCTGACCCACATCGCGATCCTGCAGAGCCCGCACCCCTCCGCGCGCATCCGCCGCATCGACGCCTCCGCGGCCCTGGCGATGCAGGGGGTGCTCGCCGTCCTGACGCACGAGGACGCCCCGGACGTGCTGTTCTCGACGGGCCGGCACGAGAACCGCCTCGAGGATCCCGACGACACCCTGGTCCTCGACCCGGTCATCCGGTTCGCGGGGCAGCGGGTCGCCGCGGTCGTCGCGGAGACCATCGGCCTCGCGGAGATCGCGAGCCGCGCGATCCTGGTCGACTACGAGGTGCTGCCGGCGATCTTCGACCCGGAGGCGGCGCGGGCGCCCGGCGCCCCCCTCGTGCACGGGGACAAGGACGCGGACGCCTCCCGGATCAGCGAGCCGCTGCGGAACGTCGTCGCGCAGAAGCACGGCGAGCTGGGCGACGTCGATGCGGCGCTCGCGGCCGCGGACGTCGTGGTGTCCGGGACCTGGAGGACCGCTCGGGTCGCGCACGTCGCGCTCGAGACGCACGCGACGCGCGGGTGGCTCGACGCGCAGGGACGGCTCGTGCTGCGCACCAGCTCGCAGGTGCCGTACCTGGTGCAGAAGGAGCTGTGCCGGATCTTCGCGCTCGACCCCGCGCGCGTCCGCGTGGTCGCCGCCCGCGTCGGCGGCGGGTTCGGCGGCAAGCAGGAGCTGCTGACCGAGGACCTGGTCACCCTGGCGGTGCTGCGCACCGGACGGCCCGCGCAGCTGGAGCTGACCCGCGAGGACGAGTTCGCCGTCGCGCCGCTGCGGCACCCGAAACGGGTGTCGGTGGCGCTCGGCGCGACGCGAGACGGCGTGCTCACCGCCGTCGACGTCGACGTGCTGTCCGACACCGGCGCGTACGGCAACCACGGCCCGGGCGTCCTGTTCCACGGCTCCCACGAGTCCGTCGCGGTGTACCGCACGCCGAACCGGCGGGTCAACGCGGAGGCCGTCTACACGAACAACCCGCCGTCCGGCGCGTTCCGCGGCTACGGGCTCGGGCAGGTGATGTTCGCGCTGGAGGGCGCGATGGACGAGCTCGCGCGGCGGATCGGGATGTCCCCGTTCGACCTGCGGCGCCGGAACGCGATCGGGCCGGGCGAGCGGGTCGTCGTCACCGATCCGGACGAGGAGTCCGACCTCGAGTGGGGCGGCTCCGGGCTGCCGGAGGCGCTCGACCTCGCGGAGGCGGCGCTCGCCGAGCCCGGCGCGCCGGCGCCGGCGGGTCCGCGGTGGCGGGTGGGCACCGGCATGGCGCTCGGCATGATCGCGACGATGCCGCCGCGCGGGCACTTCAGCGAGGTGCGCCTGCGGCTCGATGCCGACGGCGGCGCCTCCCTCGACGTCGGCACCGCCGAGTTCGGCAACGGCACGACCACGGTGCACGGCCAGATCGTCGCGGAGGTGCTCGCGATCCCGCCCGAGGCGGTGCGCATTCGCTCGTCCGACACCGACGGCGCCCGGTACGACAGCGGCGCGTTCGGCTCCGCCGGCACGGTCGTCGCGGGCAAGGCCGTGCACGCCGCCGCGACGCGCCTGCGGGACGCGGTCCTCGACCTCGCCGGGCCGGGCGCCTCGCTCGGTCCGGAGGGGGTGCGCACCGCCTCCGGGCTGCGGCCGCTCGCCGCGTTCGCCCCGCTGGAGGCCACCGGATCCGCCGACGGCACCCCGCGCGGACTCGCCTTCAACGTCCACGGGTTCCGGGTGGCGGTCGACGTCGCGACCGGGGAGGTGCGGATCCTCGCGTCGGTGCAGGGGGTCGACGCCGGCACGGTGCTGAACCCGGAGCAGCTGCGCGGGCAGGTCGAGGGCGGCACCGCGCAGGCGATCGGCTCCGCGCTGTACGAGGAGGTCGTCGTGGTCGACGGGCACGTCATCACCAGGACCCTGCGGAACTACCACATCCCGCAGATGGCGGACGTGCCTCCAACGACGGTGCGGTTCGCCACGACGTACGACGACCTCGGCCCGTTCGGCGCCAAGTCGATGAGCGAGGCGCCGTACAACCCGGTCGCGCCGGCGCTCGCGAACGCCATCCGCGACGCGATCGGGGTGCGGCCGCACGAGCTGCCGATGACCCGCGACCGCCTCTGGCGCCTGCTGGAGGACTGAGCCCGTCGTTCCCGGTCGACAGAACTCCTGAAAGATGGACACCGTCATGTCGGACGTCCCCCGCCGCTTCGCGGCCCTGCGCAACCGGGACTGCCGCACCTACCTCGTCGGCGCGGCGCTGATGATGATGGCCGACAACATCGAGCACGTCATCACGTACTGGGTGCTGTGGCAGCGGTTCCACTCCCCCGCGCTCGCCGGGTTCGAGGTGATCAGCCACTGGCTGCCGTTCCTGCTGCTGTCCGTGCCGTTCGGGCAGCTGGCCGACCGGTACGACTGCCGCCGCATCATCCAGGCGGGCGCGGCGCTGTTCGCGCTCGTCTCGGTCGCGTGGGGCGTGCTGTTCGCGACCGGCACGCTGACGGTGTGGGCCGCGTGCATCCTGCTCGTGCTGCACGGCACCGCCGGCGCGATGTGGACGCCGGCCGAGCAGCTGATGCTGCACGACTTCGTCGGCCCGACGGAGCTGGCCAGCGCGGTCCGGCTGAACTCGACGTTCCGCAGCCTGGGCATCCTGTTCGGCCCGGTGGTCGGCGCGGTGCTGCTGTACGGGCTCGGCCCGCAGCTGGGCATCCTCGTGAACGTCGTCTTCTACGTGCCGCTGATCGTGTTCCTGTTCCGCACCCGGGTCACCGGGCACACCCGCGACGCCGGGGTGCAGCGCCCGCCGGCCGGGTTCCGGGAGGCGTTCCGCACGCTGCGCCTGGTCCGCACGGACCGGACGCTGGTGTCGATGCTCGTGCTGGCGGGCCTCGGCTCCTTCTTCATCGGGGCCTCGCTGCAGACCACGATGCCCGCGTTCGCCGACCGGCTCGGCGGATCGGACGGCCTCGCCTACGGGGCGCTGCTGTTCGCGGTCGGCGCCGGAGGGGTGGTGGGCGGCGTCCTGCTGGAGGCGACCCAGCGGGTCCCCTCCGGCGTCGGCTCCGCGATCGTGAGCACGTTCGCCTACGGCCTCGCGATCCTCGGGTTCGCGCTCACGGACCGGTACTGGCTCGCGCTGCCCCTGCTGTTCATCGGCGGCGCGGCGAACCTCGCGTCGATGTCGATCTCGCAGACCGTCGTCCAGCTGCTGGCGCCGCCTGCCGAACGCGGCCGGGTCATCGGCCTGTACGGCGTCTCGGCGAACGGGCTGCGGATGGGCAGCGGGCTCACGGTCGGCCTGCTCGGCCAGGCGATCGGCGTCGCGCCGGCGCTCGCCTGGAGCTCGGGCGCGCTGCTGGTGGGCACCGCGATCGCGGGCGGCATCGCGGCCCACGGCCGCACGGTCCGCCGCTAGCACCGCGCTCCTCGTCGTTCAGGAGCTCCGGACGGGTGTAGCCGCCGGAGCTTCTGAACGACGAAGCAGCCGTCAGAGGGCGACGGTGCCGCTGAGCACGGTCGTCGTCGCGCCCGCCACCCAGACGCCGTCCGGCTCGTCCGAGACGCGCACCAGGCCGTTCGCGCCGATGCGCGTGCCCTGCCGGACCGTGTAGGAGCCGGAGGCGCGGCCGCTGCCGAAGAACCACGTCCCGATCCCGGCGTTCAGGCTGCCGGTCACCGGGTCCTCGTCCACGCCGAGGTCGGGGACGAACGCGCGCACCTCGAAGTCCGCGGGCCCGCCCGCGGCGTGCGGCCCCACGACACCGGTCGGCACCGCCATCGCGGCGAGGTCCGTGTCGACCGCCAGCACCGCCTCCGCGTCGCGCAGCACCGCGACGACCCAGCCGGGACCGTTGTCCACCCACTCCGCGGCGACGATCTCGGTGGGCGGCAGGCCGAGGCCCGCCGCGATCGATGCGACCTCGTCCTCGGTCGCGGGACCCGACCGGATCAGCGGCGGGGCGGCGAGCGCCCAGCCGTCGTCCGTGCGGCGCAGGCCGACGAGACCGACGCCGCACTGCTGCACGAGGCGGTCCTCCGCCGATCCGGTGTGCTCGGCCCACGCGTGCGCGCTGCCGAGGGTCGGGTGCCCGGCGAAGGGCAGCTCCGCCGACGGCGTGAAGATCCGGAGGCGGTAGTCGGCGCCTGGGTCGGTCGGCGGCAGGACGAACGTCGTCTCCGACAGGTTCGTCCAGCGGGCGAAGGACCGCATGGTCCCGTCGTCGACCCCCTCCGCGTCGAGGACGACGGCGACCGGGTTGCCGCCGCGCGGCGACCCGGGGAACACGTCGACCTGCCGGAACGGCAGCGGCGCGCGGGTCACGGGACCAGCGGGCGGAAGCGCTGCTGCACCGCCTGGGGACCGTAGGGGTAGACCTCGGCCTGGGGCGCGCTGACCTCGCTCAGCCGGGCGAGCGCGTCGGCGCCGAGGTCGAGGTCGACGGCCGCGAGGTTCTGCTGCAGCTGCTCGACCGACCTGGCGCCGAGGATCGTGCTCGTCACGGCGGGCTGCGCGTCGACCCAGGCGAGGGCGACCGCCGCCGAGGTCGTGCCGGCCGCGTCGGCGACCTCCCGCACGGCGTCGAGCACCGCCCAGGTGCGGTCGTCCTCGCTGCGCGGGCCCCACGCCTCCATCCCCCGGTCCGGGTTCTCGCCGAGGCGGGTCGATCCGGTCGGTGCGGTGCCGCGGGTGTACTTGCCGCTGAGCCACCCGCCCGCGAGCGGGGACCACGGCAGCAGGCCGATGCCCTGGTCGAGGGCGGCGGGCACGATCTCGTGCTCGATGCCGCGCACGAGCAGGCTGTACTGCGGCTGCAGCGTGACCGGCGCGGCCCAGCCGTGGACCTTCGCGACCCACGCCGCCTTCGTCAGCTGCCAGCCGGTGTAGTTGGAGAAGCCGTACGCCTTGATCTTCCCGGCGGCGACCGCGTCGTCGAGGAACCGCAGCGTCTCGGGCAGCGGCGTCAGGGCGTCCCACGCATGGATCTGGTACAGGTCGACGGCCTCGACGCCGAGCCGCACGAGGCTCGCGTCGAGCGCGTCCGACAGGTGCCGGCGGGAGGCGCCGTAGTCGTTCGGGCCGGGGCCCATCGGGAACCGGCCCTTCGTCGCGACGACGAGCTGCTTCGCCTCGGTCGGGTGGGCGGCGAGCCAGCGCCCGATGATCTGCTCGGAGACGCCTCTCGAGTAGACGTCCGCGGTGTCGAGGAGGTTGCCGCCGCCCTCGACGTACGCCTCGGTGATGGCGCCGGAGACGGCCTCGTCCGCCTCCGCGCCGAACGTCATCGTGCCGAGCGCCTGCACCGACACGACCGTGCCGCTGTTCCCGAGAGTCCTGTATCGCATGCGCCCAGTCTCCCCACGCCGCCTGGACCTTCCGCGGATCCGGACGGACGAGGCGACACGCCGTCGCCGCGCGTCCGCGCGCGGCGTGTCGCGCGATCCATCCGGATCCGCGAGAGGAATCCGGATCCGCGAGAGACGGGAGGGTCAGACGGCGCGGGCGCCGTCCGACGGCACGACCGTGAAGGGGACCGGCTCGTGCCAGCCGCGCTCGGCGAAGACCCGCAGCACCGCGGCGGCGAGCGGCTCGGCGTCGGCCGCAGGCACCAGCGCGATCGCGCAGCCGCCGAAGCCGCCGCCTGTCATCCGAGCGCCGACGGCTCCGGCCGCCTGCGCGGTCTCGACCACCGCGTCCAGCTGCGGCACGGAGATCTCGAAGTCGTCGCGCATCGACACGTGGCTGGCGTCCATCAGCGCGCCGAACCGGCGGAGGTCGCCGGACTTCAGCGCCGCGACGCTGTCGAGCACGCGCGCGTCCTCGGTCACGACGTGCTGCACGCGCCGGTAGGTCACGTCGTCCAGCAGCGTCCGCGCGCGCGGCAGGTCGTCGACGGAGAGGTCCCGCAGCGCGGCGACACCCATCGCCGCGGCGCCGCGCTCGCACGCCTCCCGCCGGTCCCGGTAGCCCCCGGTCGCGTGCTGGTGCTCGACCTTCGTGTCGACCACGAGCAGCACGAGGCCCGCCGCGTCGAACCCGAGCGGCACCTGCTCGACGGCGAGGCTGCGGCAGTCCAGGAACACCGCGGCGTCCCGCTCGCCGAACACGCTGGCGGACTGGTCCATGATCCCGGTCGGCGCACCGACGGCGATGTTCTCCGCACGCTGCCCGATGCGGGCGAGATCGGCGCGGCCGAGGCCGAGCCCCAGCACGTCGTCCAGCGCGACGGCGACCGCCATCTCGATCGCGGCGGAGGAGGACAGCCCCGCGCCGACCGGCACGTCCGAGTCGACCGCGAGGTCGAACCCGTGGCGCACGGCGTCCGGATGCCGCTCCCCGATGGCCCAGGTCACCCCGAGCGGGTAGGCCGACCAGCCGGCGAAGTCGCGGCGGTCGACCGCGGCGAGGTCCGACTCCACGACCTGCTCGTCGAACGTGGAGGTGAGCCGGATCCGGTCGTCGTCGCGGACGCGGAGCGCGATCGTCGTGGCCCGGTCGATCGCGAACGGCAGCACGAAGCCGTCGTTGTAGTCGGTGTGCTCGCCGATCAGGTTCACGCGGCCGGGGGCGCGCCAGAAGCCCTGCGGCTCGGTGCTGTAGGCGCGGCGGAACAGATCCGCGACGCTCGCGGTGCCGGCGGTCACAGCGGCCGCTCCGCGTCCGCCTTCTCCAGCGCGGCACGCAGCTGCTCCGCGGTCCGTTCCGGCACCAGGTCGCCGATCCAGGCGCCCATGGCGGCCTCGCTGCCCGCCAGGTACTTCAGCCGCTCCGGCCCTCGCCGCGGGGAGCTGATCTGCAGGTTCAGGCGCACCCGGTCGCGGTGCGTCGCGACGGGCGCCTGGTGCCACGCGGCGATGTACGGCGTCGGCGTCTCGTACAGCGCGTCGATCGCGCGGAGCAGCCGGAGGTAGACGCGGGCGAGCTCGTCCCGCTCCGGATCGGTGAGCTCCGTGAAGTCCGCGACGTGGCGGTGCGGCAGCAGATGCAGCTCGACCGGCCACCGCGCGGCGAACGGCACGAACGCTGTGAACGTTTCGCTTCGCAGCACGACGCGGTCCCCGGCCTGCTCGAAGGCGAGCAGGTCGGCGAACAGGTCGCCCTCGTAGGCGTCGACCTGGCGCAGCAGCGCGCTGGTGCGCGGGGTGACGTAGGGGTAGGCGTAGATCTGCCCGTGCGGGTGGTGCAGCGTGACGCCGATCGCCTCGCCTCGGTTCTCGAAGGGGAACACCTGCTGCACGCCGTCGAGCGCCGACAGCGCCGCGGTCCGCTGCGTCCACGCCTCCACCACGGTCCGCGCGCGGTTCGCGGTCAGGTCCGCGAAGGACCCGTGCGTGCCGGGGTCGAAGCAGACCACCTCGGTGCGGCCGACGGAGGTGCGGGTGCGGCCGACCGCGAGCGAGGCGAGGTCCGCCAGCCCCTCCGGCGCGTCCTCGGCGTCGCCGAGCGCCGGACCGAACGACGGGGACCGGTTCTCGAAGACCGCGACGTCGTACTGCGCCGGCACCTCGGAGGGGTTCGTGTCCGACTGCGGCGCGAGCGGGTCGAACTCCGCAGGCGGTAGGAAGGCCCGGTTCTGCCGCGCCGACGCGATCGACACCCAGTCGCCGGTCAGCAGGTCCAGCCGCATCGTCGCGGTGGGCGGCCGCGGATCCAGGTGCCGCGGATCCGCGCGGCGCTCCGGCGGCAGCGTGGACCCGGCGTCGTCGAAGTAGATCAGCTCGCGGCCGTCCGCGAGACGGGTCGGTCGAACGGCGATGTCCGTCATGGTGCCCTTCCGGCTCGAATCCGAGCCGCAGAAAGCCTACCCAGGCGCTCAGGCGCGTCCGAGGCGGGCCAGGAGGCCGGCCCGCACGGCGGCCCACTCGTCCCGCAGGATGGAGAACACGACCGTGTCGCGCAGCACGCCGCCCGGCGAGATCGAGTGGTTCCGCAGCACCCCGTCCTGCTTCGCGCCGAGGGCCGCGATCGCGCGCCGGGACTGGCGGTTGTGCCAGTGGGTGCGGAACTCGACCGCGATGCAGTCGAGGTCGTCGAACGCCCTCGACAGCTGCAGCAGCTTCGCCTCCGGGTTGACGAGGGTGCGCTGCGCGGAGGCGCCGAGCCACGTCGCGCCGATCTCGACCCGGCGGTTGACCGGATCGATCGCGCAGTACGTCGTCATGCCGACGGGCGTGCCGTCGGGCAGGCACGTCGCCCACGGCACGATCCGCCCCGCCTCGTGCGCGGCGATGCGCCGGTCGATCTCGGCCGGCACGTCCTCCGGCGCGGGCACGGAGGTCGTCCACTTCCGCCACACCTCGCCGTCGGCCGCGGCGGCGGCGAGCCCGTCCGCGTGCCGGGGCTCGAGCGGCTCGAGGCGGACGTGCTCGCCCACGAGCAGGGCGGAGGCGGCGATCGCGGAGGTCATCCCCTCATTCCACCGCATCCTCCGCGGGGGCAGGATGGCCGGATGCGCGGAGCGTCATGAGCGGGCCGGAGCCCGGGCGGATCCGATCGGTCGCGGGGCCGAAGCGGACGCTCCCCCGGGAGGCGCCCGCGCGCCCGCTGCCGCCCGACGCCCTGGCGCTCCTCACGGCCTGGCTGCCGCAGGACGACGACCCGGACCGGCCTGTGATGCAGTTGGCGACGGTGGACGCGGACGGGGCTCCCGACGTCCGCACCGTGCTGCTGTCGGCGTGGAGCGAGGCGGGCTTCGTGTTCCACACGGACGCCCGGTCGAGGAAGGTGCAGCAGCTGACGGCCGACGTCCGGGTCGCGCTGGTCGTGCTGCATCCCTCCGGCAGCAGGCAGCTGGTCGCGCGCGGGCGCGCCGTGCCGGCCCCGGCGGAGGCCGATGCGCTCGCGTTCGAGCGACGGACCGAGTCGCAGCGGCGGCTCGCCTGGCTCAACACGCTCGAGATGGCCCAGCTGCCGCCCGAGCAGCGGGCCGCGGAGTGGGCCGCCTTCGCGGAGGCCCACGGGTCGGACGTGCCGCCGCCGGAGACCTGGTCGGGTCGGCTCGTCCAGCCGGACCGGCTCACCTTCTGGCAGGCCGATCCCGCAGGGCCGAGCCATCGCGTGGAGTACCGGCTCGGCTCCTCCGCGGAGGCCGCCGGCGGGTGGTCGATGCACCACCTCGCCGGCTGACCGCCTGCGGACCGCGATCAGACGCGGCTGCGGCGGCTGACCGCGCCGTAGATCAGCAGCGCGATGATCGCGCCGATGATGGAGCCGATGATCCCCGACGGCTGCAGGAAGCCGTCGTTCGCGTCCGACCGGAAGATCACGTAGGCGAGGAAGCCGCCGATGAACGACCCGATGACGCCGAGCACGATGGTCGCGCCGATGCCCATGCTCTGCCGGCCGGGCACGACCGCGCGGGCGATGAAGCCGGCGATCAGCCCGACGATGATCACGGTGATGAGGGTGCCGAGGATGCCCACTGCTGCCTCCTGTGCTGCGCGCCGCGAGGCGCTGGGTGGTGGCCCTGGTTGCGGGCTGCCCCTCAGTCAGCCATCAGGCGCCGTCCGGCCGACACACCCCTAGGGGTGTACTTTCCCCCCATGACCACGGTGCTGGCGGAGCCGATCACCATCGCGCTCGTCGACGACTACGACGTGGTCCTCATCGGACTGGCGCACCTCTTCGACGACCACCGCGAGCGCGTGGTGGTGGCCGAGATCGACGCCAACGCGGCGCTGGACGACCGGATCGACGTCGTGCTGTACGACTCGTTCGCGCAGCCGGAGTCGGACCAGCAGGAGGTCGCCGCGCTGCTGCGCAGCGAGAAGGCGGGCTGCGTGGTCGTCTACACCTGGAACTTCCACCCCGAGCTCGTCGAGGCGGCGCTGCGCGAGGGGGCGAGGGGCTACCTGTCGAAGGCCATGCCCGCGGAGGCGCTCGTGGCCGCGCTGGAGCGCATCCATCACGGCGAGGTGGTCGTCACGGAGGTCTCGGGGCGGGTCGTCAGCGCGCCGGGGCTCGACTGGCCGGGCCGCGAGCACGGGCTGACCGACCGGGAGTCGGAGATCCTGGCGCTGATCACGCAGGGAAAGAGCAACGCGGACGTCGCACGGCTCACCTACCTGAGCCCGAACACCGTGAAGTCGTACATCCGCGCGATCTACCGCAAGATCGGGGTCGACAGCCGCACGAGGGCGGTGCTGTGGGGCGTCGCGCACGGGTTCACCCCGGACCACCACCGGATCGACCACTTGCTCGGCGGGCCCTGATGCGTTCCTCCGGGGGCGGGAGAGCCGGGCTGCCCGCAGGACGCGGCGCCCGGCTCAGCCGCTACTCCTCGAGCTTGAGCGCGACGCCGAGGGCGAAGAACGTCGGCGCCCAGTGGCCGACGAAGATGCCCCAGCGGTCGGACTGGCCCTTGTCGGACGAGTCCTTCGCCTGGGACAGGCCCCACGCCGCGAAGCTGAGGCCGATCGAGATGAAGCCGCCCCAGTAGGCGTACTCGCTCTTGAAGCCTGCATCAACCAAAGCCTTGATCGGGTTCATCCGGGTCCTTTCGACGGGGAAACCCTCGCATCACCTGGTCGGCGAAGGCTGTGCGTCGGGTGCGAGCAGACCGTCGCGCACGGCGGCGGCCACGGCGCGCAGCGACGCCTTCTGCTCGTCCTCCAGCCGCGAGAAGAAGACCCGGTCCAGCGTCTCGATGTAGCCGCACGAACCGGTCGCGAACGCGTCGGCGCCGGCGTCGGTGAGCACGACCCACGTGCCGCGGAGGTCCGTGGGGCAGTCGGCGCGCTCCACGAGGCCGCGCTCGGCCATGCGGCGCACCTGGTGCGAGATGCGGCTCTTCTCCCAGCCCAGCGACTCCGCGAGCGCACCGGCGCGCAGGCGCCGATCGGTCGCGACGGACAGGCTGTGCAGCACGTCGAAGTCGGCGTGGGAGATGCCGGCGTCCCGCTGGAGGCGCTGCTCGAGCACCCGCTCGACGCCGGAGCGCATCGCGGTCACGTCGCGCCACGTCGCCCAGTCGGCCGGGTCGAGCCCCATCGCCTGCGACATGGCCCCGATCCTACCATCGGTTCGTTGACACGTCATTGATCAGTGCTGCAGCGCCTCGGCGAAGAAGTCCTTCATCGCGGTCCAGCTGCGCCGGTCGGCCCGCTCGTCGTAGGCGGCGCCGAAGTCCGGCGCGTTCGCGGTCGGCACCGTGAAGGCGTGCAGCGCGCCGCTGTAGGTCACGACCTGCCAGTCCACGGCGGGCGCCGCGCGCAGCTCGTCCTGCAGGGCCACCACCGCCGAGTCGGGCACGACCGGGTCGGCACCGCCGGTGAGCACGAGCACCTTCGCTCGGATGCGCGCCGCCTCCCCCTCCGGCCCGGTCGTCAGGCCGCCGTGGAAGCTCACGACCGCACGGAGGTCCGCACCGGTGCGAGCGAGCTGCAGCACCGAGGAGCCCCCGAAGCAGTAGCCGATCGCCGCGACGCGGCCCGGATCCACCGACGGCTCGGCGAGCAGCCGGTCGAGCCCGGCGGCCAGGCGCGCCCGCCACGTCGCCTGGTCGCCGTACAGCGCACCTGCCACCTTCGACGCGTCCTGCTGCGACGGCCGCACGTCGGCCGTGTAGGCGTCCGCCGCGAACGCGGCGTAGCCGAGCCGGGCGAGCATGTCGCACCGCATCCGGGTCGCGTCCGTCACCCCCAGCCAGTCGTGGACCACGAGCACGCCGGGCACGAGGCCGTCCGCGGTCGCGGGGCGTGCGAGGTAGCCGCGGTAGCGCACGCCGTCGGCCTCGTAGTCGACGTCCGAGCCGGTCGTGCCGCCCGAGGGCTCGGGCTCGCGGTCGAGGACGGTCTGCAGCACGGCTTCGTAGGACATGTCACCATCCTGGCCCCGCGCTCCTGGCCGTCCGTCAGTAGTTGGCGGGGAACCGGTAGGCCGCCGGCGGACGGGGGACCGACCCGTCGGTGGTGACGACCAGGTCGAGGTCCTCCCGCGTCGTCACGGAGCCGAACCCG
>NZ_CAXTOQ010000004.1:0-51386 GCF_964245895.1 uncultured Amnibacterium sp.
GTTCGGCGGCCTGGACGTGCTCGTCAACAACGTGGGCGACGTCTCCAGCGAGCAGATGTCGTGGCGCGACCTGACCCAGGAGGCGCTCGACGCCGTGGTCGACGTCGACGTCAAGGGCACGCTGCTGATGACGCACGAGTTCGGCGAGCGGATGCTCGAGCAGGGCCACGGCAGCATCGTCAACGTCGGCTCGACCGTGATCGTGCGGGGCTCGCCCCGCGCCCCCCAGTACGCCGCGGCGAAGTACGCGATCCTCGGCATCACGAAGTCCTACGCGAAGGTGCTCGCCCCGGCCGTCCGCGTGAACACCTTCGCCCCGGGCTTCATGGAGACCGAGCGGCTGCTGAACCGCGCCGACTGGAAGAGCGGCCGCCGCGAGGTGCTGCTGTCCCAGACCCCGATGGGCGTCATCCCGCCGCCCGAGTTCGTCGCGGGCACCTGCTTGTGGCTCGCGACCGACGAGGCCGCGCATCTGACCGGCTCGTACATGCTCGCCGACGGCGGGTTCAACATGGTCGGCGCGTAGGCGCCGGGAAGGATCGACATGAAGCTCATCACCTTCGACGCCGGCCGCGTGGGCCGCCTGGAGGGGGACGACGTCATCGAGCTCGACGTGCCGTCGACCCGCGAGTGGTTCGAGCGCGGCGGCGACGTCCGCGAGACGGGGGAGCGCCTGCAGCTGGCCGACGTGCGTCTGCGCTCCCCCATCCAGCCGAAGAAGTTCTTCCACACGGCGGGCAACTTCGCCTCCCACCACGAGGAGCTGACGGCGGTCAACTGGTCGCACCCGGTGCACAAGGGCATCGTGTTCTTCCAGAACGTCGACGCCGTGATCGGGCCGGACGACGACATCGTCTACCCCGCCAACCTCACGAACGAGCTGGACTACGAGCTGGAGCTCGCCGTCGTGATCGGCAAGAAGGGCAAGTTCTTCGGGCCGGACGAGGCGGAGTCGTACATCGCCGGCTACACGGTGTTCAACGACATCACCGCGCGCGACATCCAGCGCCGCGAGATGAAGTCGGGCGTCTTCTCGTTCAGCAAGGGCATCGACACGTTCTGCCCGATCGGCCCGTGGATCGTCACGGCCGACGAGATCGACGACGCCCAGAACCTGTCCATGGAGCTGCGGGTGAACGGCGAGGTCCGCCAGACCGGCAACACCAACGACATGAAGCTGACGCTGCCGCAGCTGGTCGCCTTCCACTCCCCGCAGGGCTACAGCGCGGGGGACCTGCTGACCACCGGCACGGTGTCGGGCGTCGCGGCGATCCAGCCGAACCCCTTCGACTTCTACCTGCAGCCCGGCGACGTCGTCGAGGCGGAGGTGCAGGGCGTCGGCGTGCTGCGCAACCGCGTCGTGTCGTGGCAGGACGCCTACGGCACGGAGGAGCCGAAGCCCGCCGTCTCGGTCGAGGGATGACGCGCCGCGCGCCGCGATCCCGGGCGACTTCGGACATTCCGGGCGTGTTTTCGCGCCCGGAACGTCCGAACCCGCCCGGGCTCGGCGGGGGAGCGGCCCGATGAGGCTCGCGAACGTCGACGGCCGCGCCGTGCTCGTGACGGAGGAGGGCGCGGGCGCCGACGTCGCCACGGCGAGCGACGGCCGGTTCGGGCCCGACCCGCAGGCGGTGCTCGCGGACTGGGCGGCCTTCACGGAGTGGGCGGCGACGGCCGCTCCGGCCGCGGACGTGCGCTTCACGACCGAGCAGCTGGGCCCGCCCGTCCCGCGCCCGCCGCAGGTGTTCGCGATCGGCATCAACTACCGGGAGCACGCCGACGAGGCCGGCTACCCGCCCGACTCCGCGCCCGTCACGTTCACGAAGTTCCCGACCTGCCTCACCGGGCCGGACGCGGTCGTGGCGCTGCCGACGGACACCGTCGACTGGGAGGTGGAGCTGGTCGTCGTGATCGGCCGGGAGGCGCGCGCCGTCACCCGGGAGGCGGCGTGGGACCACGTCGCCGGGCTCACGATCGGCCAGGACCTGTCCGAGCGCACCGCGCAGCTGGAGGGCGGCCGCCCGCAGTTCAGCCTCGCGAAGTCGCACGAGGGCTTCGGGCCGACCGGGCCGTACCTCGTCACGCCGGACGAGGTGCCCGACCCGGACGACCTCGCGATCTCCTGCCGGCTCGGGGACGAGTCCCTGCAGTCCAGCCGCACCTCGCGCATGATCTACGACGTGCCCGAGCTGCTGGTGCGGCTGTCCGCGGTCTGCGCGCTGCTGCCGGGCGACCTGATCTTCACCGGCACCCCCTCCGGCATCGGCAACGCCCGCACGCCGAAGCGCTTCCTGCGCGCCGGCGACGTGCTGGTCAGCGAGATCGAGGGGCTCGGCTCGATCCGGACGCGCTTCCGCGACTGAGTCCCGGCCCCGGGGGAGGGCACGGCTACGGCTCGAGGAGGCGGAGGAACTCCTGGACGTGGTGCTCCACGTCCAGCTCGCCGTCGTAGAGCCCCAGCGCCTGGATGCCGCTGATGAGCGCGAGCAGCTGCATCGCCGCGATCGCGGGATCCACGTCCGCGCGGATGCGGCCGTCCCGCTGCTGCGCCGCGAGGGCGGGCGTCACCTCGGCGACGAAGTCCTCCTGGCGGTCCTTGATGAAGCGATGAGCGGGGTGGGCGGGATCGATCCCCTCCGCCGTCAGCACCGTGTCGAGATGGACGATCCCGGGGACGGCCGCGTTCCGGCGCATCATCACGCGCGCGATCGACGCCACGTCCGCGTCGGCCCCGACCGCCTTCCGCGCGGCGCGGTCCAGCTCGACGCGGCGCTCCAGCACCCGCTGGTACAGCACCTCCTTCGAACCGAAGTGGTGGATGAGGCTCAGGTGCCCGGTGCCCGCTCGCTCGGCGATCGCGCGCAGGGTGGTCCGGCCGAAGCCCTGCTCCGCGAAGACCTCCATCGCCGCGGCCAGCAGCTGCTCGCGACGGCGCTCGCCGTTCGCGTAGCGAGCGCGGGCCGTGCCGGGGGCCGGGCTGGGCAGCGCGGTCGTGGTGGTCTCCATCCGGCCATCCTGCCGTGCCCGCTCCGCGCAGCGGAAGCCTCAACTTTCGACAAATGAAAGTAATACTCATTGGTTGAACTTTGTGGTAGAACGATTCAAGCGTCGGCACCGGACCGACCACGAGGCAAAGGTGCACGTGCAGATGAAGACCCTCCCGCGGACCACTCGCCGCTCGACGCGGCGTCCGCTCGTGGCCGCAGCCGCCGTCGGCGTCGCCCTCTCCCTCGCGCTCGCCGGCTGCAGCAGCGGCGGCGCCGGCGGGGGCTCGAAGGACTCGTCGACGCTGACCTTCGGCGTGAACGCCGACAACGCGCCGAACGGCTACGACCCGCTGCTCTACTCGCAGGGGCAGTCGACCTTCTTCAACGGCATCTACGACTCGCTCTTCGTCACGGACAAGACCGGCCAGGCGCAGCCGAGCCTCGTGTCCAGCGCGACGACGAGCGCTGACAAGCTGACGCTGACGCTGAAGCTGCGCTCCGGCGTCGCCTTCACGGACGGATCGAAGCTGACCTCGGCGGTCGTCAAGGACAACCTGGACCGCCGCTCCGACAAGACGCTCGTCGCCTACGGCGCGCTGGCCGCGGGCGGCGCGGCCGAGATCAAGTCCATCGCCACCCCGGACGACTCCACCGTCGCGATCACCTGGGCGAAGCCGCAGGCGACCGGGCAGAACAACCTGACGGACGAGGCCGGCATCATCGTCGGCCCGAAGGGGCTCGCGGACGCGGCGTCGCTGAAGACGACGCCGGACGGCTCCGGCCCGTACACGCTCGACACGGCCAAGACGACGAAGAGCAGCACCTACACGCTCGTGAAGAACACGAAGTCGTGGCACGCGAAGGACTACCCGTTCAGCACCGTCGTGTTCAAGGTGATCACGAACACGCAGACGCTGGCGAACGCGGTCGTCTCGGGCCAGGTCGACGTGGCCGGCCAGCTGGACGCCTCCACGGTCGACCTCGTGAAGTCCCGCCAGAAGGTCGCTCAGAACGGCGGCACGATCGTCGGCTTCCCGGTCGCGGACAAGCTGGGCAAGACGAACAAGGCGTTCGCGAAGGTGGAGGTGCGGCAGGCGCTGAACTACGGCACCGACCGCGACGCGCTCGTGAAGGACCTGCACCCGACCGCGAAGGCGACCGCGCAGCTGTTCCCCTCCGAGGCGCCGGGCTTCGACGCCGCGCTCAACACGAAGTACGCCTACGACCCGGCCAAGGCGAAGCAGCTGCTCGCCTCCGCCGGCTACCCCGACGGCTTCTCGATCGACCTGGTCGTGCTCGGTCAGCCGACCGACGACGAGATCGCGGTCCAGAAGCAGTGGCAGAAGATCGGCGTGAAGCTGAACTTCAAGATCGTCACCTCCACGGACGCGGCCTTCGCGGCGGTCAGCACCACGCCGCTGCTCTTCGGGCCGTTCGGGGTGGGGGGCCAGCCCGCCGGCTTCGTCGCCGGTGTGGTGTACGGCGGGTTCATGAACCTGCAGCAGGCGAAGGACCCGAACATCGAGAAGCCGCTCGGCGCCGCGCTCGGCGCGACCGGCGACGCGCAGGCCGCCGCCCTCACGCAGCTGAACGCCGCGATCACCGACGACGGCTGGTACATCCCGCTCTACGAGAGCTACATCACCTACGGCTACAACGCCGAGAAGGTGAACGAGCCGGTGTACTCGGGGACGAACGGCTACCTGCTGCTCTCCCAGATCACGCCCGCGAAGTAGCCGGCGTCCTCCTCCGGCCCGTACGGCCGGAGGAGGACGACCTCGGTCCGATCCCGTCTTCGAGGAGGAAGCATGGGTCTGTACATCGCGCGCCGGCTGGCGTTCGCGATCGTGACGGTGCTCGCCGCGGTGCTGATCAGCTTCCTGCTGGTGCACGCGGCCGGCGGCAGCCCCGGGGCGGTCGTGCTCGGGCCGTCCGGGACCGCGGCGGAGATCGCGGCGAAGAACCGCGAGCTCGGCTGGGACCGGCCGCTGCCGGTGCAGTTCCTCGACTACCTGGCGCACCTGGTCCGCGGCGACCTCGGCACCTCGCTGATCGACGGGCACTCGATCGCGGACGACATGGCGGCGCGGCTGCCGGTCACCGGCGCGATCGCCCTGTTCGCCACGATCCTCTCGGGCGTCCTCGGCGTGCTGCTCGGCGTCACCGCGGCCGTCCGCGGCGGCCGGGTCAGCCGCCTGATCAACGCGGGCAGCGGCGTCGTGCTCTCCCTGCCGCCGTTCTGGGTCGGCATCCTGCTCGTGTTCGTCTTCGCCATCCAGCTGGCCGTGCTGCCCGCCACCGGCTACGTCGCCTTCACCGACGACGTCGGCGGCTGGGCCGCGAGCCTCGTGCTGCCGGTCGCGGCGCTGACGCTCGGCGGCGCGGCGATCATCGCCCGCACGGCCTGCGCCGGCATGCGGGCGGCGCTGAACCAGGAGCACATCCGCACCCTGCGGGCGCTCGGCACCGCGACCTGGCGCATCCGGTACATCCACGCGCTGCGGCTCGCGAGCCTGCCGGTCGTGTCCGTGCTCGGCATCCAGTTCATCTCGCTGTTCGGCGGGTCGGTCATCGTCGAGACGCTGTTCGCCCTGCCGGGGCTCGGGCAGGCCAGCCAGGCCGCCGTCTCCTCCCACGACTTCCCGTCGCTGATCGCCGTCGTGATCGTCGCGACGGTCGTGGTCGTCGTCATCAACCTGCTGCTGGACCTCGTGATCGCCGCCCTCGACCCGAAGCTGAGGAACGCATGACCGCCACCGTGCCGATCCACCCGGCGCCGGACGACCCGATCCCGCCCGCCTCGCCCGGCGGAGGGCCGCAGGTCGCCGTCACCGCGCGCCGCCGCCGCGGGCTGCCCGCTGCCCTGCGCCGGCCGGGCGGCATCGCGGGTGCCGCCTGGCTGGTCGCCGTCCTCCTGCTCTCCTTCACCGCGCCGCTGTGGCGGCCGTACGCCGTCGACGACCAGGACCTCGCCCACCGGCTCGAGCTGCCGTCCGCGGCGCACTGGCTCGGCACCGACAAGCTGGGCCGCGACCTGCTGTCCCGGCTGTTCACCGCGGGCGCCGAGCCGCTGCTCGCCTCCGCGCTCATGGTGCTGGTGGCGTTCGCGATCGGGGTGCCGCTCGCGCTGCTCGCCGCCGAGCGCGGGCGGCTCACCGAGAAGGCCGTCAGCCGGTCGACGGAGGTGCTGCTCGCGCTGCCGGGCACGATCATCCTGCTCGCCGTCATCGGCGTGATCGGCCCGCAGACCTACCTCGTGATGATCGTGCTCGGCATCCTGATCTCCGCGGCCGTCTACCGGATCATGCTCGGCGTCGCCCAGTCCGTGCGGCAGCGGCTGTACGTCGACGCGGCCCGCGTGAACGGGCTCGCGTCCGTGCGGGTGAACCTCGTGCACGTGCTGCCCGCGATGGGCACCGTGATCGCCGTCCAGGCGGCGCAGCTGTTCGGCATCGGCCTGCTCGTCGTCTCCGGCCTCGCCTTCCTCGGCTTCGGCCCGGCCGAGCCGCAGCCCAGCTGGGGCGTCATGATCAACGACGCCTCCGGCCACGTCTACGACGACCCGTGGCTGATGGTGCCGTCCGGCCTGATCCTCGCGCTGACCGTCGTGGCGGCGAACGCGCTCGCCGACGCGATCGCCGGGCCGCGGGAGCGGGAGGCGAAGCCGGTGCGGCGCCGCGCGGTCGCCTCCGCCGCCGCCCCGGCCGACGCCGCCGCGGTGCTGGAGGTGCAGGACCTCGGCGTCTCGGTCGACGGCGGGCCCGCGCTCGTGACCGGGGTCTCCTTCGCGCTGCGGCCGGGCCAGGTGCTGGGGCTCGTCGGGGAGTCCGGCTGCGGCAAGACCATGACCGCGCGCTCGCTGCTGGGCCTGCTGCCCGACGGCGTCGGGGTGTCGAGCGGCGCGATCCTCTGGCGCGGACGCGACCTGGTCGGCCTGTCGGAGCGGGAGCTGAACGGGATCCGCGGCCGGGAGATCGCGATGATCTCGCAGGAGCCGATGGTCGCGCTCGACCCGGTGTTCTCGATCGCGTACCAGCTGATCGGCCCGATCCGGCGCTTCCGGAAGGTGAACCGGCGGCAGGCCCGCGACATCGCCAGGCAGCTGCTGGGGCAGGTCGGCATCGTCGACGCCGACCGGGTGCTCGCCAGCTACGCCCACCAGCTGTCCGGCGGGATGGCGCAGCGCGTCGCGATCGCGCTCGCGCTCACCGGGGAGCCGCAGCTGCTGGTCGCGGACGAGCCGACGACCGCGCTCGACGTGACCGTGCAGGCGGAGATCCTCAGCCTGCTGCGCGCGCTGGTGCGCGAGCAGGGCCTCGCGATGGTGCTGGTCAGCCACGACCTCGGCGTCGTCGCGGACATCTGCGACGAGATGGCGGTGATGTACGCGGGCGAGGTCGTCGAGTCCGGGTCGACCGCGGAGGCGCTCGGCGACGCCGAGCACCCGTACACGATGGCGCTGCTCGGCGCGAACCCCCACCTGCCCGAGGGGGAGCCGGTGCCGCTGCGCCTCGCCTCCATCCCCGGCACCGTCCCGTCGCCCGGCTCCTGGCCGGCCGGGTGCCGGTTCGCCAGCCGCTGCCGGTTCGCGCAGGCGCGGTGCCGCGTCCCGTTCGAGCCGCTGCCCGCGCACGGCGACGGCATCGTGCGCTGCATCCGGGTGCCCGAGCTGGTCCGGGCCGGCGCCGCCTGGACCGCGGAGGAGCCCGGCGCCGAGACCGTCGTCGTCGAGGGAGCAGCATGACCGCCGTCGCCCCGTCCACCTCCGTCGTCCCGCAGGACGGCCTGGCCGCCCTGGAGGTGCGCGACCTCGTCGTCCGTTACGGCTCGGGCCGGAAGGCGCGGCAGGCGCCGCCCGCGATCGACGGCGTCAGCTTCAGGGTCGCGCCGGGGGAGACCCTCGGCCTGGTCGGCGAGTCCGGCTCGGGCAAGTCGACGATCGGCAAGGCCGTGCTCGGGCTGCAGCCGCCCACCTCCGGCACGGTGCTGCTGCACGGGCGCGACATCACGAAGGCCTCGCTGAAGGAGCGCCGCACCCTCGCGGTGGACCTGCGCGTCGTGTTCCAGGACCCGTACTCCTCCCTGAACCCGGCCAGGTCCATCGGGCAGACGCTCGCCGAACCGTTGCGGCTGCTCGGCGCGAGCGCGGCGGAGGCGCGGCGGCGCGCGGGCGCGGGCCTCGAGTCCGTGGGGCTGCCGGCCGACGTGATCGACCGGTTCCCCTCCCAGTTCTCGGGCGGGCAGCGGCAGCGCATCGCGATCGCCCGCGCGCTCGTCTGCGACCCGAAGGTGGTCGTGCTCGACGAGCCGGTCAGCGCGCTCGACCTGTCGACCCAGGCGACGGTGCTCAACCTGCTCGCCGACCTGCGGGACGAGCGCGGGCTCGCGTTCCTGTTCATCGCGCACGACCTGGGCGTCGTGCGGTTCCTCGCGCAGCGGACCGTCGTGCTGTACCGCGGGCAGGTGATGGAGGAGGGGCCGGTCGCCGCGGTGAACGAGCACCCGAACCACCCCTACACGGTCGCGCTGACGATGGCCGCGCCGGTGCCGCGGCCGGCGGAGCAGCTCGCGCGCCGGACCGCGCGGGAGTCGCTCGGGATCGGGTCCGCGGGAGCGGCGCAGCCCGCCGCGACCGGCTGCCCCTTCGTGCCGCGCTGCCCGCTCGCGACCGAGATCTGCAGCGCCGAGCGCCCACCCCTCCGCGACGTCGCGGGCACGCGCAGCGCATGCCACCACCCCACGGAAGCAGCCGCCCTGTGACCGGTCGCCGCCGCTCGGACCGCGGACTTGCCACTTTCTGCGGGTCCGGCGGCGTGTCGGGTGCAAGAAGTGGCAACTCCGCGTTCGTCCGGGCGCACGAAGGGATCGCATGTCCGAAGTGACCATGACCGCCGTGACGGTCGAGCACCACCGGGAGCCGTTCGGGATCGGGGAGGCGCGGCCGCGGCTCTCCTGGACGACCGCGACGGAGGCGCCGGACTGGCGGCAGGCGGCCTACGAGCTCGAGATCACGCCCGACGGCGGCGAGCCCTGGTCCTCCGGCCGCGTCGACTCCGACGAGTCGGTGCTGGTCGCGTGGGTGGCGCCGCCGCTCGCCAGCCGCGAGCGCCGGTCGATCCGCGTGCGCGTATGGGGCGACGGCGGGGCCTCCGGCTGGAGCGACCCGACCGTCGTCGAGGCGGGGCTGCTCGAACCGGCGGACTGGACCGCGCAGCTGATCCAGCCGGTGCTGCCCGAGGGCGTCGATGAGCCGGTGGTGCAGCTGCGCCGCGAGTTCGAGCTCGGAGGCGAGGTCGTGCGTGCCCGCCTCCACGTGACGGCGCACGGGGTCGTCGAGGTCGCGCTGAACGGGACCGTCGTCGGCGACGAGGTGCTGGCCCCCGGCTGGACCAGCTACCGGCACCGCCTGCGCTACCGCACCCACGACGTCACCGCGCTGCTCGTCGACGGCCCCAACGCGATCGGCGCGGAGCTGGCCGACGGCTGGTTCCGCGGGTACGTCGGCTTCACCGGCACGCGGGCCCACTACGGCGACCGCACCGGGCTGCTGCTGCAGCTCGAGATCGACCACGCCGACGGCACGCGCACCACCGTCGGCAGCGACGGCTCGTGGCGCTCCGCGACCGGCGCCACCGTGAGCGCCGGCCTCTACAGCGGCGAGACGTTCGACGCCCGGCTGGAGGCGCCCGGCTGGGCGCGCGCCGGCTTCGACGCCGCGGCCTGGGCGCCCGTCGAGGTCGCCCCCTTCGATCCGACCGTGCTCGTCGCCCCGACCGGCCCGCCCGTGCGGCGCACGCAGCTCGTGTTGGCGCAGCGGGTGCTCGCCTCCCCGTCGGGCGCGACCCTCGTCGACTTCGGCCAGAACCTGGTCGGCCGCATCCGCTTCGCGCTGCCCGACGGGCCCGCGGGCACCCGGATCACGATCCGGCACGCGGAGGTGCTGGAGCACGGCGAGCTCGGCACCCGGCCGCTGCGCGCCGCCCGCGCGACGGACACCGTGATCCTCGACGGACGCGGTCCCCGCGTCTGGGAGCCGCGGTTCACCTTCCACGGCTTCCGCTACGCCGAGGTGACCGGGTGGCCGGGCGGCCCGGCGCCCGCCGACCTCACCGCGGTCGTGATCCACACCGACCTCGAACGGACCGGCACCTTCGCGTGCTCCGACCCGGAGGTGGAGCGGCTGCACGAGAACGTCGTGTGGGGCATGCGCGGGAACTTCCTCGACGTGCCCACGGACTGCCCACAGCGCGACGAGCGGCTCGGCTGGACCGGCGACCTGCAGGTCTTCGCGCCCACCGCCTCCTTCCTGTATGCCACCGCAGGCATGCTGCGGTCGTGGCTGGCGGACCTCGCGGTCGAGCAGGCGGACGCGGGCGGGAACGTGCCGATCTACGTGCCGTTCCTGCCCCTGCTGCCGTTCGAGCCGGGGGCGGAGGTGGGCTGGGGCGACGCCGCCGTCGTCGTGCCGTGGGTGCTGTTCCAGCGGTTCGGCGACGTCGCCGTCCTCGAGGCCCAGTGGCGGAGCATGACCGACTGGATCGACGTCTTCGCCGCGCGAGCCGGCGCCGACCTCGACTTCCCCGGCGGCGGCTTCTCGTTCGGGGACTGGCTCGACCCGATCGCGCCGCCCGAGAACCCGGGCGCGGCTCGGGTGCCGTGGCAGGCGGTCGCGACGGCGTACCTGTCGCGTTCGGCGCGGATCGTCGCGGACGCCGCGGCGGTGCTCGGCCGCGACGGCGCGCGGTTCGCCCACCTCGCCGACCGCGCCGCCGAGCGGTTCCGCCGCGAGTACGTGACCCCGAACGGCCGCGTCGCGTACCCCTCCCAGACCGCCTACGCGCTCGCGCTCGAGTTCGGGCTGGTCGACGAGGCGCAGCGCGCGGAGACCGGCCGGCTGCTGGCCGAGCAGGTCGCCGCCGACGGGTTCCGCATCGGCACCGGCTTCCTCGGCACCCCGGTCGTCGCCGACGCGCTGACCGGCACCGGATCGGTTGCGGCGGCCTACGCCCTCCTGCTGCAGCGGGAGCAGCCGTCGTGGCTGTACCCGGTGACGATGGGCGCGACGACGGTCTGGGAGCGGTGGGACTCGATGCTGCCCGACGGCACCATCAACCCCGGCGACATGACCTCGTTCAACCACTACGCGTACGGCGCGGTGGCGGACTGGCTGCACCGCGTCGTCGCCGGGCTGGCGCCCGCGGAGCCCGGGTACCGGCGCATCCGGATCGCCCCGCGCCCGGGTCCGGGCATCACCGCGGCGAGCGCGGCGCACCAGACGCCGTACGGCCGCGCCGCCGTGTCGTGGACGGTGGAGGCGGACGCCTTCGCGCTCGACGTGGTCGTGCCGCCGAACGCCTCCGCCGAGGTCCTGCTGCCGACGGGCGAGGCACCGATCCTCGTGGGATCCGGTCGCCACCGGTACGAGCGCACCATCGCCGTGCCGGCCGCGGTGCAGGCGCCTGCGCTGCACTGGAGCCCCGACGCATGACCACCGAAGGAGCCCGGATGACCCCCTACGACGTCCCGCTCGAGGCGGCCGGATTCACGTTCCGCGTCCGGGTCTACCCCGCCGCCGAGCCGACCGGCGCGGTCGTCGTCTGGCTGCACGGCGGGGCGTTCATGTTCGGCTCGATCGAGATGCCGGAGGCGGACGAGGTCGCGAAGCGGTTCGGGGACCACGGGGTCACGGCGGTGTCGGTCGACTACACGCTCGCCCCGCTCGACGCGCTGCCCGACCTCGACACCGCGGACGCGCCGGAGGGCATGCCGTCCGCGGAGCAGATCCAGGCCGAGATCGCCGCCGCCGGGCCCCGGGCCCGGTTCCCGGTCGCGTCGCTGCAGAGCGTCGCCGCGTTCGACTGGGCGGTCGCGTACGCCGCGTCCTTCGGCGGCGACCCCGCGCGGGTCGGGCTGGGCGGGGCGAGTGCCGGCGGCAACCTCGCCGCCGGGGCCGCGGTGCGCCTCCGGAACCGCGGTGGCGCGTCGCCCGCCGCCCTGCTGCTCGCCTACCCGGTGCTGCACTCGCAGCTGCCGCCCGCGGGGGAGGAGCTGGCGGCGCTGCTCGTCGGCCTGCCGGCGATGCTCACCTTCCCGCCGGAGCAGACCCGCGCCTTCAACCGGAACTCCGTCGGGGACGAGGCGCTGCTCGCCGATCCGACCGCCTTCCCGGCGGGGCACGACCAGCGGGGCCTGCCGCCGACCGTGATCGTGACCGCCGAGCGGGACCGCCTGCGCACCTCCGCAGAGGCGTGGGCCGCCGAGCTCGCGCTCGCCGGCGTCGACGTCGCCATCCGCACGGAGCGCGCGGCGCTGCACGGATTCCTCAACGAGGTCGGCGACGCCGCCGCGCTGCGGACCGTCGCGCGCTTCGCCGCCGCCCTCTGAACCACCTCCCCGGCGCACCCGCGCCACGAACCACCAGGAGCCCCGCATGACCACCCGAACCGTTCCCGCCGACTTCCTCTGGGGCGTCGCCACCGCCGGCCACCAGAACGAGGGCGACAACACCGCCAGCGACACCTGGTTCCTCGAGCACGTCACCCCGAGCGTGTTCCGCGAGCCGTCCGGGAAGGCCGCGAACGGCTGGCAGCTGTGGGAGTCCGACCTCGACCTCGTGGCCGGGATGGGGCTGAACGCGTACCGCTTCTCGGTCGAGTGGGCGCGCATCGAGCCGGAGGAGGGGCGCTTCGACGCAGCCGCGCTCGACCACTACGAGGCGCTGGTCGACGGCTGCGTCGCCCGCGGCCTCGCCCCGGTGGTGACGTTCAGCCACTTCACCGCGCCGCACTGGTTCGCGCAGCAGGCCTCCTGGCTCGACGAGGGCGCGGCCGCGCGCTTCGCGCGGTTCTGCGACGTCGTGATGGAGCGCTTCGGCGACCGCATCGCGCTCGCCGTGACCTTCAACGAGCCGAACCTGCCGCGGCTGCTCTCCTGGGTGCTGCCGCAGCCGGCGATCGACCTGCAGCGCGCGACCCTCGCCGCCGCCTCCGAGGCCGCCGGGGTCGAGCGGTACCGCGCAGGCAACGTCGTGGCGCCGGAGGACTTCGACGCGATGGAGGCGGGCCTCACCCGCGCGCACCTCGCCGGGAAGGCCGCGATCAAGGCGCGGCGCCCGGATCTGCCGGTAGGGCTCTCGATCGCGGTGATCGACGACGTCGCCGCCGGCGACCCCACGGTCCGCGACCGCAAGCGCGCCGAGTGCTACCAGCACTGGCTCGAGCTGGCGCGGGACGACGACTTCGTCGGCGTGCAGAACTACGAGCGCATCCACTACGGGCCGGACGGCGCGCTGCCGGTGGCGGAGGGATCGGTGCTGAACGAGATGGGCTCCGCGGTCGACCCGGCGTCGCTCGGCGGCGCGGTCCGCTACACCTTCGAGGTCGCGCAGGTGCCGGTGCTCGTCACCGAGCACGGCGTCGCGACGGACGACGACGCGGTGCGCCTCGGCGTGCTCGAGCCGGCCCTGGAAGGGCTGCTCGACGCGATCGACGACGGCGTGCCGGTGCTCGGCTACTGCCACTGGACGCTGATGGACAACTTCGAGTGGATCTCGGGCTTCCACAGCTTCCTCGGTCTGCACGCGGTCGACCGGACGACCTTCGCGCGCACCGCGAAGCCGAGCGCGGGGGAGTATTCGCGGCTGGTGCGGGCGCTGTCGGCATGAGCCCGGGCCCGCAGTGCCGGGTGGTGCTCGACAACGACTGGGCGGGCGACCCCGACGGGCTCGTGGCGCTGGCTCACCACCTCCTGTCGCCGACCAACCGGGTCGACCTGGTCACGAGCTCGTTCCTGAACCCGGTGTTCGAGCCGCTCGGCACCGGTGCCCGGCGCGGGGCCGAGCTCGCTCGGGACCTGCTCGGGCTGATCGGCGCATCGGAGGACATCCCGGTCCTCGCGGGCGCCGAGCGGCCGCTCCAGGACGCGGAGGCGCCCGGCGCCGCTGCGCTCGCGATCGTGGCGGAGGCCCGGCGGGACGACCCGCTGCCGCTGATGGTGGTGTGCGGCGGGCCGTTGACGAACATCGCTCAGGCGCTGCGGCTGGCGCCGGACGTCGTCGACCGCCTCACGCTCGTCTGGGTCGGCGGCACGCTCGCGGCGGACGCGTGGGAGTACAACCGGGAGACCGACCGCGCAGCCGCCGACGAGGTGCTCGCGCGGCCGGGGCTCCGCCTCCGCTCGTTCCCGCTCGAGGCATACGAGCGGTGCGCGGTCTCGCGGGCCGAGCTGGAGCACGATCTGGGCGGCTCCGGGGTCGTCGGCCGGTGGCTGTGGGACCGGTTCGTCACGCTCCCGATCCCCGAGGGCATGCCGGTCGGAGGCACGTGGGCGCTGGGCGACAGCCCGCCGATCCTGCTCACCGCGCTCACCGACGCGTCGAGCACGTTCGAGGCGCGGCCCTCGCCCGGCGAGCACCGGGTGTGCACGCAGGTCGACCTGCGCCTCGTCCTCGGCGACCTGCTCGCCCGCCTCCGCCTCCATGAGGCCGCACGGCGCGAGCAGCGCGAGCACTTGAGCAGGAAGAACGACGTTCGGCAGGAAGAATCGGGCTAGTTCTTCCTGTCGAAGAGGATTCTTCCTGCCGACGTGCTCGGTTCTTCCTGCTGTCGTGCTCGGGTCAGGCTGGACGCGGCTCGGGGGTGCCGGACTCGCCGAAGCGGTGGGTGCCGACGCCGACCACGACGGTCGCGCCGCCCGGAGGCGTGACCTCGCAGGTGGCGCCGGGCGGCACCTCGACCTCCAGCAGGATGCCGGTCGGCGTGCGGCGCCAGGCGCTGCGGATGCGGCCGTACGGCGAGTCGTGGGTCGCTTCCGCCCGGTCGAGGCGCGCCGTCGGGACCGGCCGGACGGCGAAGCGGCGGTAGCCCGGCTCCAGCGGCCGGATGCCTGCCGTGTACCGGTGCAGGAAGCCGATGACGGCGCCCTTCGAGTAGTGGTTGTGCGACTGCGACGGCATCCCGTCCGCGTCGTAGCCCTGCCAGCGCTCCCAGATCGTGGTCGCGCCGGCGTCGATCATCCCGAGCCAGCTGGGCCACGAGTCCTGCAGCAGGAGGTCGTACGCGAGCTCCGCCAGACCGGCGTCGGCGAGCACCGGCAGCAGCAGCGGCGTCGACAGGAACCCGGTGGTGAGGTGCCCGCCCGCGTCGCGCACCAGGTCCGCCAGCTGCGCGGCGATCGCGGCCCTCGCCGCGGCGGGCACCAGGTCGAAGGCGAGCGCGCGGACGCAGTTCGCCTGGTTCGCGGGCAGGACCAGCCCGTCGGCGCCGACGAACTCCGTCGCCCACGCGACCGCGACCCGCTCCGAGTAGGCCGCGTACCGGGAGGCGTCCTCATCGCGCCCGAGGGCGGTCGCGATCCGGGCGGCGAGCCGCGTCGAGTGCCGCAGGTACGCCGTCGCGACGTCGCTCTTGTCCGCGGCGAGGAAGGCGGGGAAGCCGAGGCGCTCGACCTCCGGCTCCGGCTCGAGCCACTCCCCGAACGCGAAGCCCGTGTCCCACAGGTACGGCTCGTGGTCGAGCGGAGCGCCCTCGCGCGTCGGGTGCCGGTGGTCGCGCGCCGCGGTCATCGCCCGCTCCAGCCAGCGCTCCAGCGCCGGCCACGCCTCCGCGAGCACGTCGACGTCGCCGGTCGCCAGGTGCTGCTCCCACGGCAGGATCGCGATCGCGTCGCCCCAGCCCGCCGAGCCGCGCATCATGCCGACCGGTCCGCCGGCGCCCTCGAACGGCGGCTCGGGAGCCGTGCTCGCCAGCGCCCCGTCGGCGTCCTGGTGGACGACGAAGTCGCGCAGCCACTTCAGCGCGAAGCCGCCCACGTCGAACAGGAAGGCCGCGGTCGGCAGGAACAGCTGCCAGTCGCCCGACCACCCGGCCCGCTCCCGGGTCGGGCAGTCCGTCGGGATGTCGCAGGCGTTCCCGCGGAAGCTCCACACGGCGGCCTCGTGCAGGCGGTCGAGGCGCTCGTCGCTGCAGGAGAACGTCCCGCGCGGCTCGAGATCGGTGTGCACGACGACCGCGGTGATGTCGCCAGTCGCCAGCTCGTGATCGAGCCCCTCCACGCGCACGTAGCGGAACCCCTTCGTGCTGTGGCGGGGCTCCGCCACAGCGTCCTGGTCGTCGCCGACGAGGACGTGGTCGACCTGGCCGGCGGACAGGGGGTGCGGCAGCATCGGCACGTCCGGGACGATGTTCACCTGCGTCACGTCCCCGGACGGATCCAGCGCCTCGCCGTACGTGAGCGTCAGGCGGGAGCCGGCGGCGCCGAGCCCGCGGAGGCGCACCCAGCCGTTGCCGTTCTGCCCGAAGTCGACGACCTGCCCCGTACCGACCCGCCGCACGCTCCGCGCCGGCAGGTCCTGCACGCGGCGGACCGGCGGGGCGGGGGAGGCGACCAGGTCCGCGACGCCGTGGCCCGCGACGGCGACCGGCCGCCGGGCGCCCCGGGGACCCGGCCGGGCGAGGTCGAGGGTCTCGCCCTCGATCAGGTCGGCGAGGTGCCGCGAGGGCGCCGAGGTCCAGCCGTCGCCGGTGACCACCGTGCGGAGGGTGCCGTCGGCGTCCGTCAGCTCGAGCTGCGCGAGCAGGCCGGTGCGGGCTCCCCACTGGTCCGTGGCGTGGAACAGGCCGACCTGGCCCCGCCACCACCCGTCGGACACCTCGACCTCGACGACGTGCTCCGCCTCCGCCGCGAGGAGGTCCGTCACGTCGAAGGTCTGCACCTGCAGCCGCCGGTCGTACTGGGTGTAGCCGGGCGTCAGCTCCGCGTCCCCGACCCGGCGGCCGTCGATCCACGCCTCGTAGATCCCGTGCGCGGTGATCCGCAGCCGGGCGGAGGCGGGGCCGCGGCTCGCGGGGAGGACCGTCCGGAACCAGTGCGTCGGGCGGCTCCCGGGCGCCACCGGGTCCTCCTCGGCGGGCTCGATCCAGCGCGCGGTCCAGTCCGAGGCGTGGAGCAACCCGCACTCCCAGGACGCCCAGGCCGACCACGCGGAGCGCCCCTCCGGGGTGTAGACCCGCACCCGCCACCCGACGCGCTCCCGGCTCGCGGCGGGCGGGATCGGCGGGTGGACCAGCACCGACTCGGCGGATCGGACCAGCCCGGTCGTCGCGACGCCGCCGCGCCGACGGGTCTCGATCTCGTAGGCGTCCTGGCGGGAGGCGCCGGCGGGCAGCACCCAGGAGAGCCGCGGAGCGGGCTCGTCGATCCCGATCGGGTCCTGCAGGTGCTCGGTCCGCAGGCGGGTCGGCGTGCCGAGGTCGTCCGCCATCCGAGCTCCTTCGGTCGGTGGAAGTCGGTATCGCAGTCTACCCGGACGGCTCGAGCGGGGCGGAGATGCGGCTCCGACCGCACAGGACGGTCATAAGCCCAGGTGATACCGCTCTTTTGTCAAACGAAAGTGATTCTCAAAAGCGGAGCGGTCTGGTACAACCGACGCAGCGCGACCAGCCGGCTCATCGACCGACCGAGGGCCGACGGCGTGCATCGCGAGCGAAGGAGCACGCATGACCGACTCACGCGTCCACGACGGCGACCGGCTCGATCCGGTGCTCGCCGACCCGGCCGGCGCCCCTCCGGGCGGCTGGACGAACCCGCGCGGCGGGTACCTCTTCTTCACGGCGTTCGCGGCGATCGGCGCCGGCATGGGCAGCCTGGTCCCCGCCGTCCTGACGCTCGCGCTCAAGGCGAAGGAGATCGATCCGGACAACGCGACGACGATCCTCGGCGTCGTCGTCGGCATCGCGGGCCTGGCCGGGCTCGTCGCCTTCCCCGCGCTCGGCCGGATCAGCGACCGCACGACGTCGCGCCTCGGCCGGCGCCGCCCCTTCCTCCTGCTCGGCGCCGCGCTGTTCGCGATCGGTGCCGTCGGCATCCTGCTGTCGACGAACGTGCCGCTGCTGATCGTGTCCGACGTGATCACCGCCGTCGCCTACAGCTCGGTCATGGTCGCCGTCACCGCGACCATCGCGGACCAGTTCGAGCCGCTGCGGCGCGGACCCGCCTCCGCCGTCGTCGGGCTGAGCCTGCCGCTCGGCGCCCTGGTCGGCCTCGGCATCGCGACCGCCGTGGCGAGCAGCCTCACCCTGCAGATCGTCCTGCCCGCCGTCGTCGCGGTGATCGGGACCGTCCTCCTCGCGTTCCGGCTGTCCGATCGCACGCTCGCGGCCGACGAGCGCCCGCACTTCGGCTGGACCCAGGCCCTCGGCACGTTCTTCGTCAGCCCGGTGCGCTACCCGAACTTCGCCCTCGCGTGGTGGAGCCGGTTCCTCATCTACTTCGGCGTCGCCGCGCTGCAGGCGTACCAGGTCTTCTACCTGATCTTCCGGCTGCGCTTCGACGCCGTCAGCGTCGCGAGCGGCGTGTTCCTGACGACGGTCGCGCTCGTGGTCGGGGCGCTCGTGTTCGCGCCGATCGCCGCCAAGGTCTCGGACCGCGTCGGTCGCCGCAAGCCCTTCGTGATCGTCGCCGCGGTGATCTTCGCGATCGGCCTGGTGCTCGCCGCGAACGCGCACGACTTCGCGTCCTTCATGATCGCGTCGCTCGTGGTCGGCATCGGCCAGGGCGTGTACTTCTCGGTCGACATCGCCCTGGTCACCCAGATCCTGCCCGACCCGACCAACCCGGCGAAGGACCTCGGGATCATGAACCTCGCGAGCACGCTGCCGATGGCGGTCACACCGCTGATCGCGCCGGTCGTGCTGGCCATCGGCGCCCTCAGCCCCGCGCCGCCGGACCAGAACTACTCCGCGCTCTTCCTGCTCGGTGCGGTCGCCGGCATCGTCGGCGCGGTGCTGATCCTGCCGATCCGCCGGGTGCGCTGACGCGGGGGGCGGGTCCCGCGATCGCGGGACCCGTCCCGTGCGTGCGGCCTCCGCAGCGCAGCACTTCCTAGAGTTGCCGGATGGCCGAACCCGATGTCGCCCCGCGGCGGGTGCCGCGCGGGGAGCGTCCCGCCAAGGGCGACCTGCGGGAGCGGGCCCTGCTCGACGCCGCGGAGGCGCTGCTCGTCGGCGGTGGGTTCGCGGACGCGTCCGTCGCGGGGCTCGCCGAGGCGGTCGGCATCTCCCGCGCCGCCTTCTACTTCTACTTCGCGTCCAAGCAGGCGCTGCTCGCGAGCGTGATCGACCGGGCGGTCGAGCACTTCAACGCCGAGATCGCCGCGGTGCTCGCGCCCGAGCGGCAGCAGCGCCCGGCCGACGCCGTGCGCGCCACGATCGAGGCCGCCGCGACGCTGTGGTGGGACCACGGCGCCGTGCAGGTCGCCGCGTTCGAGCTGGGTGCGGCGGTCGACGAGGTGTACCAGCGCACGATGCAGAACTTCGCCGTCGTGCGGGACCCGACGGTCGCGCTGCTGCTGCGCGTCGGCACCGTGCCGGAGGCGCGGGACGTGCGGGAGGCCGAGCGGCTGGTGATGACGCTGATCCTGATGTCGGAGCGCAACTTCTACGACCTGATGCGCGGTGCGCCGACGCCGGCCGACCGCGACTCCCTCGTCGACCGCCTCACCCGCATCTGGACCAGGGCGTTCGGCGTCGCGACCTGAGCGGCAGCCGCGGCACCCGCGTCACCGGCGGGTCATCGCCTCCGCAGCGCTGCGCGCGGCGATCGCCCCGAACACCAGTCCGTCGGTGAGCCCGCCGCCGTGATGCGTGAGGTGGCCCCACACGCTGCCCAGGCCGCCCGCGGCGAACAGCCCGGGAACGGGGGAGCCGTCCCAGCGCACCACGCGCGCGCCCGCGTCCCGACGCGGACCGCCGGAGGTCGTCGCCGCGCCCGGCCACACGGGCAGCGCGTGCAGGCGACCGGTCAGCGGCGCCATCGTCCCGGGATCGCGCCCGAAGGCGTCCCCGCCCTGCTCCGCCGCGGTCTCGAACGCCTCGACGGTCGCGGTCAGCGTCGCCGGGTCCATGCCCAGCGCCGCCGCCAGCTCGGTCGGCGAGTCCGCCGTGACGAACCAGCCGCGATCGAGCTCCGCGTCGTTGTCCGCGCTCCACGGGGCGCGGTCCGGCGCCGGGAACGGGGCGAGCGGCCCGGCGGCGAGCAGCGCGTCGTCGACGATCAGCGTCGCGGGCAGGGAGGGGACCACGTCGCGGCCGGGCAGCACGTCGCCGACCGGGCGCAGCAGGTCGTGCGCCTCCCGGCCCGCCTCGGCGTGGAACCGACGGCCGGAGGCGTCGACGAGCAGGAAGCCGCGCCCGAGCGGCAGCACGGGGATCGCGGAGGCGCCACCCGGCGGCTGGAACGCCCAGAAGCCGAAGAACGTGCTCATGTGCCAGAGCGCGGCGCCCACCTGCTGCGCCGCGCGCAGCCCGTCGCCGGTGTTACCGTCGCCGGCCACCGGGACGAGATCGGGGACGGGCAGGTACGCGGCCTTCAGGTCCGCCGACGCCTCGAACCCGCCGGTCGCGAGCACGACGCCCGCGCGGGCCCGGACGACCTGCTCGCCGTCCGCCGTGGCGATCCGCGCGCCCGTCACCCGGTCGTGCTCGGTCGTCAGCCGGGCGAGCGCGGCGTGCGTCCGCACCCGCACGCCGCGGTCGTCGAGCGCCCGGGCGAGCGCGCCCCATAGCGCGGGCCCGGCCGGCTCCGCCCCGGCGACGCGGTAGTAGGCGACGCTCTCCGCACCGGGCAGGTGCGGCCAGCAGTGCGGCAGCCACGGCACGTCCTCGGTGCGCGCGCCGAGCGACTCCAGCCGCCCGCGCAGCCCGGCGAGCCCGTCGGCGTAGGCGCCCAGCACGGCGTCGTCGGTCCGACCGAAGGACAGGGATCGCAGATGGGGGAGCGCGCCCGGGCCCTGCAGGTCGAGCAGGTTGCCGCCCGACCACAGCGCCGAGCCGCCCGGCCGCCCCGTCTTCTCGATCAGAAGGACGTCGAGCCCCAGGTCCGCGGCGGCGATCGCCGCGCTCGCCCCCGCGACGCCGCCACCGACCACCAGCAGATCGCATTCCGGCTCCATCGCCGACCGCCTTCCGTCCGCCGCGCTTCCGTCTGGCGAAAGCGCGTCTCATCGCTCTGTCGACCGTAGCTCGACGCGGTCCGGGCGGCAACGCGGGCGCGGGCGATCAGGCGGGCGGCACGTTCTGGTTCACCCGGAACAGGTTCTCCGGGTCCCAGACCCGCTTGAGCCGCCGGAGCCGCGTCCAGGTCCGCGGGTTGTACGCGGCCTCGACGTGCTCGGGCTCGTCGTTCAGGTAGTTCACGTAGTACGCGTCGTGCGCGTGCGCCTCGAGCTCGCGCAGGTACCCGTCCTGCCAGGCGCGCAGGCGCGTCCCGTCCTCGACGGCGCCCCAGCTCGCGGTCGCGGCCAGGTTCCACGGCTTGTCGCGATGGCTCATCGCGGTCCCGTCCTCATCCACCCTGGCCAGCCTGCCGCCGTAGTGGTGCAGCGAGATGAAGCTCGATGCGGACAGGCCGCGCACGGCGCGGTCCGTGATGCCGATCACCTCGTCGCCGAGGTCGTGGACGTGGTGCATCCGCGTCCAGCGGTGCACGCCGGAGGGGAACACGTCGGGCGCGGTGGACAGGGCGGGCCAGGGGATCCGCGCGATCCCGTCCGCGACGACCGCGGGATGGCGGCGCACCACGGCGAGGTCCGCCTCCGCCTGCGCGGCCGGGCCGCTGTGGCAGACGAGCAGGTGGACGGCGCCGCGGCCGCGCAGCGACGCCGGACCGGTCCAGGACGCCGGCGGCTGCGCGGCGGACACGATGGCGGTCAGCTCGTCGGGCGCCCCGAGCACCAGCTCGCGGCCCGCCCCGAGCGCATCGACGGTCGCGTCGGGGTGGAACCAGAGGAGCCCGAAGGTCACCTCCTCGAGCGGCACGAGCCGCAGCTCGAGCCCGACCACGACGCCGAACCCGTGCCCGGCGCCGCGCATCGCCCAGAACAGCTCCGGCTCCTCCTCGGCGCTCGTGTGCACGAGCCGCCCGTCCGCCGTGACGACGTCGACCGAGACGAGCGTGTCCGACGCCCAGCCGAGCAGCCCGGTCAGCCAGCCGTGGCCGCCGCCGAGCACGTGACCGGCGACGCCGAGCCGCGGGAACTGGGGTCCGGCGGCAGCCAGACCGAATGCGGCGAGCTCGTGCGCGACCTCCCGCCAGATCGCCCCGCCCTCCACCCGCACCCGCCGGCGGACGGGATCGACCCGCACGCCGTCGAGCGCGGCCAGATCGAGCAGCAGGGAGTCGGGCGGGGCGCCGAGCCAGCCGACGCCGCCCGACCGGATCGCGACCGCGAGGCCGTGCCGGCGGGCGAACCGCACCGCCTCGAGCACGTCCCGCACGCCGGCCGCCGCGACGACGACGTCCGGCTCCCACGGCACCAGCGGGTTCGGGAACGGCGGGGCCACGAGCGCCGCGTACGCGCCGTCGAGCCGGCCGGCGGCCGGGCCGCGCAGCCGCTCCCGCAGCCGCGCGACCGCGGAGGCGTCCGGCGGGCTCACGGCCCCGTCTCCGGCAGCCGGTACGGATCGGTGGCGAGCACGCCGCCGTCCACGGGCACCACCGTGCCGGTGATCCAGGAGGCGGCGGGGCCGAGCAGGAAGTCGACGACGGCCGCGACCTCCTCCGCCGTGCCGTAGCGGCCCTGCGCCCTGCCGAGCGGGGTGGTCGCGTGCAGCAGCGCGGCCGCGCGCGGGCCGCCGCCGAGCCGCGCCTCCATCGCCGCCATCAGCGGCGTGCCGATCGAGCCGGGGGCGATCGCGTTCACGCGCACGCCGAGCGGCGCGCCCTCGACCGCCGCGGTCCGCACCAGGGCGATCGCGCCGTGCTTCGCGGCGCTGTAGGCCGCGAGGTCCGAGCCGCTCAGCCCGGCGGTCGACGCGGTGACGACGACCGCGGCCGGCCGGCCGGAGTCGCGCGCGTGCCGCAGCGCCGCCCGCAGCCCGAGGAAGACCCCGCGCAGGTCGACCGCGATGATGCGATCGAACCCCTCCACGGTCTCGTCGATCAGGGGCGTCGCCGACCCGATGCCGGCGTTCAGGAAGTACCGGTCGATCGACCCGAAGCGCTCGAGGCCGGCGGCCGTCGCGGCCGCCGCGGACGACTCGTCGGCGACGTCGGCCGCGACGGCGAGCGCCTTCGGACCGAGTTCGTCCGCGAGCGCCCGCACCGGCCCCGCGTCCCGGTCGACCAGCACGACCCGGCCGCCGTGCTCCACGACGTGCCGCGCGAACGCGGCGCCCATCCCGCTCGCGGCGCCCGTGATCAGGGCGGCGCCTCCGGAGTCCGGCATCGCGGTCCCTCCCCTCCCCGCTGCGCTGCGGGCGTCGGTCGTGCGCCGGTCAGGCGCTCACGTCGGTGCGGGCGAGCGCGCCGCCGCCGAACACGTTGTCGTGGTCCACGGTGATCGCGATCAGCGGGTACGCGAACCCGCGCATCTCCGCCTCGTACGCGCCCACCGCCTCCGCGATGCCCGTCCGGCCCGCCGCGACCTCGGCGAGCCGGTCGGCCAGCACCGACGCGTCGCGGATCGCCGAGTTGGCGCCCATGCCGAGGGTCGGCAGCATGCCGTGGGCCGCGTCGCCTAGCACGGTGACCCGGCTGGGCGACCAGTCCTGCACCGGCTCGAGGTAGCTGAACGCGATGGAGAAGAGGCTGTCGGGATCGATCGCCTCGACGATCGCCCGGACGGCGGGGTCCCACTCCGCGACCACCTGCGCCATGCTCGCGACGATGTCCGCGCGGGTCTGCTCGGTCCACTCGGCGGCGGGCGGGATCACGGTCTCCGGCAGCACGCTGCAGCTGACCATCATGTAGTCGTCGACCGGCTCGAGGTCCGCGCCCGGCACCGCCGCACCCGCCTCGGCGATCGGCCGGCGGGGGCGGAAGGAGGCGAGCAGGCACCGGGTGCCGTGCGGACCGGCGACGATCAGCATGCTGTCGTGCAGCTCGTCCGGGATCTGCGCCAGCAGCTGCGGCGTGTAGGGCGCGCGGGCGTAGAGGTCGATGCCCGTGATCGCGGTCGAGACGACCCTGGTACCCGGCAGCCGCTGGTCCCGCAGCCGGGAGTGGATGCCGGCGGCGATCACGAGCAGGTCGCCGTGCGCCGTGGAGCCGTCGCCGAGCGTCAGGGTCACGCCGTCCTCGTCCTCCGCGTAGGACTCCGCGGTCGTGCCCCATCGCACGTGCTCCTCGATGCGCGTGCCGAGGATGCGGCGCAGCGTGCGGCGGTCGACCCCGGTGTGGCGGCGCTCGCCGAGGTTCGGCGGCCCCATGCTCGGCCGTGCGCCGAGCACCTCCAGCCGGGGGTTCCGCACGACCGACGCCTGCGTCTCGTACGGCCGCCGCGAGGTGTCCAGGTACAGCTCGAACAGGTCGGGAGGCAGCAGCCGCTGCAACGCCTGCCCGCCGTCCCCGTTGATCGTCAGGTAGTAGCCCTGCCGGCGGCGGCTGTCCGCGTCGCGCTCGAACACCTCGACCGTGTGGCCGTCGGCGATCAGGCCCTGCGCCAGCGCGAGCCCGCCGAGGCCGCCGCCCGCGATGAGGACGTGCAGGGGACGCGGGGAGGAGGCGGTGGGCTCGGTGGCGGGCGTGGACATGACGCTCCTTCGGCGGTGCGGCGGGGCACCCGGGTCGGGGTCGCGCCCGGTCGGGTGCGGCGGGGGTCAGGCTGAGTTCGGCTGGGCAGCGTTCGTTCAGAACATCGGGTGGTCGTTGGCCGACTGCTCGGGCACGGGCTGGATCGCGTCCCAGTGCTCCACGATGCGGCCGTCCTCGAGGCGGTAGAGGTCGGCGACGGCGAGCACCGGCCGCCCGGCCGGATGCGCGCGCACGTGGATGGCCGCGAGGTCGCCGTCCACCAGGATGCGCTGCACCTCGAACGTCGAGCCCTCGGCCGTGTAGAGCGGGGTGAGGAAGGCGACCGCCGCAGCGCTGCCGTCCGGCAGCGCCGGGTTGTGCTGCACGTAGTCGGGGGCGACGAACCGCTCGAAGGCGTCCGCGGGGCGCCGCTCGTCGTACATCAGCCGGGCGAACTCCGCGATGACGCCGCGGTTGCGCTCGGTCGCGTCGGGATCGGTCATGCGTACCTCCTGGGATCAGCCCTGATCCGGTGGGCCGATCGGTCCGCACGACCGGTCGTGCAGTCATCCTGATGGGTGGTCGATCAAAAATCAACACGTGTCGAAAACACTCGACGAGCGTCGAGTGTCGCCGACCCGGTCAGCGGAGCGGCGAGGAGGGCGCGGCCTCCAGCAGGACGGCGTCGACGTGCTCGATGGCGCCCATCGGGAACCCGGCCATGTCGGCCCGGAACGCCTCGCTGCCCATGAAGGCGCGTCCGGCGACGACGGGATCGACTCCCGCGGCGAAGGAGACGAGCGCCCGGACGACGGGCCGGCCGTCGGCCTCCAGCCACACGCCGTGGGTCGTGATGCCGAACGTCGCCAGGCTCGGCACGTGCCGAGCCCAGTGGGTGCCCGCGTACGCCACCGCCGACGCGCGGTCCCGCAGGGTGTAGGTGCGCAGCTCGAACACGAGCGCCTCGCTCTCCGCGCGGTCCGGCATCGACGCCCCTGTCGGCGCGCGCCGTCGCGCAGCAGCATGGTGGCAGCGGCGGGGTCGGACGGGAAGGCCGGGAGGCTGATACGGGCTATCGAAGGAGCTGATGCAGCGCGAGATGGACTCCCGGATCGCTGATGACTCGGCGGGGTCGAGCGGCTAGCATGGCGCCGACCGGCACCGGTCGGTCCCTCCGGCCGCGGCTCCTCCCGTGCGCGCCGGCTCTCGACGACGAGCGGACCGGAGGCACGATGGGCGCGGACGTCACGGCCGCCGCAGCGACGGCCGGCCGGGTCGCCGGCAAGGTCGTCGTCGTCACCGGTGCGGCCCGCGGCATGGGCCGCGCGGAGGCGGAGTGGCTGGCCCGCGAGGGCGCGACGGTGTGGGCCGCCGACCTGCTGCAGGACGAGGGGCGCGAGGTCGCCGACGGCCACCCGCGCATCACGTTCCACCCGCTCGACGTCTCGAGCGAGCGCGACTGGGCCGCGCTCGCCGCCGCCGTCCGGGACCGCGACGGGCACCTCGACGGCCTCGTCAACAACGCGGGCATCGCCGCCAGGGGCCGGCTGCCCCACGTCGATCCCGCCGAGTGGCGGCGGGCCCTCGACGTCAACGTGACCGGCCCGCTGCTCGGCATCCAGGCGCTTCACCCGCTGCTCGGCCCGGGCTCGTCGATCGTCAACGTCGTCTCGATCGCCGCGCTGTCGGGGCACGCGGCCGCTCCCTACACCGCCAGCAAGTGGGCGCTGCGGGGCCTCAGCCGCACCGCCGCGCTCGAGCTGGGCGAGCAGGGGATCCGGGTGAACGCGATCTTCCCCGGCCTCGTGGAGACCCCGATCATGGCGGACGCGTCGCCCGCGTTCCGGGACGCTGCCGTCGGCCAGACGCCGCTCGGCCGGGCCGGCACGCCGCAGGAGGTCGCGGCCCTGGTCGGCTACCTGATCAGCGACGAGGCGTCGTTCGTGCACGGCGCCGAGATCGCGATCGACGGCGGCCTGACCTCGCACGTGTCGCACAAGGCGATCGCCGACGCGACCAGGATGGCCTGAGATGGCGCGGACCCCGATGGCACGGCTCGAGCTGAACCTGCTCGTGTCCCTGGACGCGCTGCTCACCGAGCGCAGCGTGTCGAAGGCGGCCGAGCGGCTCGGGCTCAGCCAGCCGGCGCTCAGCGCCTCCCTGTCGCGCCTCCGCGTGCACTTCGACGACCAGATCCTGGTGCGCGAGGGCAACACGTACCGGTTGACGCCGCTCGCCGGCCGTCTGGTGGAGCAGACGGCGACGGCGCTCGACGCGGCGAGGAAGGTGTTCGCGAACGAGGCCGTCTTCGACCCCGGGACCGCGACCCGCGAGTTCACCGTCTACGGCTCGGACTACGCGTTCGCGTCCGTCGGCAGCCGGGTGTCCGCCGCGGTCGGCGGGATCGCGCCCGGCGTGCGCTTCCGCTTCATGCACCACACGCCGCCGATCGTCGAGAGCCCGATGACCTCGCTGCGCACCGTCGACGGGATGCTGCTGCCGCACGGGTTCGCGAGCGATCTGCCCTGCATCGACGTGTACGACGACGAGTGGGTCTGCCTCGTCGCGGCGGACAACACGGCGGTCGGCGACCGGCTGACGATGGACAACCTGCGCGAGCTGCCGTGGGTGTTCACGTACCAGAGCCGCAGCGCCTTCACCCCGGCCGGCCGGCAGCTGCAGATGATCGGCGTGGAGCCGCACATCGACGCGGTGGTGGAGGGGTTCCTCGCGCTGCCGTACTTCCTGGTGGGCACGAACCGCATCGGGATGGTGCAGGCGGAGCTCGCGGACCGCATCACCGCGAAGGGCGACGTGCGCGCGATGCGCCCGCCGTTCGACGTCGTGCGGCTGGCGGGCGCGCTGTGGTGGCATCCGATGCACACCGACGACCCGGCGCACATCTGGATGCGGCAGCAGTTCCTGCGGTTCGGCCGCCGCCCCGCCTGACCCCCTCCGTTTTGAAGGCGTTCTGGCGAGCGGAGCGATGCCAGAACGCCTTCACAACGAAGAAGGTCAGGCGTGCTCCGTCCTGGACGGGGCGCCGGGTCCGGCGGCGGGTCAGGCTGTCGAGGCGGCCGCCCGGCGCTGCGCGGCGGGGGAGCCCGGCCGGCTGCGCGCCCGCGGGATCGCCGGCACGTCGACCGGCGCCCCGACCGTGTTCGTGATCGTGCCGATGCGCTCCACCGTCATCGTCACCTCGTCGCCGGGCTGCAGCGGCGGGGGGACGAGGTCGCCCGCCCGCCCCCACAGCTCCGCCAGGCAGCCGCTGCCCGCGGTCCCCGACCCGAGCACGTCGCCGGGCACGACCCGCGCGTTGCGGGAGGCGTACGCGATCAGGTCGCGGAACGGCCACCCCATGTCGGCGAGGGTGTCCCGCCCGATCTCGGTGCCGTTCACGGCCACGACCAGCTCGACGTCGAGGAAGCCGTCCGCGTCGAACCGGTCGGCGAACTCGTCGGCGGTCGTGATCCAGGGCCCGAGCGTCGTCGCGAAGTCCTTGCCCTTGCAGGGGCCGAGCCGCACCTGCATCTCGCGGCTCTGCACGTCGCGCGCGGACCAGTCGTTGAACACCGTGAAGCCGAACAGGTGCCGCTGGGCGTCCTCGGGGGACAGGGAGCGGCCGTCGCTGCCCTCGACGCCGCCGATCACGGCGCCGACCTCCAGCTCGAAGTCGAGGCGCTCCGTCGCGGGCGGCACCACCACGGCGCCCGACCCGATCAGCGAGTGCGGGTTGGTGAAGTAGAAGGTCGGCGCCTCGAACCACTGCGGGTGCACGCCGACGGAGTTGTCGACGCTCTGCACGACCCCCTCCACGTGCTCCTCGAACGCGACGAAGTCCCGCACGGAGGGCGGGCGGATCGGGGCGAGCAGCGGCACGGTCCCGACCTCGGGCGCGTCGGCCGGCACCGCGGCCGCCAGGCGCTCGCCGAGCGCGAGCGCCGCGTCGAGGCCGCGCTGCGCGAGGTCCAGGACGGTGAGCCCGTCCGGCAGCGCCACGAGCCGGTCGCCGACGACGACGCCGTCCCGCTCCTGGCCGTCCTGCAGCCATCGCGCGAGTCGCATCAGCGGGCTCCCGCCGGTGCCGGGAGGAGGGCAGCGGCGTTGCCCCGCAGCACGGCCTCGGACACCGCGTCCTCGAGGTCCGCCTCCTGGACGGCCGCGACCGGGTCCTCTGTGCCCATGTCGAACGGGTAGTCGGAGCCGAGCAGCACGCGATCGGCGCCCGCGGCGTCGATCAGCGCGCGCAGCTGCACGGGGGAGTGGGTCAGCGAGTCGAACCAGAGCCTGCGGAGGTAGGACGACGGCGGTTCGGCGCAGGTGTGCGCGTCCGGCCGGGCGTGCCAGGCATGGTCGCTGCGACCGATCGCCGTGGGCAGGTAGCCGCCGCCGTGCGCCGCGAGGACCCTCAGATCGGGGTGCCGATCGAGCACGCCGCTGAAGATGAGGTGCGACAGCGCCACCGCGTTCTCCGCCGGCTGCGAGACGGTGTTCGACAGGAAGAACCGGTCGAGGCGCTCGTCGAGGCTGCAGCCGAACGGGTGCAGGAAGACGAGCGCTCCGGTCTCGGCGGCACGGGCCCAGAACGGCTCGAGACGTTCGTCCGAGAGCTCGACCCCGGGCGCGAACGAGGAGATCTCGACCCCCGCGAGCCCCTGGGCCAGCGCGTCGTCGAGCAGCTCGGCGCAGAGGTCGGGGTGCTGCAGGGCGACGAGCCCGAGGCCGACGAGCCGATCGGGCGCCTGCGCGACGAGCTCGGCGACCGCGCGGTTCGCGGCGTGCGCGACGTCCGTCGCGAGTGCCCGATCCGCCCACGCGTAGTAGTGCGACGGGGACGGCGAGACCACCTGCACGTCGACCCCGGTCGCGTTCATGTCGGCGAGCCGACGGGACACCTGGGTCAACCGTGGGAAGCGCTCCCGGATCATCGCCCCGGCGACCGCGGTCGACTCCGCACCCTGCCGGCGCAGGTCGAGCGCCTGCGCTGCCGCGAACCCCTCGGGGTCGCGCTCGGCGACGAGCGCCTGCAGCGCCGGGAGGAGCACGTGGGCGTGCACGTCGACGACGGGCCGGTCCGCGGCGCTCATGCCGGCAGCCCTACGACCGCGGTGACGCGGTGCATCAGCCCGGGCACGTCGGCGTCCCGGTCGTGCGCGAGCAGCCAGTTCGCCAGCTGCTTCGACGCCTCCACGATCGTCCTCGCCCGCGGCAGGCGCCGCTCGGTGAAGCGCTGCCAGAGCGCGTCGTCGATCGCGTCCGCGTCGATCAGCAGCTCCGCGAGCACGAGCGCGTCCTCGAGGGACATCGCGGCCCCCTGCGCGATGGTCGGCGGGCAGCTGTGGGCGGCGTCGCCGATCACGACGACTCGGCCGCGGTTCCACGGCCCGTCGATCAGGTGCTCGGTGAACCAGGTGTAGTTGACGCGGGAGTCGTCGCCCAGGGACTCGCGGATCTCGTCCCAGGGCCCGTGGTACGACTCGGCGAGCCGGCGCATCGTGGCGACCTGCTCCGCAGGCGACAGCGTGGAGCGGTCCTGCGCGTCCTCCACGAGGTACGCGTAGATGTGGTCCTCGCTCGTCGGGCAGTACCCGGCGATGTAGGAGGGGCCGCCGTAGACGAGGTCGGTCCGCGTGACCTCGGCGGGGCGGGGCACGAATGCGCGCCAGATGCCCATGCCGTTCCGACGCGGCTGCACGTCGATGCCGAGCAGCGCCCGGACGGTGGAGTGCAGCCCGTCGGCGCCGATCACCAGGTCGAAGTGCTCCCGATGCAGCCCGTCGGCGTCGTGCCACGTCAGCTCGACCTCGTCGCCCTGCTGCACGAGCCCCTCGACGCGGGCGCCCCAGCGGATCCGCGCGCCGACCGCCTCCGCCCGCTCCACGAGGATGCGCGCGAGGTCGGGCCGGTACATGCCGATCGTCGCCGGCAGGTCGGGGCCTCCCGTCTTCACGTCGGGCAGCACCGCGATCACGGTGCCCTGCGGGTCGGGCGCGCGCAGCCCCAGCTCCTCGAACGGGTACGAGCGCCGCTGCACCTCATCCCACACCCCGAGCCGCACGAGCGCGCGGCACGCGTTGCCCTGGATGGTGATGCCGGAGCCGAGGGCGCCGACGTCCTCCTTCGCGTCGAACAGCTCGACCTGCACGCCGGCCTCGGCGAGCAGGATGGCGGCCGCGGCGCCGGCGAAGCCGGTGCCGACGATGCCGACGGATCGGACTGCGGTCATTCGATGCTCCTTCGCACGCGGGCGATCACTTGAGGGCGATGGGGTTCACGGGTGCGCCGACGGCGCCAGTGAACGGGATCGGGGCGGCGACGAGCAGGAACTCCCACACGCCGTCCGCAGCGCAGTCCGCGGCGAGCTCGTCGAGGTCCCACAGCTCGCCGATCGTGAGTCCCATGTTCGGGATCGCGATCTGGTGCAGCGGCTGGAACGCGACGTCGAACTCGTTCGGCCGCACCTCGAAGCCCCAGGTGTCGGTCGCGACGGCGGCGACGTCGTGCTCGTGCAGCCAGCCGGCGGTGGTGAAGGACAGGCCGGCGCTCGGGCCGCCCGCGTACGCCTGCCAGCCCTCCCGCCGGGCGCGCGTGAGCCGCCCGGTCCGAACCAGGACCAGGTCGCCCCGCCGCACCTGCGCAGTGGCGCCCTGCGCGGCGATCGTCGCGTCGAGCTGCTCGGCCGTGATGGCGAAGCCGTCCGGCAGCTCGCCCCCATCGCCCAGGTGGCCGCCGACGTCGAGCAGCACGCCGCGCCCCGTGAGCACGGCGGCCATGTGCTCGATGCCGGTGACCTGGTCGCCCTCGCTCGTCACGACGGTGCCGGCCGGGCGGCCGTTCCAGGCCTTGCCGCGGTCGAAGATGTGGCCGAGGCCGTCCCACTGCGTGGACGCCTGCAGCGGCATCGCGACCACGTCGTCCGCGCCGCCGAGGCCGTGCGGGAAGCCCTGGTCGCCGAACTCGGCGTCGAGCCCGGTGTCGAGCATGGTGTGCACCGGGTTCGTGCGGCGCCGCCACCCGTTCTGCGGCCCGTCGCCGTCGAACCGCTGCGACAGGCTGAACGCCCGGCCGCGGCGGACCAGGCCCGCGGCCGCGGCCCGGTCGGCGTCGGTGATCAGGTTCGCGGTGCCGAGGCGGTCGTCCTCGCCCCACCGGCCCCAGTTGCGGTAGGCGCCGGCCGCCCGCGCGATCTCGCCGGCGGGATCGGCGCGGTCGAGCGCGGCCGGGTCGGTGGTGGGTCCGTCGGTCATCGTGCCTCCTCCGCGACGCAGGTCACGCGCTGCGTGCCGAGCCCGCTGATCGATCCGGTCATCCGGTCGCCGGGGCGCAGGAAGATCCCGCGGGCCTGCCCGTTCCCGGCCGGGCTGCCGGTGAGCAGCAGGTCGCCGGGCAGCAGGGGCAGCGTCTGGGACGCGGAGGCGATCAGCGCGGGCACGTCGAACAGCAGATCGCTCGTGCCCGCGTCCTGCATGGTCTCGCCGTTCACGTCGAGACGGACCGAGAACGCCTCCGGCGCGGGCGCGTCGCTCCTGGGCACGGCGAACGGGCCGGTCGGGTTGAAGCCGGGGGAGTTCTTGCCGCGGTACCAGTCGGTGCCGATCGCGGGCATGTCCCGGCGGAACACGCGGTCGCGGGTCGTGATGTCGTTCACGATCGTCCAGCCCCACACGTGCGCCATCGCGTCCTCGCGGAGGACGCGGAACGCCGGGCGGCCGACGACGACGGCGAGCTCGAGCTCCCAGTCGTGCGCGGCGCTGGAGGCGGGGAGGACCAGGTCCTCGTCCTGGCCGACCACCGTCGCGGGCAGGCCGATGAAGAAGTAGGGCTCGCCGTGCGCCGCCCGGTCGTCCATCATCGCCGCCGCCGCGGCGCGCACCTCCTCCACCGGTCGCGGGTCGTCCTTCGCCAGGTGACCGACCTCGAGGTCGATCACGTGCGTGCGGTAGTTCGCGCCGGTCTGCAGCAGCTGGCGCGGCTCGACGGGGGCGGCGAGCACCACGTCCTCGAGCGGGAGGCCGGCGGAGGTGGTCGCGGCCTCGCGGACCCCGGCTTCGAGCTCGTCCCAGCGCGCGAACACGTCGTTCAGCGACTCGGCACCGACGGCGGCGAGGTCGAGCGGGTGGACGAGGCCGCCCGCGAGGACCCCCGGCTCCGCCGCGGCGCCGGGCGTCCGGCGGAAGCGGACCAGCGCGAACGCCGGCAGCACGTCGTGGTCGATGGGCATCGTCGCCTCCAAGGGTCCGCCGGCTCTGGCCATGCCCAGCCTGCAAGGCCGAGGCGGATCAGTCCAGATGAGGATGCCTATGACCGCTATCAGTTCTGCTGATCCGGTGCATGAGCGGTGGTATCAGCAGCACGGATACAGAGGATCGCTGATCTCGTCTTCCCTGATACGCCGGCCTCGCGCACGCTGGACCGGTGCCCGCACCGGCGGCCCGGAAGGATCGAAGATGATCAAGCTGCTCTCCCACCTCTCGTTCGTCGCGATCACCGCGCCGGACGTGGAGGCGTCCGTGAAGTTCTACGAGGACCAGGTCGGCCTCACCGTCGTCGACCGCATCGGCGACGACGTCTACCTGCGCTGCTGGGGCGACTACTACCGCTACTCGGTCGTCGTGAAGCCGGGCAGCGAGCCCGCGCTCGCGACCATGGCGTGGCGCACCTCCAGCGCCGAGGCGCTCGAGGCCGCCGTGCAGGCGATCGAGGCGAAGGGGATCGCGGGCGAGTGGGCCGAGCTGCCCGCTGTCGGCCGCGCCTACACGTTCACCGGCCCCTTCGGGCACGTGATGACGCTGCACTGGGACGCGGAGCACTTCCACGCGACCGGCGACCAGGCCTCCGTCTACCCGGACCGTCCCGCCCGCCGCAGCCGCCACATCGGCGCCCCGCGCCAGCTGGACCACGTCACCATCGCCGCGTCCGACGTGGACGGCTTCGCGGCCTGGTACAACGAGGTCCTCGGCTTCCGGATCATGGCCAGGACCGTCCTCGACGAGGCGCCGATCTCGGTCTTCACGGTGCTGACCACGAACGAGAAGTCCCACGACCTCGGCGTCGTGCTCGACATGTCCACCCGCGGCGGTCGCATCAACCACTACGCGTTCTGGGTCGACCAGCGCGAGGACCTGTTCCAGGCGGCCGACGTGCTGATCGAGAACGGGGTGCCGATGGAGTACGGCCCCTCCATCCACGGCATCGGCGAGCAGAACTTCCTCTACTTCCGCGAGCCGTCGACGCTGCGCATCGAGATGAACACGGGCGGGTACCGCAACTACGTGCCCGACTGGGAGCCGCAGACCTGGAAGCCGTCGCAGGGGTCGAACAACTTCTACCGCAACGGCGCCATGCCGATGTCGATGACCGAGTCGTTCCCGCCCGCCGACGCGCCGACGGCCACGGAGGAGGGCGTCCCGGACGAGCTGAAGGAGCAGCTGCTCAACCCCTACGCCGAGCAGGGCCGCGGCTGACTCTCCCTGCCCGTGTCTCGTTTCGTAGGTCTGACAGACCTACGAAACGAAGCACGGGGGATCAGCGGAGGCGGAACGGCACCGTCGCGATGACGGCGTCCGTCTGGGCCCGCAGCACGGCCGCGAGCACGGTGCCGCGCTGGTTGTGGAAGACCTCCTGCCACCGGTGCCGCGGCTCGACCTCCGCGAGCAGCACGGTGACGTCCGCGCCCTCGCGCACCTGCGCCCGGACGTAGGCGACGAGGGGCGTGACGAGGCTGCGGTGCGGGCTCGGGAGGACCGTCAGCGGCACGCCGCAGTCCCACGCCTTCCAGGCCGCCGACAGGCGCTTGGCGGAGCCGGGCTCGTTGTCGACCGCGACCGCCTCCAGGCGCCCGCCCAGCCGCATCGCGGTCTGCAGCGCGAGCGCGGTGCGCGCGCTGACGTCGGACACCGGGATCAGCACCAGCGGGTCGTCGGCGACGTCGCGCGGCTTCGGCAGCGCCGTGCCGAGACCCAGCTGCCTGCCGACGGCGGCGTAGTACCGCTCGACCCCGCCGAGCAGCAGGATCAGCGCCGGCAGGATCAGCAGCAGGACCCACGCGCCCTCGGTGAACTTGCTCACGAGGAAGACGACGGCGGCGAGCGCCGTCAGCAGCGCGCCGAACGCGTTGAGGGCGGCGCGAGGCCGCCAGCCCGGCTCGCGCGTGCGGAACCAGTGCCGCACCAGCCCGACCTGGCTGATCGTGAAGCCGATGAACACGCCGATCGCGAAGAGCGGCAGCAGGCGGTTCGTGTCCGCGTCGAGCACGACGAGCAGCACCGCTGCGAGGATCGCGAGCGCGACGACGCCGACCCGGTACACCGGCTTCTCGCTGCGCAGCGTGAACAGGTGGGGCAGGCGGTGGTCGCGGGCGAGCAGGTTCATCAGCACGGGCAGCCCCGCGAAGCTGGTGTTCGCCGCGAACAGCAGCACGAGCGTGACCGCGATGTTCGTCACGAAGAACGGCCACCCGGTGCCGAACGCGATCGCGGTCACCTGCGCCAGGATCGTGACGCCGCCGCGCGGCACCAGGTGGTGCACGCTGATCGCGACCGCGATCAGGATCAGCAGGACGCCCAGCAGGAGGCCGAGGGACAGCTCGGTCCGCTTCGCCCGCTGGACCGCCGGGGTGCGGAACGCGGGCACCCCGTTCGCGATCGCCTCCACCCCGGTGAGCGCGGAGCAGCCCGCCGCGAACGCCTTCAGCACGAGGACGACCCCCAGCGCCTCCGTCCCCTGGATCGCGCCGAGGTCCTGCCCGATGGGGGCGCCGCCCGGGTTCACGATCGCCACGATCGCGGCCGCGCCGACGGCGAGCACGAAGACGATCGTCGGGATCATCACGGTGACGGCGGACTCCACCAGCCCGATCAGGTTGATGGTCGCGAGCAGGACCAGGCCGCCGAGGGTGATGGGCAGCAGGTACCCGCCGAGCGCGGGGAAGACGGAGGCGAGGCTCGCGGCGCCCGCGGCGAGGCTGACCGCGACGGTCAGCACGTAGTCGACGACGAGGCTCGCGGCCGCGAGCAGCGCGACCGGCCGCGACAGGTCCGCCTTGGCGACCGAGTACGCGCCGCCGCCGTTCGGGTGCACCGCGATCACCTGCCGGTACGACAGCACGAGCACCAGCAGCAGCACGGCGATCGCGATCGTGATCGGCAGCGTGGCGGAGGTCGCCGCCGACCCGGCCGCGACGAGCGCGAGCACGATCGCCTCCGGGCCGTAGGCGACGCTCGACAGCGCGTCGAGGGAGAGGGCGGCGAGCCCGGTGACCGCGGTGAGCTTCTGCGCGTCACCCTTCGGCTCCCGATGCACGCGCCGGCCGGGTGCGGTGGTCACCGCTGGATCCTCACACCGCGGGGGCGCGGGCGGGCCGGCTCTTGACGACATCCATACGCCGCACGCCGCCGCGGCGCCTCCGCGCGGTAGCCCCACCTCCGCGCGGTAGGTGGACCTACCGCGCGATGGTGACGAGTACCGCGCGACGCGCTTCGACTCCGCGGCGCTGGGTGCACGGTGACCGGATGGTGACCTTGCGCTGTTGACACCCCTCCGGGCGACGGCTTAGCGTGGAGGCGATCTGCAAAAGCAACTTTCGCTTGACGAAAGTCTCGGCGGGCGGCGCAAGGAGGCGCGGTGGCACGGCTTCTCGATGTGGAGCGGCTGCGGGTGACGTACGGCGCCGTGGTCGCGGTCGACGACGTGTCGCTCACCGTCGACGACGGCGAGATCGTCGGCCTGATCGGCCCGAACGGCGCCGGCAAGTCGTCCTTCATCGACGCGCTCACCGGCGGGATCAAGCGCACCGGCTCCGTCCGTCTCGCCGGCGACCCGATCGACGGGCTGCCGCCCTACCGGGTGAGCCGCCGCGGGCTCGCGCGGACCTTCCAGTCGGTCGAGCTGTTCGGCGACCTCACCGTCGAGGAGAACCTGCGCCTCGGGGCCGACCGCCCGCGGATCGCTGACCTGTTCCGCGACCTCGTGCTGCCGTCCAAGCCCCGCGGGCTCGAGGACGTCGCCTGGGCCGCCGCCCTGTGCGGGATCGAGGACGACCTGCAGCGCTACCCGGCGGAGCTGAGCCACGGGCGGCGGGAGCTGGCCGGCGTCGCCCGCGCGCTCGCCATGCGGCCGAAGCTGGTCCTGCTCGACGAGCCGGCTGCCGGGCTCGACACCGAGGAGAGCGTCGCGTTCGGCGAGCGCCTCCGCTCCCTGCCGCGGAACGGCGTCGGCGTCCTGCTGGTCGACCACGACATGGAGCTCGTGCTCGGCGTCTGCGACCGCATCGCCGTGCTCGACTTCGGCTCGGTGATCGCCAGCGGCACCCCGACCGAGGTCCGCAACGACCCGCGGGTCATCGAGGCCTACCTGGGGAGCGGTCATGCCGCCTGAGGCCGCCGCCGAACCGGTGCTCGAGGTCGTCGACCTGGTCGCCGGCTACCACGGGCTGCCCGTCGTGCGCGACCTGAGCCTGACGGTCCGGAAGGGCGAGGTCGTCGCGCTGCTCGGTGCCAACGGCGCCGGCAAGACCACCACGCTGCGCACGATCGCGGGCCTGCTGAAGCCGCTGTCCGGCACGATCACGGTCGGCGGCGCGAGTACCGCCGGCAGGACCGCGCACGCGCTCGCGCGCCGCGGCGTCGCCCTCGTGCCCGAGGACCGTGCGATCTTCGCCGACCTGACCACCCGCGAGAACCTGCGCGTCGCCGCGACGAGCAAGGCGAAGGAGCGGGAGGCGCAGGTGCTCGACCTGCTGCCCGAGCTGAAGAAGTGCCTCGGCCGGAAGGCGGGGAACCTGTCCGGCGGGGAGCAGCAGATGCTCGCCGTCGGCCGGGCGCTGGCCGGGCAGCCGCGGCTGCTCGTCGTCGACGAGATGAGCCTGGGCCTCGCGCCCGTCGTCGTGCAGCGCCTGCTGCCGGTGCTGCGGGACATCGCCGCGCTCGGCACCGCCGTGCTCGTCGTCGAGCAGCACGTGCACCTCGCGCTCGAGGTCGTCGACCGCGCCTACGTGCTCGCGCACGGCCGGCTGCGGGTGGAGGGGGACGCCGCCGACCTGCGCCGCGACGCCTCCCTGATCGCGGCCTCCTACTTCGGCGACGCGGACGCCGCCGAGCAGCTCGTCGAGTCGGCCGGCCTCGCCGACGAGGTCCGCATCGCGCCGCCCGACACCCCACCCCCCGGCACCACCCCCTGAGCACCACCGCACCAACCCCCCGCACGACACAGCAGACGAAGGAGTTCGCATGTCCCACCTGAACCGATCCCACCCCGCCCGATCGCGCGCATCGGCAGCGGTCGCCGCCGTGGCCGGTCTCGCCCTGGCCCTCACCGGCTGCTCCTCCGCCACCCCCGGTACCACGTCGACCAGCGGAGGCGGCCGCAGCAGCGGCGCCGCCTCCGACGACTCCGCCGTGCTCGGCGCACCGAACAAGGCCTCCGGCACCCCCGTCACGTTCGGGGTGCTGAACCTCGAATCCGGTCCCGTCACCTTCCCGGAGGTGTTCCTCGCCGAGCAGGCCGCGGCCGACTACATCAACGACTACCGCGGCGGCATCGGCGGGCACCCGATCAAGCTCGTCAAGTGCGCGACCGACGGCACGCCCGCGACGTCGGCCCGATGCGCCAACCAGGTGCTCGACTCGAAGCCCCTCGCGATCCTCGGCGCTGCGGACACCGGGTCGCCCGGCGCCGTCGCCGTGTACGAGCGGCAGGGCCTCGCCTACCTGGGCGGCATCGCCTTCACGCCGGTCGAGCAGAACTACAAGGACGCGGCGATCTTCTCCAGCATCTCGACGGGCGACAATGCGGCCGCGAGCGTGTACCTGACGAAGGACCTCGGCGTGAAGAGCGCGGCGGTCGTCTACACCTCCGACACGCAGGGCACCGCGAGCGGCCTCGGCGTCATCGTGCCGACCCTGCAGCGCGCCGGCGTGACCAAGATCACGAAGATCCCGATCCCGCCGACCGCCTCCGACGTCTCCTCCGCGGTCGCCACGGTGACCTCGGCCCAGCCCGACCTCGTGTACGTCGCGGCGCCCGCCGCCTGCCCGAACGTGCTGTCGTCGCTCAAGCAGCTCGGCTACACCGGCAAGCTGGCCGGCGTCGACACCTGCACCTCGCCGAAGGCGGTCCAGGGGGCCAACGGCGGCGCGGAGGGGCTGTACTTCGCCTCCCCGGTGCTCGACCCGGGCGACTCCGGCGACGAGGCGGCGCTGTACCGCGCGGCGCTGAAGAAGTACGCCCCGGCCGACATCGCGCTCGACTCCCTCGCCACGATCGGCTTCCAGTCGATGATGAACATCTCGAACGTGCTCGGCAAGGAGGACCCGGCGAAGCTCACCACCGCGTCGATCCTCGCCGCGTTCCGCGACGGGTCGGACAAGCCGAACTTCATGGGCCACCCGTACACGTGCGACGGCAAGCAGATCCTCGGCGCGTCCGCGGTGTGCAACGCGAACGAGCAGATCCGCCAGCTGAAGGGCGGGAAGATCGTCGTCGCCAAGGAGTGGACCACCGCCGGGTCGTACTACGTGCCCGCCGCCGGCTGAGCGGGCCGGACCGGTGACCGGAGAAGGCGAAGTCGATCGATGACTCCGAACCTCATCATCCTGTTCGTGCTGCTCGGCCTCGGGGCGGGCGCGGTCTACGCGCTGCTCGGCCTCGGGCTGGTGCTGAAGTACCGCAGCACGCAGGTGATCGACTTCGCCCACGCGGCCGTCGCGATGTACAGCGCGTACGTCTTCGTGAACCTCCGCTCGAACGGCTCGCTCCAGCTGCCCTGGATCGTCCTGCCCCACCAGATCCAGATCGCGAGCGCCGGCATCGACGTGCTGCCGGCGCTCGCGATCACCCTGGTGTACGGCACGGTGCTCGGGCTCGTGCTGTTCGTCGTCGCGTACCGGCCGCTGCTGCGTGCGGCGCCGCTCACGAAGGTGTGCGTCTCGGTCGGCATCATGCTGCTGCTGCAGGCGATCGCCGTCCTCAACTTCGGCACGACCTCGCTCGCGACCGGCCCGGTGCTGCCGAGCACCCCGATCCCGATCGCGGGCGTCACCGCCCCATCCGACCGGCTCGTGCTGTTCGGCATCGTGGTCGCCGTCGCGGTCGCGCTGCTCGCCCTGTACCGCTTCACGCGCTTCGGGCTGGCGACGCGGGCGAGCGCGGAGAACGAGACCGGAGCGGCCCTCATCGGCATCTCGGCGACGGGCATCGCCGGCCGCAACTGGCTGCTCGGCAGCCTGCTCGCCGCGCTCTCCGGGGTCCTGATCACGCCGATCTCGTCCCTCGACCCGACGTCGTACACGCTGTTCGTGGTGCCGGCGCTCGGCGCCGCCCTGGTCGGGCGGTTCGCATCCTTCCCCTGGACGGCGGCGGCCGGCATCGGCCTCGGCGTCTTCCAGTCCCTGATCGTGCTGCTGCAGTCGCAGATCGCCTGGCTGCCGCGGCAGGGCCTCGGCGACGGCCTGCCGTTCCTGCTGATCCTGATCGCGATGACGATCAGCGCGAGGAGGCTCGGGGTGCGCGGCGACCCGGGCACCATCCGGAACCCGTCGCTCGGCCGCCCGACCAGGCCGCTCGCGACGACGCTCGTCTGCCTGGTGCTCGGCGTCCTGGCGCTGGTCGCGCTGCAGGGATCGATGCGGGCCGCCTTCATCGCCTCGCTCATCACGATCTGCATCTGCCTGTCGCTCGTCGTGCTCACCGGCTACGTGGGGCAGGTGTCGCTCGCGCAGCAGTCGTTCGTCGGCTTCTCCGCCTTCATGCTGTCGCAGCTCGGCGTGGTCGCCGGGCTGCCGTTCCCGGTCCCGCTGCTGCTCGCGGCGATCACGGCGGTGCCGCTCGGCCTGGTCATCGGTCTGCCCGCGCTGCGCGTGCGCGGGGTCAGCCTCGCGGTCGTCACGCTCGCGGTCGCGGCGGCGATGGACGCGCTCATCTTCAGCGCCACCGCGTTCACCGGCGGCCTCGGCGGCCGCTCGGTCGCCGACCCGACGTTCTTCGGCCTCGATCTCGGCATCGCGCAGGGCGACGACTACCCGCGGGTGATCTTCGGCGTCCTCGTCCTGGTCGTCGTGCTGGTGGTCGGCTACGCCGTCGCGCGCCTGCGCACCAGCTCCACAGGCCGCATGCTGATCGCCATCCGCTCGAACGAGCGGGCGGCGGCGTTCGTCGGCATCGACGTGGCCCGCACCAAGCTGTACGCCTTCGCCCTGTCGTCCTTGATCGCCGGGATCGGCGGCGGGCTGCTCGCGTACGCGCAGGGCACCGTGTCGAGCGCGTCGTTCGGCACCTTCACCTCGCTCACCGTGCTCGCCATCGCGTACGTCGCCGGCATCGGGCGCATCGCCGGCGCGGTGATCGCCGGCATCATGTTCGCCTCCGACGGCCTCTTCGTCGCCTTCCTGGACTCGGTGCTGCACATCGGCCAGTACCAGCAGATCGTCGCGGGCATCGCGCTCGCGTTCACCGCCGTGCAGAACCCGGACGGCGTCGCCGCGGCGCTCGTGAACGGGAAGGGCCTCGCCCGCCGGATCACCGCGGTGCGGGACCTGGTGCTGCCGGTGCGGTGGTTCGGCGGCGCTCCGGCACCCGCGCTCGCCGCCGACTCCTCCCTCCCGCCCGGCGAACCGGCCGAGCGTCCGACCCCGACGGAGCGGCCGCATGCCCGAAACCCGTGACCTGCCCCTCGCGGACGCCCGCGCGCTGATCGCCCGCGCGATCGACAAGGCCGAGCAGCTCGGCCTCCGCGGCGGCATCGCCGTCGTCGGCGCGACCGGCGCGCTCGTCTCCACCTCCCGCATGGACCGCGGCGGCGCGGGCGGCATGGCGCGGGCGCGCTCGAAGGCCTGGATCTCCGCGACGCAGCAGATCCCGAGCGCGGAGCACCTCGGCCGGATGAACTTCGTGTCCGCGCCGGTCGAGAAGGGCTTCGTGCTCTGCTCGCCGGAGGCCGCGTTCCCCGGCGCCGGCGGCATGCCGGTGCTCGACGGCGACGAGGTGGTCGGCGGCATCGCGGCGTCGGGCGCGACCGTCAGCCCGTTCTTCCCCGCCGGCGTCGAGCAGCAGCGGATGATCGCCGACGGCAGGCCGGCGAACCCGGAGGACCTGCTGATCCACTACGCGCTGCGCCTGCCGTACGCCGGGCAGCACGGCGACGACGACGCCCGCTGGGCGCGCAGCTTCGGGCCGTTCCCCGACGACGCCCCGGCGGGGCTCGGGATGGCGGAGGCGCCGCGCGCCGCCCTGCAGACGGAGCTGGACGCGGCGATCCGGCTCGCCGACGCCGCGCTCGCCGCCGCGGACCGGCTCGGCGCGCGCATCTCGGTCGCGGTCGTGGACCGGCGGGGCGACCCGATCCAGCAGGACTCGACGGACGGCGCGGCGACCGCCGCGTCGTTCCTCGCGCCCGCGCTCGCCGCGGCCGCGGCCACCTTCGAGCTGGCGAGCGAGGCGATCGGCGCGCGGTGGACGGAGGGGGCGCTCGCCCGCCTGCTGCCGTTCCCGGTCGCGACTGTCGCCGGCGGCCTGCCCTGGACGGACGGCGACCGCGTCCGCGGCGGCCTCGGCGTCGCCGGGCCCGACCCGCTGCTCGCTGCGGAGATCGCCCGCGCGGCCCTCGCGGACGCGCGGTGACGCGGGTCTGCGTCGTCGGCTGCGGCGCCATCGGCAGCCTCTTCGCCGCGCACCTCGGCACCCTCGACGACGTGGAGGTGTGGGCGTACGACGTCGCCCGACCGCACGTCGACGCGATGAACGCGACCGGGCTGCGCGTGACGGGCGCCTCGGAGGTGCTCGGCCGCGTGGCAGCCCGCACGGACCCCTCCGAGATCCCGCCCTGCGACCTCGGCATCGTGGCGACGAAGTCGGAGCACACCGCGGCCGCCATCCAGGCCTGCGCGGGCGTCTTCGCGGACGCCGCGGTCGCGAGCGTGCAGAACGGGCTCGGCAACGAGGAGGCGATCGCGCCCGCCGTGCCCAGGGTCCTCCGCGGCACGACCCTCGTCGCGGGTGCCGTGACCGCGCCGGGCGTCGTCCGGTTCGACGCGACCGGCGGCACGTGGCTCGGGCCCTTCGAGCCGAAGCCGGCCCGCGCGGACGAGGTCGCGCTGCTGGCCGACCTGGTCACCCGGGGCGGCCTGCCCGCCTCCGCCCTGCCGGACGCGCGCGGCGCCCAGTGGACGAAGCTGCTGTTCAACGCCGGCACGAACGCGGTCGGTGCGGTCACGGGACTCACGATCGGGCAGGTCGGCTCGCTGCCCGCCGTCCGACGGCTGGCCGGACAGGTCATCGACGAGGGCCGCCGGGTCGCGGCGGCGCTCGGCATCGAGGTCGACGCCGACCCCGAGGCGATGATCGACGACGCCGTCGAGCGCGCCTACGCCCACCGCGCGAGCATGCTGCAGGACGTGCAGGCCCGCCGTCGCACCGAGGTCGAGATGCTGAACGGCGGCATCGCCGCGGCGGGCCGCGGAGCGGGCGTGCCGACGCCGCTGAACGACGCGCTCGTCGCGCTGGTGCAGGGCATCGAGCGGTCGTGGCTGACGGACGACCGCATCGTGGGGGAGGGGCACGCATGAGACTGCTGGGGCTGTCGGCCGGGAACGCCGGCGGGAGCGCGGAGATCCTGCTGAAGGAGGCGCTGCGCAGCGCCGAGGCCGCGGGGGCGGAGGTGCAGCTGGTCCGCATCGGCGACCTCGACCTGTCGACGGGGCCCGCCGCGCACGGCGACGACGCCCAGTGGTTCTGGGACCGGCTGATGGCGGCGGACGGCCTGATCGTCTCCAGCCCGATCTACACGCGGACGATCCCCGGCCTCCTCCGGCTGCTCGGCGACAAGATCTCCGGGCCGCAGGCGGACGTCGTGTTCACGGCCGAGCTGCTGCGGCTGCGCAGCGAGGGCGCCGAGATCCCGGTCGACTTCGCGATCGACGAGCGGGTGCTGCGGCCACGGGTCGCGGGCTTCATCGCGGTCGGCGGCTCGCTGCCGTCGTACTGGAAGACGCTCGCGCTGCCGCTGATGCACACCCTCACCGCCTCCGCGCAGATCGCGGTGGTGGACCAGGTCGAGTTCGCGGGCGCGGGCAGCCCGGCGTCGATCGTGCTCGACGCGGCGGCGCTCGAGCGGGCCGCCCAGCTGGGCCGGAACGTGGGCGAGCAGCTCGGCCGCCCGTTCGAGCAGGCCGAGTACCGGGGCGCCTCGGGTGCCTGCCCCGTCTGCCACCTCTCCGTCCTCGCGCTGCGCGGCGGCGACCTGGTCGAGTGCGCCTCCTGCGGCGCGGGCGGCACCCTCCGGGTCGAGGACGGCGAGGCGCTGGTCGCGTTCGGGCCGGCCGGGCTCGCGCAGTCCGTGATCTCGCTGGAGGAGAAGCGCGCGCACTTCGCCGAGGTGCAGCAGACCGCCGCCCGGCACGCCGCCATGCGCCCGGAGATCGAGGCGCGCCGCCAGGGCTACCTCGACTGGGACCCGAGCGTGCGGCCGTGACGGGACGCCTGGTGCTCGCCGGCGAGCCGGGGTTCGAGGAGGCCGTGCTCGGCCGGATCTTCAACGGCCGCAGGCCCTCGGACCGGCGCCCGGAGGCGGTGCTGCTCGCCGCAGACGAGGCGGACGTGCAGGAGGGGGTGCGCCTCGCCGCGGCGCGCGGCTGGCAGGTCGCGGTCCGCTCCGGCGGGCACAGCTGGGCGGCGTGGAGCATCCGCGACCGGTCCCTGCTGATCGATCTTGGCGCCTTCACCGGCATGACGTACGACGAGGCGACGCAGATCGTCTCCGCCGGGCCGGCCGTCAGGGGCGGGGACGACCTCGGCCCGTTCCTGGAGGCGCGCGGCCGGTTCTTCGGCGGCGGCCACTGCCCCTCCGTCGGCATCGGCGGGTTCCTGCTGCAGGGCGGCCAGGGCTGGAACGCCCGCGGCTGGGGCTGGGCCGCGGAGCAGGTCGTCGCCGTCGACGTGGTCACCGCGGACGGCGAGCTGGTCCGGGCCGACGCCGCGACCCACGCCGACCTGTACTGGGCGGCGCGCGGCGCCGGGCCCACCTTCCCCGGCGTCGTCACCCGCTTCCACCTCGCGACCAGGGCCCTGCCTGGGCACCTGTCCTTCACGCTGCACGTGTACCCCGTCGCGCTGTTCGACCGGGTGCTGCCGTGGCTGTACGAGATCCACGAGCAGGTCCCGCCGACCGTCGAGATCGTGGCGGTCAGCATGACGCCAGAGAACGGCGAGCGGGTCCTCCTGGTCAGCGCGCTCGCGTTCGTCGACGACGCGGCGGAGGGGGAGGCGGCGCTCGCCGCGTTCCGCACCTCGCCCCTGGTGCACGAGGCCCTCGTCCACGTCGACGCGGTCCCGACCACCCTGGCGGAGCAGCGGGCGGAGCAGGTGCGCGCGAACCCGGAGCACGCCCGCTACCTCGTCGACAACGGCTGGATCGACGGCGACCCCGCCGAGGTCGCGGCGGCCCTCCGGCCCCTGTTCGTCGACCTGCCGGAACCCGCGGCGTTCACGATCTGGTTCAGCATGGGCCCGCTGCGGCCACTGCCCGACATGGCGTTCTCGCTGCAGAGCGAGGCCTACGTCGCGAGCTACCTCGTCTACGACGACGAGGCGCGGGACGCGGCGCTGCGGCGCTGGCTGAACGGCGCCTGGACCGCCGCCCAGCCGGTCACCGTCGGGCAGTACCTGGGCGACAGCGACATGACGAACCGGCAGCTGCAGGTGCTGAGCCCCGAGCACTGGCGGCGGCTGCAGCGCGTGATCGAGGAGCGCGATCCGCGCGGCCGGTTCGTGCGCCACCTGGCGGGGGACCCCGCCGCGGTCAACGTCAACCACTGGAGCAGCTGATGGCACGACTGGCGGGCAGGACCGCCCTGATCACCGGGGTCGGCGGCGGCATGGGACGCGCTGCGAGCCTCCGCTTCGCCGCCGAGGGCGCGCGGATCGTCGGCTGCGACATGGATGCGGCGACCGCGGAGGAGACCGCTCGCCTCGTGCGGGACGCGGGCGGCGAGATCGCCGTGACGGCTCCGGTGGACCTCGGCGACGCGGCTGCGGCCGCGGCCTGGGTGGAGGCGGGCATCGGGGAGGCAGGCGACGCGGACATCCTCTACAACAACGCCTCCTCGCCCCGGTTCGGCGCGATGGACGAGCTGAGCGTCGAGGACTGGGACCACACGATGCGGAACGAGCTCGACCTCGTCTTCTACGTCTCGAAGGCGTTCTGGCCGCACCTGAAGCGGCGCGGCGGCGGGGTGATCCTGAACGTCGGGTCGATCGCGGGCATCCGCGGCGTCGAGTTCATGGCGCAGAACGCGCACGGTGCCGCGAAGGGCGGCGTGCTCTCCCTGACGCAGCAGCTCGCGGCGGAGGGCGGCCGGTTCGGCATCCGCTGCGTGGCGGTCAGCCCCGGCTTCACGGTCACGCCGCAGACCGCGTGGCTCGTCGAGACCGGGCCGCAGGCGTTCCGGGACAACATCGCCCGCATCCCGCTGCAGCGGGTCGGGCAGCCGGACGACATCGTGAACGCGGCGCTGTTCCTCGCCTCCGACGAGGCCTCCTGGATCACCGGCGTGAACCTGGTCGTCGACGGCGGCCAGAGCGTCCTCGGCTGATGGTTGCGCGGCTGATGCGCTCCCGCCGGCGGGCCCCTCGCGCGGTACCCGCACCGCGTCGCGCGGTACCCCCACCGCGTCGCGCGGTGCTCCCACCATCGCGCGGTAGGTCGACCCACCGCGCGATGGTGCGGCCCTCCGCGCGACGCGGACCGACCGGCCGGCGCACGCTTAGCGGGGTCCCGCGCTGATGGCCGCCATCGATCACGTGGGCCTCAGCGTCGGCGACCTCGACGCGCAGCTGGCCTGGTACGCGGCGGCGTTCGGCTGGCGCGTCGCGGCGCCCTTCGCGATCCCGCCGCTCGGCCTGCGCGGCGCGTTCGTCGTATCCGAGGACGGGCAGGCGATCGAGCTGCTCGAGCGGCAGGGCTCGGGAGGCGGCCTCCGCGCCCCCGACCCGCAAGCGGCCCTGCTGACCCGCGGCCTCGGCCACGTCTGCGTGCGGGTCGACGACACCGATGCGTGGCACGCGCGGCTGCTCGCGGCGGGCGCCGAGGAACGCCTCCCGCCCGGCGACGCCCCCGAACCCGGCGTCCGCTTCAGCTTCGTCGCGGACCCGGAGGGGAACCTCGTCGAGCTGCTCGACCGGCCCGGGCCGGTGAGGAGCACGCCGCGGCCGCACATCCGACCGACGGAGAAGGAGGAGTCGTGACGTCTCGCGGGCTGCACCACATCGGCTACTGGACCGAGGACCTGGAGGCGAGCATCCGGGACGCCGAGCGGCTGCTCGGCGTCGGTCCGTTCACCGTGCTCGAGCACGTCGACCTCGGCGAGTTCCGGTTCCGCGGCGCACCGGCCGTGCTCGACCACACCGCCGCGTTCGCGCAGTGGGGACCCGTGATCCTGGAGCTGAACCTCGCTCACCGGATCGAGCCGCCCGAGCTGCGCGCCGCCCTCGGCGTCGCGCCGGGCGCGGTGAGCCACGTCTCGTGGTGGACGGAGGACCTCGCCGCCGAGACGCAGGACCTGGACGGCGGCGGCTGCGCGCTGCTCACGACCTCGGTCGGTGGCGCCGTCGCGAACTGGTTCGACGGCGGCCCGCTGTTCGCGCATCCCATCGAGATCCACCAGCCGACCCCGGGGGTCAGGCGGATGTGGGACTCCCTTCGCACCGAGGCCTCCTAAGCGGGTCAGCGGCTCATCCGCAGCGGTGCGGAAGGTGGAGCACCTCGACGAGGTGCCGTTCTGAGTTCGCGTCCCCGCAGGATCGGAACGGCTCCGCGCCGCGCGCCCGATCGAACGCCTGCAACTGCGGTTTAGTGCTAAACTCGCGCCCGTGAGCGCGCTCTCGTCCCCCGAGTCGGCGCTCTTCACCGCGATGGCGCGCTTCCTGCACGGCGCCGGGCAGGCGGCCGCGGCAGAGCTCGCCTCCTTCGGGCTCACGCCTGCGCAGCTGCAGACGATGGTGCGGATCGCCGAGCATCCGGGCATCGCGCAGTGGCAGCTGGCCGGCGCGTCCGGGGTGACGAAGGGCAACGTCAGCCAGCTCGTCAAGAAGCTCGAGCAGGCGGGGCTCGTCGAACGGGTCCGGAACCAGGGCGCCGACGAGCTCGCGGTGTCCCCGGCCGGCGCCGCCCTGCTGGACCGGGTCGTCCCCGCGCACGGCGCGTTCATGGAGCGCACCTTCGCCGCCCTCGATGCGCAGGAGCGCGACCTGCTCCACGCCCTCGTCCTGCGGCTCATCCCGGCGGACCGCCCGCCCGGCCGATCGTCCGACGGACCCCGGGTCCAGACCTGAATCGAGGAGTCCCATGCAGCAGACGGGTCGCGGCGGGAGCGCCATGATCGGAACCACCGCCGTCGTGACCGGCGGCACCGACGGCATCGGTGCCGCCACCGCGCTGGAGCTGCGGCGTCGCGGCGCGGACGTCCTGATCCTCGGGCGCTCGCAGGCGAAGGCGGATCGGCTGCTGGCCGAGGCGGCGGGGCTGACCGGGCCCGGCAGCATGCGCGCGATGCCGACGGACCTCTCGCTGATGGCGAACGTCACCGCCGTCGCGCGCCGCATCGCGGCGGACGTCGAGCACGTCGATGTGCTGGTCCAGGCCGCCGGCATCCTGCTCACCCGCACGGAGCACACGAGCGAGGGGATCGAGCGGGACTTCGCGGTGGGCTACCTCTCCCGGTTCGTGCTGCTCGAGACCCTCGCGGAGGAGCGTGCGCTGCGGCCGTCGACCCGGGCGATCACGATCGCGGCGTCCAGCCGGACCGTGCCGTCGTTCGCCCGGCTCGAGTTCGCCGACCCCGCCGTCGTCCGTGCCCGGACGGGTATGACCAGCCACGGGCAGGCGCAGCTGGCCAACGACCTGCTCACCGCGCAGGCGGCGGACCGGTACGGGGTGACCGCGATCGGCTTCGGTCCGGGATCGGTCGACACGCAGATCCGCCGCGAGGTGCCCGCGGTCGTGCGCGCGATCATGAAGCCGTTCTTCGCCCGCTCGACCAGGACGCCCGCGGCGGTGGGCACCCAGCTCGCCGACATCGCCGCGGATCCGGCGCTCGAGCCCGGCGCCACGGTCTTCTTCGACCGGCACGGCCGGTTCCCGATCGCCGACTTCATCGCGGATCCGGAACGGCAACGCGATCTGCTGTCGGTGAGCCTGCTGCTGGCGGAGCAGGCCGCCGCGGGCTGAGCGGCTCGGCGCATCCCCAGAGGCCCGTGCTTGCGTCGACCCGGACCGCCGTGCGCGCGGCACCGATCGACCGGAGGAACGCCCTGATGCCAGAGGACCCGACCGTCTACGACGTCGCCGTGATCGGCGCCGGCCCGGCGGGGACCGCGGCCGCGCTGCGGGCCGCGGAGCTGGGCGCGACGGTGGTGGTCCTGGAGGCCGGTCGCCTCGGCGGCACGTGCGTCAACACGGGCTGCGTGCCGACGCGCGTGCTCGCGAAGACCGCTCGGCTGGTGCGCGAGGTGCGCGCCGCCGGCGCGTACGGCATCGGCGTCGGCGCGCCGACGGTCGACTGGTCGGCGACCGTGCAGCGCGTCGCCGAGCGGGTCGAGCAGGTGCGGTCGATCAAGCGGGAGGCGCAGCGGTTCGCGGAGGCGGGCATCGAGCTCGTGCAGGAAGGACGCGCCCGGTTCGAGGACGACCGCACGCTCGTGACGGAGAGCGGTCGCCGGGTGACCGCCCGCGCGATCATCGTCTGCGTCGGCGGGCGCTCCCGCCGGCTGCCGATCCCGGGCGCCGAGCTGGCGACCGTGCCGGAGGAGGTGCTGCGCCTGCCCTCGCTGCCGCGCCGCGTGGCGGTGATCGGCGCCGGCAACACCGGTGCCCAGCTGACGACCGTGTTCAGCGCGTTCGGTTCGGCCGTCACGCTGCTCGACCTCGCGCCGCGGGTCCTCGTCGCCTCCGACGAGTCGATCTCCGAGGCCGTCGCGAACGCGTTCGGGGAGCAGGGCGTCGACGTCCGCACCGGCATCGACGGCGTCGACCGGCTCGAGCGCGCCCCGGACGGCGCGATCACCCTCACCTGGCGGGAGGGTGGCGGACCCGCCTCCGCGGACTTCGACGTGGTGCTGATGGCCACCGGCTGGCCGGCCGACGTCGAGGACCTGGGTCTCGAGCGCGCCGGGATCCAGACCGTGCGGTCGAGCGTGCCTGCCGACCGGTACTTCCGCACGGTCGTGCCCCACATCCTCGCCGCGGGCGACACGAACGGGCGCGACATGCTGGTGCAGGCGGCGCAGTTCGAGGGCGAGGCCGCCGCGGAGAACGCGGTGCTCGGCGTCGACCGACGCACGCCCCAGCACCTGCTGCCCGCTGGCGGGTTCACCGATCCCGACTACGCCGGCGTCGGGCTGACGGAGGCGGAGGCGCGGGCCCGCGACCTCGAGTGCGTCGTCGCGACCGTTCGGTACGCCGACCTCGACCGGGCGGTGATCGACGACCGGGAGCGCGGCTTCCTCAAGCTGATCGCGGACCGGCGGCGCGAGCTGCTGCTCGGTGCGCACGCGGTGGGGGAGAACGCCGTGGAGGTGATCCAGTCGGTGACGACGGCGATGGCGGCCGGCATCGACGTGTCGACGCTCGCGAACGTGCGGTTCGCCTACCCGACCTACAGCGCCGTCGTCGGCATCGCGGCCCGCGAGCTGACGCGGACGCCCGCGCTGCCGGCGACCCTGCGCTGACCGGTGCTCAGGCCGGCTGGTCCTGCGGCAGGGGGCCTCGGGCGCGGGTCGCGGCGAGCAGCTCCGTCAGCCGATCGCGGACCTCCTCCAGCGTCGCGAGCGGCACGCCCAGGCGCTCGACGACCTGCTCGGGCACGCGCTCGGCCTGCTCCCGCAGCGCGCGGCCGCGATCGGTCAGCTCGACCCGCAGCTCGCGCTCGTCCGCCGGGTTCCGCAGCCGGGTGACGGCGCCGATCGCCTCCAGGCGCTTCAGCAGGGGGGTGAGGGTCGGCGGCTCGAGGTAGAGGGCGTCGGCGATGTCCCGAGCGGACCGGGGGCTGCGCTCCCACAGGGCGAGCATCACGAGGTACTGCGGGTGCGTGAGGCCGAGGGGCTCGAGGATCGGCCGGTAGACGCCGATCACGCTCCTGCTCGTGGCGGCCAGGGCGAAGCACACCTGGCGGTCGAGGGCCAGCGGATCCTGCTCGGTCGAGCTCACGCCCACAGTCTACTCGTCCACGAAGTGTTAGTATACGAAGCATGAGCCGACGATCGATCAGGGAGCGGCTGTTCGGCTCGGCGCAGGGTCTCGACCGGGGGCTGCTACCGATCATGGGGCCGGCCCAGATCGGCGCGGGCCACGCCGAGGAGCCGTACCGGCTGCCCGCCGATCCCCGCTGCCCCGTCTGCGGCGGACCGATGGCGCTGCACGACCTGCGGCGCACCGCCGACACCTCGCGGCCGACGCAGCTGACCTGCCCGCCGCGCAGCGCCTGGGACGCCGCCGCGGAGGCGTAGCGGGCGTCGTCGCGTGCACGCACACCGCGCTCACGAGATCGAGAGCGACACTCGACATGTCGGCGCGATCGCCGTCCGGGGTGGTCGGGCGGAGCACGGGACCCGCCCGATGTGGGGGTGCTGTGGGGTCCGCTCGGCTCGCGGGACAGGGACGTCCGGCATGAACATCGCCGACCTCGTCGCGGGTCCACCGCCGGAGCAGCGGGACGTCGGCATCCAGTACGAGGACCGCCTCCACCTGATCAGCGACGCCAAGCGGATCTACCTCGAGCTGGGCGTCGCGTGCGAGCTGCACGACCTGTCGATCAGCTTCGCGGTGCCGCGGACCTCGTCGCGCTGGTACGCCGGGGCGTTCGAGCGCCTGACGGGGCATCGCGCCTACAACGAGTGGGACGAGCCGCG
>NZ_CAXTOQ010000004.1:51486-60096 GCF_964245895.1 uncultured Amnibacterium sp.
GGGCGTTCGAGCGCCTGACGGGGCATCGCGCCTACAACGAGTGGGACGAGCCGCGTCGGTCGGACCGCTAGAGCGTCGCGGCGAGCGGATCGAAGCCGTCGGGCAGCAGCGGCACCGGGCCCACCGTGCTCTCGACCTTCACGAACTGCTCCGTCGCAGCCGAGTCCTGCGCGGACAGCAGCACGTCGACCACGTGGCGGCCGAGCTCGCCGGAGGCGACGTGCGGCCGGTCGGCGGCGATCGAGCGGACCATGTCGAGCACGCCGAGGCCGCGGCCGGTGACCGTGCCGGTCTCCTCCACGTCGATCCAGGTCTGCTCGTGGGGGTCGCCGTCGCGCAGCACGCCGAGCGGCTTCACGTACGCGGTGCGCCCGGTGAACATGTTCGGGTCGGGCAGCACGATGGAGCCCTCGGTGCCGTGGATCTCGAGGATCCCGTGGCGCTCCAGCGCCGAGTCGAAGCTGAGCAGGCTCTGCGCCTGCGTGCCCGACTCGAACGCGGTGAGGATCTGGATCGTCGACGGGACCTCGACCGGGAACGTGTCCCCGGCGTTCGGGCCCGTGTGGATGCGCCGCTGCTCCTGCTTCTTCATCCCGACGGCGGCGATCCGGTCGACGGGGCCGAGCAGGCTGACGAGTGCCGAGAAGTAGTACGGGCCCATGTCGAGCAGCGGGCCGGCGCCCTGCGCGAACAGGAAGCCGGGGTTCGGGTGCCAGAGGTCGGGGCCCTGGGTCTGGAACGCGGTCTGCGCGAACAGCGGCTCGCCGATGACGCCCGCGGCGATCGCGCGCTTCGCGCTCTGGAAGCCCGGGCCCAGCAGCGTGTCGGGGGCGGAGCCGATGCGCACGCCGACGGCGCGCGCCTGCTCGAGCAGGCCGGCGACGCCGTCGCGGCTCAGGCCGAGCGGCTTCTCGCTCCAGACGTGCTTGCCGGCGCCGATCGCGGCGGCCGAGACCTCCACGTGGACGGCAGGGATCGTCAGGTTGACGACCAGCTGCACGTCCGGGTGCGCGAGCACGTCCTCGGCGGAGCCCCACGCGGGCACGCCGTGCTTCTCGGCCTGCGCCCTCGCCCGGTCGACCAGCAGATCGCCGACGACCAGCACCTCCACGTCGGGGAACGACGCGAGGTTCTCGAGGTAGGTGTCGCTGATGACCCCGACGCCGATGATGCCGACACCGACGGCGCTCATCGGACGAACCCGCCGTCGGTGAGGAAGGCGTAGGAGGCGGCGACGTCCTCGAACACGTCGCCCGGCGCGTGGTCGTACTCGATGACCGCGTACTGCAGCGCGGTCGCGGCGCGCAGCGCCTCGGCGAGCGCGACGTCGCCCTCGCCGGCGCGGCGCTGGTCCAGGCTGTCGGAGCCGAACGCCGGGGCGCCGGGCGCGAACGGGTTGTCGGCCGGCGCGACGCCGTCCTTGATGTGCTGCGCGACGAGGCGGTCGCCGAGGCTCGCGGTGAGGGCGACGACGTCCTGCCCGCCGGTGAGCGCCCAGAACAGGTCCAGCTCGATCGCGACGCGGTCCTCGGTCAGCTCGACGAAGCGCTCGTAGGCCGTCCTCCCGTCGAAGGAGGCGATGAACTCCTGCGCGTGGTTGTGGTAGCCGACGGTCAGGCCGAACCCGGCGGCGACCTCGGCCGCGGCGTTGATGCGCTCGGCGATGTCCTGCACGCCGTCCTCGGTCAGCCAGCGCTCCGGCGCGACGAAGGGGTCGATCACGGTCCGGATGCCGATCGCGGCCGCCGCCTCGAACACCACCTCCGGCTTCGGCGTCGGGATGGAGCCGTCCGGCGTCCACAGCGTGTCGGACAGCAGGGGGGCGTGACCGGTCGGCGAGGCGAGCCCGGCGGCGTCGAGCGCGGCCCGGATCTCCTGCGGGCGGCCGACGAAGTCGAACGCCTCCACGTTCTTCAGGCCGATCGCGGCGAGCCGGTCGAGCGACCCGGCCATGTCGGCGGAGAACTGCTCCGCGAGTGAGTAGAGCTGCACGGATGCTTCTGGCTGGGGCACGTCGTCCTTCTTCGTCACGTCGTTCTGTCGCGGCACCGCTCGGTGCCGATCCGACGCTACACGGAAACCTCCGCGTGGAGGTATCTGGGTTCCGAACGCCTTACGATGCCCCCATGACCGACCACGCGGAGGAGCCGTCGCGCGCTCGCGGCTCCTATCCGAAGGGGGTCGCGCGGCGGCAGGAGATCCTCGACTCCGCCATCGAGGTCTTCGCGCAGCGCGGTGCCGACCGCACCAGCCTGCGGGCGATCGCGGAGGCGGTCGGTGTCACGCACGCGGCGCTGATCCACCACTTCGGGTCGCTCGAGCGGCTGCTCGTCGAGGTCTACACCGAGTCCGCCCGCCGCCTCGAGCGCGAGGCGCCGATCCCGGACGAGGTCGGCCCGGTCGAGGCCATGCGGCTGTCCGCGCAGCGCAACCGCGGGGTGCCCGGCATGGTGCAGCTGTACACGAGCCTCGTCGCGACGGCGCTGGAGGAGGGGCACCCGGCCGCGACGAGGTTCGCCACGGACCGGTTCGCGGCCGCCAGGGCGACGCTCGCCGCGCAGGTCCGCGCCCGCCAGGCGACCGGAGCCGTCCGCCCCGACCTCGACCCCGACCAGGTCGCGGCGCTCGTGATCGCCGCGTCGGACGGCCTGCAGGCGCAGTGGCTGCTCGACGCCGACGTCGACCAGGTGGGCGCGCTCGCGATGCTCGACCGCCTTCTCGGCGACGGCGCGCACCGCGACGGACGCTAGCGGGGCCCTCCGCTGCCGTCCCGCCGGTGAGCACCGGGAGGTCGGCAGCGCAGGGCCCCGTCAACGGCGTTCGGCGGACCTAGCCGGACTTGCGCTTCGCCGCCGTCTTCTCCTTCTTGTCGATCCGCTTCTCCTTCAGCGTCTTCGCCGCTGCGGTCTTCGCGGTGGTCTTCTTGGGGGACTTGTCGGCCATGGTGGCTCCTCCTCGAGCGGGACTCGATCCGACGGTACGCCCTGCGGCTCGACGCCGTCGGGCTCCGCTGACCGGCTCGCACCCCTCCCGCCGGTTCCTCGCCTACCGTGGATGCGGAGACCATCCCCATGACCGAGCAGCGCGCACCCGACTCCCGCCTCGCCGCGGCCCGCTACGCCGCGGACCGCGTGGCGGGCGCGGAGGAGGACGACCCCGTCGACCGGGGCCAGGCGACGCTCGACGAGCGGTCGATGGCGGTCGAGGTCGCGATCCAGCAGGCGCAGCGCCGCGGGGACTTCGACGGGCTGCCGGGCGCGGGCAAGCCGCTGCAGGACCTCGGCGGTGTGCACGACGAGCACTGGTGGATCCGCCGCAAGATCGAGCGGGAGAACCTGACCGGGCTCGGTCCGCCTGCGCTGACCCTCCGCACGGAGGACGCGCGGCTGGGTGACCGCCTCGACGCCCTGAGCAGCGAGGCGCAGGTGCGGGAGGCGCTCGAGGACTTCAACCGGCGCGTGCGGGAGGCCCGGCGCCAGCTGCTCGGCGGCCCGCCGGTCGTCACGCGGCCGCGCGACGTCGACGCCGAGGTGGCGGCCTGGCGGCGGCGCGCCGGGGAACGCCGCGTCGCGCGCGAGCAGGCGCTGACCGAGGAGCGGGCCCGGGAGGCCGCGGCGCTCGCCGCGATGCCGTGGCGGGAGCGCCGCCGGGCCAAGCGGGCGAAGCGCGGCTGATCGCCCGCTTCGCGGATCCGGATCCCTCTCGCGGATCCGGATCATCTGGGCGACACGCCGCTGCCCAGCGGATCCACGCGGCGTGTCGCTCCACCGGTCCGGATCCGCGGCAGCGATCCGGATCCGCGAGAGGGAGGCGCCGGCGGTTGCGCCCCCGAAGCCCCGCCTGCACACTGGCCGGGCAGCGATGCTCCTCGATCCGGGGAAGTCCGCTCCCTCCCGGTCCGACCGACCGGGGGATGTCCGCGAAGACATGGTGCCGCCACCCGGCGCCGGACCGTTCTCCCCGTGTCGAAGGCAGGCCCTCCATGGCGCAGTGGCGCATCCGCGACTTCCATCCCGACGACGTCGACGGGATCCTCCACCTCTGGGAGGAGCTGCGCTCGACCGAGGTCGAGCCCGTGTACGGCCTCGCCGAGGTGCTCGCCTCCTGCGAGAAGGACCACGCCGTCGTGGCGGTGCGCGACGACGTCGTGATCGGCGCGGCGGTCGGCCGCGCCGCGCACGCGCAGGGCTGGATCGTGTTCCTCTCCACGAGCGTCGCGTGGCAGCGGCGGGGGATCGGCGGCGCGATGCTCGCGGCGCTCGAGAAGCGGATGGCGCCGCTCGGGCTGTCGAAGCTGTCGGTGCTGCTGCCGGACGCGCAGCTGCGCACCGACGCGTTCGCCGCGCAGGGGTTCGAGGCGAAGCAGAACCTCCGGTACTTCGAGCGCCGCATCCCGGTGCAGCGGAAGGAGCTGGGGCCGCTGGCGCAGCTGGGCGGCCGGGTGCTGCCGCGCGGGCTGTGGGAGGCGATCGGCGGGATGGGGGAGGAGAAGGACCTGCTGGAGCGCCGGCTGGTGATGCCGCTCGCCCAGCCCGACCTCGCCGACCGGTTCGGCGTCGTGCCGCCGAGCGCGGTCGTGCTGTTCGGGCCGCCCGGCACCGGCAAGACGACGTTCGCCCGCGCGATCGCCTCCCGGCTCGAGTGGTCCTTCGTCGAGGTCTTCCCGTCCCGGCTCGCCGCCGATCCCGCCGGGCTGGCGGGCGCGCTGCGGCAGACCTTCACCCGGATCGCCGACCTCGAGCACGCGGTCGTCTTCATCGACGAGGTGGAGGAGATCGCGGTCCAGCGCGGCGGTGAGCCGCCGTCGGCGATGCAGGGCGTCACGAACGAGCTGCTGAAGATCATCCCGACCTTCCGCGACCAGCCGAACCGGCTGCTCGTCTGCGCCACGAACTTCATCCGCGCGCTCGACACCGCCTTCCTCCGGCACGGCCGCTTCGACTACGTCATCCCGATCGGGCTGCCCGACGCCGTCGCCCGCGAGTCGATCTGGCGCCGGTACATCCCGCAGCAGGCCGCGGCCGGCGTCGATGCGGCGCAGCTGGTCGCGCGGACCGACGGCTTCTCGCCGGCCGACATCGAGTACGCGGCGCGCACCGCGTCGCAGCGCGCGCTGGAGGAGGCGCTGTCGACCGCGGACCGCTCGCCGGACGAGGCGGAGGGCCCGTCGCACGCGCACTACCTCGCGGCGATCGCGGCGACCCGCGCGACGGTGTCGCCCGAGGTCGCCGCCGAGTTCCTGGAGGACATCGACCGGATCGCCCGGGTGTGACGGGGAGGATGGGGCCATGGACGCCGACGAGGTCTTCCGCGCTGCCCGCGACCGCCTGATCGCGCTGCGGGAGGACCACCGGCGTGCGTCCGCGGAGTTCGTATGGCCCGACGTCGGGGACGCGTTCGACTGGGCGACCGACTGGTTCGACCGCATCGCGCTCGGCAACGACCGCGTCGCGCTGCACATCGTGGAGGAGGACGGCCGCGACCAGCGGATCACCTTCGACGCGATGCGGCGGCGGTCCGACCGCGTCGCCGGCTGGCTGGCGGCGCAGGGCGTGCGGCCGGGCGACCACGTGATGCTGATGCTCGGCAACCAGGTCGAGCTGTGGGAGTCGATGCTCGCGATCATGAAGATCGGGGCGGTCATCCTGCCCACGACGGTCGTGCTCACCCCGGGGGACCTCGCCGACCGCGTCGAGCGGGGCCTCGTGAAGCACGTGATCGCGAACGCCGGCGACGCGTCGAAGCTCGACGGGCTCGCGGGGTTCTCCCGCATCGCCGTCGGCGGACCGGTGGAGGGATGGGCCGCCTACTCGGACGCCGCCGCGTTCGACGGGCCCCGACCGGTCGTGCCCGTGCGATCCAGCGACCCGTGCCTCGTCTACTTCACCTCCGGCACCACGAGCCGCCCGAAGATGGTCGTGCACACCAGGACCTCGTACCCGGTCGGGCACCTGACGACGATGTACTGGCTCGGGCTGCGGCCCGGCGACGTGCACCTCGCGATCAGCTCGCCGGGGTGGGCGAAGCACGCGTGGAGCTGCTTCTTCGCCCCCTGGAACGCGGAGGCGACGGTGTACGTCTCGAACTCCGCCCGCTTCGACCCGGTGGCGCTGCGCGGCCTGCTCGACCGCGACGGCGTCACGTCCTTCTGCGCGCCGCCGACCGTCTGGCGGATGCTGATCCAGGCCGACCTCGGCGCGCGACCCCGAGCGCTGCGCGAGGCGCTGTCCGCCGGGGAGCCGCTGAACCCGGAGGTGATCAGCCGCGTCCAGGAGGCGTGGGGGCTCATCATCCGCGACGGCTACGGGCAGACGGAGACGACGGCGACGATCGCGAACACCCCGGGCAGCCCGGTGCGCAGCGGGTCGATGGGCGTCCCGCTGCCCGGCGCGGCCGTCACCCTGGTCGACCCGATCTCGGGGGAGGAGGCGGACGAGGGCGAGATCTGCCTCGATCTGCGGCAGCCGGCGCCGTTCCTGATGGCGGGCTACCTCGGCGTGCCGGGCACCGGCGCCGGCAGCGCCGAGCGGTGGTACCGGACCGGCGACGTCGCGAACCGCGACGCCGACGGCGTCATCACCTTCATCGGCCGCACCGACGACATCTTCAAGTCGTCGGACTACAAGGTGTCGCCGTTCGAGGTCGAGAGCGTCCTGATCGAGCACCCCGCGGTCGCCGAGGCCGCGGTGGTCGGCGCGCCCGACGACACCCGGCTGAACGCGGTGAAGGCGTACGTGGCGCTCGCGCCCGGACGGCGGCCGGACCGGGAGACGGCGCTCGCGATCCTCCGGCACGCGCGCGAGCACCTGCCGCCGTACCAGCGCGTGCGGCGGCTGGAGTTCTTCGAGCTGCCGAAGACCGTCTCGGGCAAGATCCGCAGGGTCGAGCTGCGGCAGCGGGAGATCGACGCGGCCCGCGACGGCGCCGAGCTGCCGGACGAGTGGCGCGACGACCGCTTCGCGGAGCTGGGCCGCCGCACGCCCTGACCGCGCTCGACGGGACGCGCGCCGTCGGCCCCGGCGCTACGGTCGGGCGATGACCTCCATCGCGCTCATCACCGCCGCTGACCGCGCCGGCTGGCAGCGGCTCTGGGACGCGTACCTCGTCTTCTACGAGGAGGCCCTGCCGGAGGAGACCACCGACGACGTCTTCCTCCGGCTCGTCGCCGGCGACGGGGTGCACGGCGTGCTCGCGCACGACGACAGCGGCGCGGCAGTCGGCCTGGTGTACTGGCTGCTGCACCCGTCGACGTGGTCGACGAGGTCGTACTGCTACCTCGAGGACCTCTTCGTCGCTCCGGAGGCCCGCGGCGGCGGCGTCGCCCGCGCGCTGATCGAGCACGTGCGCGCCCAGGCCGCGGCGGCGGGCGCGGAGAAGGTCTACTGGCTCACGCAGGAGTCGAACACGACCGCCCGCGCCCTCGACGACACGGTCGCGGACCTGACCGGCTTCGTGCACTACGAGATCGCCGGCTGAGCCGCGCCCTCCCTGGCCAGCAGCGCCGCCTTCACCGGCAGCCCCCACGCGAACCCGCCGAGCGTGCCGTCGGAGCGGCGCACCCGGTGGCACGGCACGAACAGCGCCGGGGCGTTCCGCGCGCACACGCTGCCGGCCACCCGGATCGCGGCCGGGCGCCCGATGGCCGCCGCCAGCTCCGTGTAGCTGAGCACGACCCCCGCGGGGATGCGGCGCAGCTGCGCCCAGCCCTCGAGCAGCAGCGCGGTCCCGTGCTGGCGGACCGGGACGGTCAGCACGCCGTCGAGGTCGCCCGCGTAGTACGCCTCGACCGCCTCCGCCGACGCCGCCGCGCCCGGCACGATCCGGGATGGGCGGTCGCGCGGCGCCAGGCGCTCGACGATCCGCGACGTGCTGTCCGTCCACCCGGAGGAGAGCACCCGCCGCTCCTCGTCCTCGAGGATCGTGAACGGGCCGTCGGGCGTGTCGACGGTCGAGACGGTGCAGGCGGGCACGGGCCGAGTATCGCGCAGTGCCTACGATCGGTCGGAACCGTTCGACGAAGGAGTCACCATGCCCGTCACGTCCCTGCTCGAGCTGCACCTCCGCGAGGACCGGCTGGACGAGGCGCCCGCGCTGATCGACGCGATCCTGCAGCAGACGAGGGCGTTCGACGGCAACCGGGGGCTCGAGGTCGTCGAGGACGTCGCCGACCGCACGCACGTCACCGTCGTGGAGCACTGGGAGTCGCTGCAGCACGACGACGCCTACCGGGCCTGGCGGGCGACGCCGGAGGGGGCGTCGAACCTCGGCGACCTGCTGGCCGGCCCGCCGGTGCTCACCCGGTACGAGGTGCGCTCGACCCTCTGACCGACTCGGCGGCCGGGGTCGACCGACGTCCCCGGCGGGCGCAGGATGGGGGCGGCGGAGGGAGGCACCCCATGACCTGGACGGCCGACGAGCTGGATCGCCTCGCGCGGGCGCAGGAGCTGCGCATCGCGGGCAGGGGAGCCGACGACGCGCTGCGCCGGCTCGTGATCATCTGGGCCGTCGTGGTCGACGGCGAGGTGTACGTGCGCAGCGTCCGCGGCGCGGACGGCGCCTGGTACCGCGGCGTGCAGCACCGGCACGAGGGGCGGATCGAGTCCGGCGAGG